>CAZOSO010000077.1:2487-10419 GCA_964582635.1 uncultured Weeksellaceae bacterium | reverse complement strand
CCCAAAAAGACCTCCCAGACCTTTCGTTCTTCTTCCCCGAAGCTTTTCGGAACTTTCTTGAGGAGGCTCTTTCCTTTCATTTTAAGGGCTTTCCGAAGAAAAGGTTCCGCTCCTTTTTCTTTTCGTAGCTCGACTTGAAGGGTGAAGGAAAGCTCCCCTTCGTAATGACCTTCCTCCGTTCGCTCGAAAGCGCCTACTCGAAGATCTTCTACTTCTGTACCGATGATAAGGTCATCCCTTGAGCGCAAAGAATCGATCACTCGAGCGATCTCCCCCTCGAGCTGCTCATTCTTTTCCAGTGGGAGGCCTGAAAAGGTCCGGTCTTTTCGGTCGAAGAGTTCGAGGGCTTGCTCGGAAGCCCTTTTGCAAAGGCTTTTCCCGTAAGAGCTGTCGCTAAGGATCTCGAGATATTCAGCCAGTTCTTCCACTTTTTGGCCCGTCTGCGTTTTGAAGGCTTTGAGGTCCTCCTTAGAGGGGTGCTTCGAAATGAATTGTTTCTTGAGAGTTGACTCCCGGCTCATTCTGGCCTTAGCGGCCTCCTTTGAACTTCTATCTTTTTCCGCTTTGCTTTGACCGTGGGCCACAGCGAGGAAAAGGAAGATGAAAAAGAGGGTCGTGAGCAGCCTTAGGGAATTCCGTTCCATATCATTCCTCCGATTCGGATGCCTGCTGGAAACGGATCGATCGGATCTTGCCGCTCGCGTTATAATGGGTCTCGATCACTTCGATCCGGTCCAGGCTCGATAGAGGCATCGTGAGTTTGTCGATGAATTCTTCTTTGTTGTAGATCTCGATCCCTTTTTTCAGGGTCCCGTGGACTTGGTAGATGCGAGCATCGTCGGCGATCATGCTGTCGAGCCTTGCCCTTCGTTCTTCAAGGTCTTCCCTTTCCGCCGTAGAATAACTGTGGAGGAGTAAAGCCTGGTCGTCCTTTTGAAGAGGGATCCGTTCTTCTTTGAGCTTCCGGTCGGTCTTACGGACGATCGTATCGCTTCGGTAATAAGGAGCAGTAACGACTAAACGGACTTTTCCTTTTTTCCGGGGCAATTTGAAACAACCGTTCGTGTCACCCTGGATCCGGAGCGGGGATTCCTGCTTTCGCAGAAGTTCCACGTTCAATTTTCTACATGGTATGGGATCCCCTGTGTCCCCATCCTCGAAACAGATCCGGTATGTCTCCTTTCCGTTCTTCATAAAAGGAATGGCCCCCAAACCCAGGGCGAGGAGGATGAGCAGGGATAAAAGGACCGGGTGTTGGCTCTTTTTGGCTTGCTTATCGGCGGCTCTTTCTTCATAGGGATGCTTCGCTTTCAGGTCTTCCCAATCCTCGTACCCAGCGTAACGGCTCAAGAGGTTCAGGGTGTCGATCCTTGGGAGCTTGGCCTGATCCTTCCCCTTCATGTGGGTATAGAACCATTTTTCGCTGACCGTCCCCTGGACCTTTTCCTGAAGCTCTTCCCGGAACCTTTCGATGTCCGGTACGCTCCATTCATCCACGGGCCTTACCGGGCGATCCCCGGCGAAGGTCTCCGCTACACGGAGCTTGAGCACTTCCATATAATGACGCTCCTCCTCCGTCAATTCCTAAAGCTATTTGCTATCCGCCTCATCATCCTTGTAAACGGATCGTAACGGATCGGTAATTGTTCTACAATTCTCTTACAGGGCTTTTTCCGATCTCTTTTGGGGGAGCTGCCTCATGTTCGGCAACGATCGTTTCGTCGAACCTAAGCTCCAAGACCATGATACCGAGCAAGCAGTTTTCCAACGTCGCTATCTCGCTTTTCTTTTTCCTTTTTCTGACCCTCCCTTTCCTTCTTTCCGCGCAGTCCATTTCGGGAGAGGTGAGCTCTTCTTTCGAGCGAAGGGGTTTGGGCTATGCCAATGTGAACATATACAAAAACGGGGAGCTGGTCAAGAACGTGCTGACCGATCCCTCGGGGAATTTCAAAGTGAAGCTCGATACGGGGACCTATCGTTGCGAGATCGTATTTGCCGGTCACAAAAAGGTCACCCGTACCATGAAGGTGACGGATGATGAGAAAGCCTCTTTTGAATTAGAAGCGGATGCGGATAGCAAGTACAAAGGGGAGAAGCTGGAGATGGACAAAAGCAAAAGCCGTTCGAAAAGAGCTTCGCGAAGCCGGATGGCCAAAGAGGCCACCAGGTCGGGGCATGCCTCATACGGACCTAAAGTGCTTCCTATGCCCATGTGGGGTCGGTCGGAAGAAGGAAAAGGAGGTGAGGACAGTACCAAATACGGAACCTTGACCGCCGGGGAGATCAACGACCTTGCCGAATGGGAGATGTGGACCGGTGAGAGCCGCAAGGAATTGGAGCGTATCGGCAAGGAATGGGGGATATCCCCACGACAGCGGTATACGGTCCAGGTCAAAGGTCCGAACGGGATGCCTTTGGCGAACGCCAAGGCGATCCTGTGGCAAGATGATGAGCCGATCTTCCAGGGGCGGACCGATAATACGGGACGGGTCGAGCTTTGGGGAAGCCTTTCCCGGGAGGGGGCTCGGATCTCCGATCCGGCCATCTCCGTGAGCTATCGAGGAGAGCGAAAGTACATTGCGGACCCAACTCGCTTCGAGGCCGGGATCAACAGGGTGACCTTCGACCAGCCCTGTTCCCGATCGAAGAAGGTCGACATCGCTATCGTCATGGATGCGACCGGGAGCATGGGGGATGAGATCGACTATTTGCGCTCCGACTTCGCCCGGATGATCTATCGGTCCAAGTCGATCAGCAGCCGCTTGAACTTCCGCTTCGGGAACGTCTTCTACCGGGATCACGGGGATGATTACCTGGTCCGCTCCCAAGGGTTTACCAACGTCCTTTCCCGTTCGATCGGTTTTATCGACCGCCAGAGAGGAGGGGGTGGAGGCGATGGTCCTGAAGCGGTCGAGATCGCCCTCGATTCAGCCATCCACCATTTGGACTGGAGGGAGAACACCCGGACCAAGATCCTCTTCTTGGTCCTGGATGCGCCGCCCCATCATCGCCCCGATATTGAAAAGAAGATGCAAAAGCTCGTCCGGGAAGCGGCTCGGAAAGGGATCCGGATCGTCCCTGTTACCGCGAGCGGAATGCCCAAGCCTACCGAGTACCTTATGCGTTCGCTCGCCTTGACCAGCAACGGGACCTATACCTTTTTGACCGACCATAGCCCCGTAGGTGGGGACCACGTCAAACCATCCACCGAAAAGGACTACGACGTAGAGGTCCTCAACGATCTTTTGGTCCGGATCATCAAGTCCTACAGTTACATGCCCGACTGCCAGCAACAGATGCCCGAAATGGGCGTCCATCTACCGGATTCGCAGGTAGTGGCCGGAAGCGATAAGGATACGGCCCAGAAGCCGAAACCGGATAGCGCCTCCACCGACGATGATCCCTTGGGAGAAGCGGGAGATGTCGAATGGAGCTATTATCCGAACCCCACCAAGGGAAAGCTTCACATCCGGACCGAGCAGGCGATCCGAAAGCTTTATATCAGCGATCTGACCGGAAAGGTGCTTCGGGTCCTCGAGAACCTCGAGCCAGGAGAGCCGATCACCGCTGATCTCAGCGAGTTCTCCTCAGGCATCTATTTGATCCGTTACCGGGCTAAGAACGGGCGTTGGATCAGCGGTAAAGTGACCTTGTCCCGGTAGGGAGGTCGAAGCAAGGGGTATGAACTCAAAGGGGGCAAAGGGCGTTATTCAAGTATCAAAAAAAGGCTATCCCTATGCTACGCACTGCCCTCTTCCTGCTTTTGTCCATGCCCCTTTTTGCCTCCTGCCATGGAGGGAATGAAAGGGCTCAAGAGGAGCATTCTTCGAGCAAGCCTGTTCCGGACAGCCTTGAAAAAGCCTATTTCGCCAGTGGATGTTTTTGGTGCGTGGAGCATATCTATGAGGAAGTAAAAGGGGTACAGGAGGCTGTTTCCGGATTCGCAGGGGGTGAGGTCGAAGATCCCTCGTATCGCCAAGTGGCGAACGGAGGCACGAAGCATGCGGAGACCGTAAAAGTGATCTACGACCCGGATGAGGTTGATTTCAAGACCCTTGTGAATGTCTATTATGCCTCTCAAGACCCGACAACGAAGGGACAGGATCCGGACTTCGGCCCCCAGTATCGCTCCATCATTTTTTACCAGAACGAGCAAGAGAAGCGGATCGCTCAAGCTGCTAAGGATAGTGTTGCATCGTCCGGGGCCTACGATGAGCCGATCGTGACCGAGATCCAAAAGTTGGACGCCTTCTACAAGGCGAAAGCTTCCCACCAGGATTACGTGAAGAAGCATCCCGATCGGGGCTATGTGCGAAGGGTGTCCGTTCCCCGCTTTGAGCGCTTCAAGGAAAAGATGCCGGAGGTCTTGAAGTAGAAGGCATCTGTCGGATCCGTTCGCCTTCCTCGAAGGAAAGGGCTGGTTGCGAAAGGGGGCGAATATTTGTACTTGGAAGAAAGCGGGTTAACCGTTCTACTAGCAGTTTCGTAAATGATCTGAGAGGAGGGGTGATGTTCATTGGCCCACCTTGTATTTCTTTGCGCCATGGATCAGTTGTTAGAAGGCCTTAAGCAGGGGGAAGTACTCCGTTTCCTGATCGCCATCGGGATCGGGGTGCTCATGGGCATGGAGCGGGAAAGCTCCAAGAAAGGGGATGGGATCGGCCCTGAGATCTTCGCGGGGGTCCGCACATTTCCGCTGATCACCATTCTGGGTTACCTCTGCATGTTCCTGACCGGAGTGCTTTCTCATTGGATCTTCACGCTCGGGGCCTTGAGCTTCATCGCTTTTGTGATCGTCTCTTATGTGATGTCCTATCAACGGGAACAGACCGGGGGTACCACCCAAATGGCGATGATCATCGCTTTCATGCTGGGGGGGATGGTGCAAGCTGGTTATGCCGGTCTCGCTATCATCGGGTCGGTCGTGGTGACCGGCTTGCTCGCCCTTAAGATCCAGCTCCACACCGCCATCGGGAAGATCGCCCAGAAAGACATCTTCGCGCTGCTTCAGTTCGTGGTGCTTTCGGTGCTGATCTATCCGCTTTTGCCGGATCAGACCTTCGGGCCTTTCGATGTGCTCAACCCGAGCCGGATCTGGCGGATCGTCATCATCATCCTGGCGATCGATTTCCTGGGTTATCTCCTGGCCAAATTCATCGGCACAAAAAGGGGGACGATCATCACCGGGGTGCTAGGGGGTTTCGCTTCGAGTACTGCGGTCGCCTGGACCTTCTCGCGGAGGAGCCGAAAGGATGAAGCGCACGTGGGGGAATATGCCGGAGGGATCGTCCTGGCTTCTTCCATCATGTTCCCCCGCATCCTGATCTGGCTTTTCATATGGAACCAAACCCTCTTTTGGGACCTGCTGCTACCGATCCTTTTGATCGGAACCGTCGGGGTATCAGCCGGTGTCTATCTGATCCGCAGGGAAGATCGAAAGGAAGAGGGGATGGGCCATCAACCGAAGAATCCGTTGAACCTGATCAGCGCTTTTTCCTTCGGAGTGCTCTATGCAGCGATTCTCCTCCTGGTCGCTTTCGCCGAGGAGAATTTCGGGGACAAGGGGGTTTATTTGGCCAGTGGGATTTCGGGTTTAACGGACGTGGATGCGATCACGATATCCATGTCCAAGCTCGGAGGGGAGCGCTTTGAGTTCTTCGTTTCGCATTTGGCCATCGTCATCGGAGCGATCTCGAACAGCCTTCTCAAGTACGGGGTTTGTTTGACCTTCGGAAGCCCTTCGATGCGGAAGCGCATTTCCATGGGCTTTTTGCCGATCATCGGGGCTTCCTTGCTCTACTTGCTGATCAAAGGGCTGATCCTGGGGTGAGAGAAGCTGCTTTACTCGTTCGCCCCTTCCTTCTGAGCGGATGCTGAAGCGGTTCGCTTCAAAGTAGAGGCCTTTTCCACTAGTTTCAGGAATTCCGTACGATAACCCCATTCATCTTCGGACCCTTTCCCTTTTTCAGCCAATTCCCGGATCTTTTTAAAGCTGCTGTTCCCTTTATAGGGGCTGTCTCTTAGTTCCATAGCGAACATGGCGACAGCCGAGGACCAAAGGAAGTCTTTCCCGGGCTTTTGGTCGAGCTCATCTCGAACGGGCTCTTGGAGGAGTTCGCTCTTTTCTCCGTCGGGCTCTTTATAGCGGATCTTGACGTTGGCCAACTCGTTCGAGCTCTTAGCTTTCGGATCGAGCTCCTTTTTTTGATATTTCAGAGAGTCCACGTTTCCTGGAGCTTTAGGGGGTTCGACACCAGGAGGGACGATCTCGTAAAGGACGGTCACGGAATGGCCGGAACCGATCTCACCGGCGTCCACTGAATCGTCATTGAATTCCTCCGCAGCGAGTTGACGGTTCGCGTAACCGATCAAACGGTAGTAAGCGACTTTGGAAGGGTTGAACTCCAGTTGCGCTTTGACGTCCTTTGCGATGGTGTACATGCTCCCTCCGAACTCGTTGACCATCGTTTTTTTTGCCTCGAGGATGTTATCGATGTAAGCATAGTTCCCGTTCCCTTTGTTGGAGAGCTTTTCCATTTTCCCTCCTTGATAATTCCCTGTTCCAAAGCCTAAGACGGACAGAAAAACCCCGCTTTCCCGTTTTTTCTCGATCAAACGGGTCAAAGCACCATCGCTGGTCACGCCTACATTGAAGTCCCCGTCGGTGGCCAGGATCACTCGGTTGTTCCCGTCTTCCAAGAACTCCTCTTCCGCTTTTTGATACGCTAGCTCGATCCCTTCGCTTCCTGCGGTGCTCCCTCCTGGTGAAAGATCTTCCAGGGCCTTTCGGATCTTTTCTTTTTCATCCCCTGATGTTGGCTCCAGGACCACCCCTGAGGCGCCAGCATAGACCACGATGCTGATCCGGTCCTCTTCCCTGAGCTGATCCGTGAGCAATTTCAGGGACCGCTTGACCAGGCCGAGCTTTTTGGGGGATTCCATCGAACCTGATATATCCACCAAAAAGACCAGGTTGGAAGGCGGGGCTTTTTCCTTTTCGATCTCTTTGCCCTTTAAGCCGATCCGCAGAAGATGATGCTCCTTTTGCCACGGACATGGGGCGAGTTCTTTGTTGATGGAGATCGGCGTATCCCCTTCTGGAGCCGGCTGATCGTAATCAAAATAGTTGATGAACTCTTCCGGCCTTACCGCATCCTTGGGCGGAAGCTCTCCATCGTTTATAAAGCGACGGCTATTGGCATAAGAAGCTCCATCGACGTCGATGGCGAAGGTGGATAAGGGATGCTCGGTGACCTCTTTGTAGGGATTCGCGGGTGTGCGATCGTAGTCCTCCCGGTCCAACTGCCTTCTTTTTTCCTTCAATGCGGCTCCTGAGGGGCTTTTCCGCCGGTGCATTCCCTCTTGGTCTCCTCTCTGATGACAACCGATGAGCAAGGGGAGGATCAGGACCGAAAGCGTTAAAAAAAGGATGGGTGGCTTTGTGGAATGCATAAGGAAAAGTTTATAGAGGAATGAAGATATAAAAAGAGATAAGAGGACTTTTTATATGCTTCTCTCTAAGCTACTTAAGGCTCAATTCGCTGGGATATCTTGATAGGGATAAAGCTCCTCGTAGCTAAGCACCCGGTTGTTGTCCCCTCTGCGGTTAATGTCCTTGCGCTCGAGTTCTTGAAAGCTGCGCTTTCCACAGGCCTGGAGGATCTCCACCGCAGAATGCACGGTCTCGTTGTGGAAATTGGCCACCCGGATCTTTTTGCCTTCCACGATAAGGCCGCTTTGGAGTTGAGGATCGTGGGTGGCCACGCCAGTGGGACAGTTGTTCTGGTTGCAACGCAAGGCTTGGATACAGCCCAATGCGAACATCATCCCTCGGGCGCTATAACAGGCGTCCGCCCCCAAAGCGATGGCCCTGATCATGTCGAAACCGTTGATGATCCGACCTGCAGCAAAAAGGCGGATGCGATCGCGACA
>CAZOSO010000077.1:0-2387 GCA_964582635.1 uncultured Weeksellaceae bacterium | reverse complement strand
AGCTCGTGCGATCTCCTCGGAGTTCTTTTCAGCGGGCAGCACACCTCCGTGAGCTGGCTTGGCCCCTTGGGAGATCTTGATCTCGATCATGCGAACGGGCTCCTTCCCGGCCATCTCCCGGAACCGCTCGGGATCGAAATCCCCTTGCGGGGTCCGGCATCCGAAATAACCGGTCCCGATCTGCCAGATCAGGTCACCCCCCCTTTTGAGGTGATAGGGACTGATGCCTCCTTCTCCTGTATTATGGGCAAACCCTCCGATCTTCGCTCCTGCGTTCAACGCCTCGATGGCGTTCTTTCCCAATGCCCCGAAGCTCATCGCTGAAATGTTCAGGATGCTCGCATCATAGGGTTTTTGGCATTCAGGACCTCCGACCGTGATGCGCGGAAGTTTGTCCTCCCATTCAACCGGATACATGGAGTGATCGATCCATTCGTGGCCGATCCTATCGTCGTCGTATTGAGAGCCGAAGGGTACGGTTTGCAGCTCTTGCTTGGCCCGTTGATATACGAGCGAACGCTGCTTTCGGTTGAACGGCCGTCCATCAGTATCGGACTCGATGAAGTATTGGTAGACCTCAGGGCGGATGTCCTCGAAAAAGTAGCGGAGGTTCCCGATAATGGGGAAATTCCTACGGATGGTATGTTCTCTTTGAAAGAGATCGATGTAGCCGACGATGTAGAAGGGGGAGAGGCAGGCTAAAGCGATCCACCAGCCAGGGGCGTGAAAATACCCTAATAGCCCGAAGACGATCAGGATAAAGATGCTGATTATGAGGAACAGCTTGCGCATACGACAAAGTGTCGCAAAGTGAACAAAGAAGTCCTGGAAAAAGTTGGGGCGGCTTTTTATCCCTCTTCTCGGGTCGGATATCCCTTATCCATCCAATCCGCCTTCAGGCTGGTGCTCAAATTGAGGAGGCGATGTTCCTGGAAGCCCATCTCTTCGAGCAAGGAGAAGGCCGGGCGGACATTGGGGCAATCCTCGAAGGGGCAACAGCCGCAATAGATCACCAGGGACGTATCCTTGGACAGCTTTTGAAGTTGACTCTTAAAAGCTGCTAAAGCACTGTCTTTGTGCGCTTCTCCAAACCCTTTGGATTCGGGGATCAAGGCCGAGGGACCGACGCAATGGATCAGAGGGAGTTCGGCACTGGAATCCTGGAGCATCGAAGCCAATCGGGCCGGTTCCATGAGTTGATCCTCATTCCATGGGTTTTCCCGCTCGTTTTCCTGCTCCTTCTTCTTTTTTTCCACCGTCGTCGTGTCCGAAGAGTCGTTTTCCTCCCCTTTTCCTTGATCGCCTTCGGATCTGGAAGAAGAACAGCTCAAGAGGAAGCAAGAAAAGATGCAAGCGATGATAAAAGAACGGGTTCGCATGGTCAGGCTGTTTTGATGTTCCTACAAACTTAGGAGGAACAAAAAAAAGGCCGGGTCAACGACCCGGCCTTTTTGAAAGAAGATCGATCGGAACTTTCAGTTCACCATCAGTTTCTGGGTGCTCCGTCCGAGCTCGCTTTCATAGTGGACCAAATAAACACCGCTTTCCAGGTCGGAGATATCGACCGATTCCATCGAGTGCTTGGGATCGAAGCGCTCGACGACCTTACCGGTAATATCGACGATCCGCACCTCTTCCCCTTCGATGCTTCCAGCCTGGCGGGGCAGACTGAGCTTAAAGGCTTCCCGGGCCGGGTTGGGGCGGATATCCATGGAAACTTCTTCTTCCTCTTGTTCTTCCCCGAGTGCCATCGCCAGGTCGGATTGACTGAGGTAGCTGGCTTGATAGGACTGACGACTACCATTGGCATAAAGTGAGGTCATGCTCGCAATGCGATGGTCGGTCGCTGTATTGTAAAAAGTGATGATGGTGTCTTGGTAGTTGCCGATCACCATGCCGCTGCTGTTGGTGTCCTGGTAACTTCCGACGTTACGGACCCTTAACACATTTTCGACCGTGTCATAAGGGAGGATCAGCTTGCCATATCCATCTGCAACGGATTCATTGGAACCGTAACGGTCGTAAGTGACCCCTGCAGCGATGTTCTCCACGGTTCCCGAGAAAGCATCGGTGAACATATCGTTGTAGGTCATGGGGAAGCTCAGGAACTGACGGGGATCGTTGTAGATCACTTGGACCGTGCTGGGGATATAAGAACCTTCTTGGCTCCATTCGGAGGAGTTGCTTATAAAATAAGTTTCGGAGCTGTTGTTGTTGGTGAACTCCAACTTCGAGGAGTTGGGATAATCGCTCGTTTTTTGGCCAGCAGAGGGGGAAAGGATGTCATAGGTCACAGGACTCCCGCTCAAGGAGGACATATCCCAAGTCTTATTGCTCCCGGTCTTTTCGATCAAGTCCGTCATATTCGGAGGGCTCGAGACCACTTG
>CAZOSO010000076.1:4358-10715 GCA_964582635.1 uncultured Weeksellaceae bacterium | reverse complement strand
CGTTCGTGGCCCGCCCGATGTTCGTAACGCCAAGCCTGACCGTAAAAGAATCCACTTGCGGGGTGACATCACCAGGCTCAAAGGTCATGTCGGAGGGCTCGATCTTGTATTCCGGACGCTCTCTCGAATAAAGCGAAAGGAAAGGATCCCCGTGAAGGCTCATTCCCAAACAGGTGAGCGTCTTGTTATAAGAACCGCTTCCATATTGTTCCACGGCATATTGCATCTGCCGGCCGAGCGATTCCCCATAAGCCTCTTTCCCCACCGCCTTGTAGAATTGATCCGTGTAGGGATGGAGTCCGTTCGCGGTTCCCTGTTTCACGGAAGCGATAAAGCCGATGGTCCCTCGCTGATCGGCGAGAACGAACTCTTCGCTCGTCGAATTACTGGTGGGCTGATGAATGTCCCCACTGTAACAAGCATTCGCGACGAGCAAGGGATATTTCCCCTGATTGTCATAAGCTTGGGGATCATCGATGCTTTGATCGAAGCCATTCCCGCTCGCATGACCGAAAAAGGTCATGAGCGAAGCCCCGTCCTCGATGAGCGTTTTCACCGAATCGGCCACATTGAGTTGGATCGGCTTGGAAGATTCTTTGATAAAAGTGTGAACCCGCCCTCCGAAGTGAACATCCTCGATCGTGGTCTCATAAGACCCCAAATACCCCGCAAAAAGGTTCTGTTGGCCTTGATTCGCCCCACCACCGAAATGAAGGACCCTTTTCATCCATTCTTTCGCCTCATTGGGAGCCTTTTTGTTCTCGTATTGCTGAACCTTCAAAAGGTACTCGTTCACTTCCTGACCGTTCTTGGCCGCCAAGCGCCCGACCGGGATCCGGGTTTTGAGAGGGTCCGCTCCGTCAAGACCCGCTGTAAAAAGGTTGTCCGCCGAGGGGTAGCCGAAGGAAGGCACCAAATTCGAGGCATACGCGCTCTTGCTCTTGCGCGAACCGGGGGTGCTCTCATTAGCCTCCCGCACTGATTTTCCCAGCAAGAAAAGGGCTCTCGGGGCGCTGCTCCATTCCTTAAGGGTGAACTTACAAAAGCGCCGGATCGCCAAAGCATGCTTGGGGATCCCCCCTCCGAACTGATGGTACAACTCTTTCACATCCACTACCACGGTCTCGACGGTATCGACCCCACCCACTGGCCCGGTCGTTCCGTTGCGATAGTCCGCATAATCCTGCGCTTGGCTCATCAAGCTGGAATGCGTGATGATAAGGAAAGCCGAATCCGGATCCATCTGGGAAAAGTCCCGAAAAGAGCCGCTTCCCATCACTGGTTCCACGTTTTGGACCACGTGCATCGAATCCTTGGAGGTCATATAACAAGGGGACCTCCCCGCTCCCGATTGCTGAGGAAGCACGAGATCTGCATTCGATCCGCTCGTGACCACGGGTAAACGCTGGACTTGGCCGTCGAGGACATATACAAAAGCATCGCTCCCCCCATAGCCGGTAAAAGGGAGATGGCGCTTCCCCGGGTAAGATGACACCTCAAAGTGCAAACGTTCCCGACCACCCATATCCATCCCGAACGGATAGCTCAGTTCGATGTAGGAAACAGCATGATAATCCGTGGCCGCACCCAAATCATCGATGGACCGGTGACGGATGATCGTATTGGGGGAACCGATGTCGTTGTTCGGAATGCTCCGTTTAAAACGGTTCAACTGATAGCCTTCGTAAGTCGTGTCGACGAGCAAGTTACCCGGACTCGGTCCGTACAACACTTGTAAGTGGTGATTCTCAGTGGAAAAGGAACTCGCATCGCTTTGGCTCACGGAAGCGGCCACTAACTCAGCATCCGGGGCCCCTGCTGCTTGGTAAGGGTCGAAAGTGGCCAAATCCCGATCGTCCTGTTGCCCTTTGTTGAAAAGCCCACCGACCCAACCTTCTCCTTCGGTGATATGGGGGTAGGAATCGTATCCCTTTCTTAATCCTTTCGAATATCGCCCCGTAAGGCTTCTCCGAGCCGTACGGAAAACGTAGTCGAGGCTCGTATAACTGGAATAAGAAAGATCGTTCGACACCTCCATTCGACGGTTGTTGCTGCTATTGTTCCAGGTCAGGTAATAATAGAGCGTGTCGTTGTACAAGCTGTAATGTGGATCCGTGATCTTCTGGGGCACCTTGGGAAAGCTTCCGACCGTTGGGTCTTGGTACATCAAAGAATCGAGCCATCCGTCGTTCTTTTCCGCATAGAATTCGATGTGGTCCCCGGGATCGAAGGACCCATCACTCCCGCCTTTAATGTGAATGTATCGCTCCTCTTCCCTTCCAAAGAGTTGAAATCGAGCAGGGTCGATGCTCACCGGAAAACCTGCACTCTGGAGGGTGCTGTGATCGATCTTGTGAACCCCGGTCTTCGCGATGGGGATCCGAAAGTACTGCTGACTATGATCGATCCACTCATTCCCAAAGGTTTGACCCTTACCCCCGATCCCGAGGAGCAAGAGCCCCAAAAGCAAAAAGATGGCGAGCTTTCGATCGAACATGGGAGCGCGTTCCAAAGGGAAAGACTTGTGCACTCACAAGATCAACCCTTTCCTTTTGATCTAATCCTCCTTTAGTTTAAAGATATTGTATTTCAAGGAGAAAATATTGGAATACTGGGCCACGGTCTGGTCCCCGATATCCGTCAAGGCATAATCGATGATAAGTCGATCCTTGATGTCAACCCCTACTCCTAAATTGGGTTGCCAGAGCATATCCGTTCCCCCGCTGGCAGCTTTGACGCGTTGAAACCCTCCGACCCCTCCGCGTAGGAATATGAAGCTATCGTAGGAAAGCTCGAATCCGAAATGGGGAGCCCCACTGAAGGGAGCACCCACGAGAAGCACATTGCGCTTTCCGTCCGTGGTAACATCCACATCGAGCTCGGTAAGGAGATCGAATTTCTCACTGATCCGGAATTTACGGGCAGCTCCCAAATGGATCCGCGGGAGGGTGATCTCGAGGCTCTGTTGCGGGATCTCATTGCCGGTCTGTTTGAACACCTGCTTTTGGCGCTCACTCAGGTCGAAGCTCCAAGCGTTGAAGGTGGTGGTGATATCCCTTGCTAAAGCAGCAAAACGCCAGCCTTCGTGTTCATAGCGAAGCCCCGCATCGAGCCCAAAACCCCATGCAGTGGCCATATCCCCCACCGTACGGTGGACGATCTTGGCGGTCCCTCCGACCTGGAGCCCCTCGATGGGCATATCCTTGGCGTAAGAGATAAGAGCAGCGTAATCGACGGCGGAAAAGGAAGTGATCCTATCGTAATCGATGTTCCCATTGGGCCCCACCAAATTGATGGTGTTGGGAATATCGTCCACCCCGAAACGGATCAATGAGACGCCAAGAGCACTCGAATCATCGAGCGGTTTGGCCACTCCCCCGAAGTCGTATTTAGCGATCCCGGCAAAATACTCCGCATGCATAGCCCCCAGTTGGAGATCGCTCTCGACATCCAACAAGCCCACCGGATTCCAATAAGTCGAAGTAACGTCGTTGGTACTGACCACGTTGCTGTTCGACATGGCCATAGCTCTAGCACCGACCCCGATCGAAAGGAAGTCGTTGCTGTATTTGGGAGCCGTTTCGGATTGGGCCGAGAGTTCTCCGATCCCCAAAAAGAAAAGTAGAATGATCGCCGATAAAGGAGATAGGCGTTCTCGCATGGGGCCGCTCACTTAGATCGAATTTACAAAGCGGACGGTGAACGGGAATTAAGAAGGATCATTATCATTGACCTCATATCCGATATGATGGTCCGAAACCAGATCCCGAACGCGATCACCGCTTGCAATCTGTTATCAGGCTGTATTGGGATCGTGCTCCTCTTCCAGGGGGGTGCCTTGCAAGCTTCCTATTTTATTCTTTTGGCCGGTCTTTTCGATCTGCTCGATGGGCTCGTCGCGCGCTTATTAGGGGCTTCATCCGAAATAGGTGGAGAATTGGATTCTTTAGCTGACCTAGTGAGCTTTGGCGTACTTCCTTCCCTGATCTGCTTCTATTACCTGAAAGCCAACATGGCCTCTGCCTTTCTAGTCGGACAGGACCCTGTTCCGAGCTATATTTCCGTGCTTCCCTTTTTCGCGTTCATCATCGCGATCTTTGCGGCCCTTCGCCTTGCTCGCTTCAACCTGGACAGCGAACAGCTCAAAGATTTCAAAGGTGTGCCTGTTCCGGCCAATGCCCTTTTCTGGGCAGGCATTCCTTTGGCCATGGAAGGCCCCGACCTTGGGATCATGCCTTTCGGAGAGAACGAACTTCAGATCCTGGTCCACCCGATCTTCCTCCTGAGCATGGCCCTGCTTTTTTCCGCCCTCATGGTCTCACCGCTCCACTGTGCCTCTTTTAAATTTCAGCATTTCGCCTGGAAGGGGAACGAAGCCCGTTACTTTTTGATCGGAGCGGTGCTTCTTTTATTCCCCCTTTTCTTTTTCAAAGCACTCCCCTTCCTCGTACTTTTGTACCCGATCCTTTCATTCCTCCTTCAACGAGATCCTTCATGAAATACCGCGCAGAGATCGACATCATGCCTCAAGAGGCCCTTTTGGACCCGCAAGGGAAAACCGTAACGCAGAGTCTACAAGACCTCGGATTAAACGATATATCGAACGTCCGGATCGGCAAGCATATCCGCCTCGATCTGGAAGCCTCTTCCAAAGAGGAGGCGGAGGCCAGTGCAGAGGAAGCTTGCAAAAAAGTGCTCACCAATCCCGTGATGGAGCACTACCATTTTGAAGTAAGGGAATTAAAAGAGGAAGAAGCCTGATCCGAGCCTCCTAGCGGTGGTGATCGATGATGGTCCGAAATCGATCGGACTTCCAGAAAAGATCGAAATGAAGGTGCCCATAAGGGCGATCGAGGTGCCCTTTCAAGATGGAACGCCCCAATGATTCTTTAAAAGACCTTTCGATCAATTCCGTACAATAGAACTTGGAGCGGCTCGAAAGGTCGAAAGATGGATCGAAGGGGATCTTTTGGTCCAAGTAATGCTCAGCTTTTCGAGCGATCTTCGGCCCCACATTCTTGGCCCCTTTTCCCTTATAACGGACGACCATGACGGTGCTATCCACGCTTTGAGCAATGAAGCGGTCCAAGCTTTGGGCCTGCATCCCATCGCTTTTTGAAATACTGCTGGATACGGAGTGGATCACTCGAAACCCCCCGTCCTCTTTTCGCGATAAGATGCCACAATGGGAAACCTCCCGCTCTTCATCGAGGACCTCCACGATCATATCAGAGGCCAATCCCTCCCCGTAACGGAGGATGATATCACCCTCCCGGAGCTTTTCTTTTTCGCTATTGCTTAGCTGATAGGGCGAAAAAGAATGTTCCTGCCCGGTATTACAACCGAGCAGGAACATAATAGGTGTCAAAAAAAGGAACCTGACCACCCGTTTCATGAGAGATCAGCCTTTTTCAGGATCAAGGAGACCCTTATTTGGAGCCACCGGAACCGCCGGGGCCGCCGGAACCTCCAGCACCTTTCGAGCCACCCTTACCGGGTTGCTCTTTCTTCATGTGGACTTTCCACTCTCCACCTTTCTTCTTCAGGGTCATTTCGGACTCCTTGCCGTTCTTATCGCAACAATATTTAACGGTAGCTTCTTTACCGTCCTTCTCAACACCCTTGATCTCCTTGAATTTACCAGTGGGTGAGGAATCGCTATTCCCCATCTTCGACATGCCCTTCATCATATCGAGCATTTTTCCGGTCTTTTCAGTGGAGACTGCTTTGGCATCCTCCCAATTCTGGTTCTCCATCGCTTTCAAGAAAGTCTTAGCGACGTCCTTGGGTTTGTTGCCGCCTCCACAAGAGGTCATAGCGAGGGTCACGATAGCGACCGTCAAAAGTGTGAACGTTCTTTTCATAACTTTTCTTTTTTTGGGTTAGGGGACGAAAATAAACATTCATTCGAAAGCGAAGGATCTTTCGTCGAAAAATGCCAAAAAACGACAATCAGCCCTTTACTTAACCGTTGATCCTGAATTCAAGAAGGCAAGCCAGATGCCTCAGGACTTAAGGGGATCTATTATTTTTACAATATGATGTCCTTCAGGACACCCACATGTGTTGGCCTACTGTTGCTAGGGGTTCTATTGAGTCCCCTTTTTGTTTCTGCCCAATTCTACAATGGATCCCAAGTGGAATTCGGCAAGAACCGCCTTCAGCACAGAGACTTCCTTTGGCGCTATTACCGGTTCGAACGCTTCGACACTTATTTCCACACCGGTGGGAAAAAACTTGCCCAGTATGTGGCCCAACGAGCGGATCACCACATCCGGGAGATCGAGGGGCTCCTCGATTTCGCGCTCAAGGAGAAGATCCGCATCATCATTTACAACAAGCACTCCTTTTTCAAAC
>CAZOSO010000076.1:0-4258 GCA_964582635.1 uncultured Weeksellaceae bacterium | reverse complement strand
GCGCTCAAGGAGAAGATCCGCATCATCATTTACAACAAGCACTCCTTTTTCAAACAGAGCAACATCGGGTACAGTCGCCGGGAGCGTCACAATGTAGGGGGGACCACCCCTATCGTAGGGAACAAGTTGTCGGTTTATTATACGGGCGACCACCGCTCCCTCGATCGACAGATCCGGGAAGGGATCGCGCGGGTTCTGATCCGTCAAATGATGTACGGGGGTGATTGGAAGGATGTCCTCAAGAACTCCACCCTTCTCTCCATTCCCGATTGGTATGTCGACGGAGTGGTCTCCTATATCGGAAGGGATTGGAGTACCCGCCTCGATTCAAGGGTCCGGGACGGCGTCCTCTCCGGACGCTATGAAAAGTTCAACCGCTTGAAACGCCAGGAAGCGGTGAACGCAGGGCATGCCATGTGGAAGTTCATCGCCGATAAATACGGCAAGGATGTGATCCCCAATATCCTCTACATGACCAAAATGTCGAGGAATATTGAAAGCGGCCTTCTTTTCGTGCTCGGTGTAACCCTCGATGAACTAACGGAGGATTACCTGGAGCACTATCGCAATATTTATAAAAAGGATGAAACGCGAAGAGCAGGCCAAAACCTCGACAGTCTCCCCATCGAAAGCGAAAAACGAACGGTCTATGACCAGTTCAAGATCGGGCCGAACGGTCGTTATGCCGCTTATAGTTCCAATAACCTGGGCCAGTACAAGGTCTTCATCTATGATCGGAAAGAACAAGAAAAGAAAAGGATCTATAAAGAAGGGCACAAGCTGGATCGCATACCCGACCATAGCTATCCGGTATTGGAATGGCATCCCAGGACCAACGCATTGGTCTTCGTGACGGAGGAAGAAGGGGAGCCGATGATGCACACCTATTCCCTCGAAGATGAGGAGCTTTCCACCAAGCCCATCCTCGAACTGGAGAAAGTGCTCTCCATGGAGTATTCTCCCGATGGAAGCAAAATGATCTTCTCAGCGGTGAAGAACGGGGTTACGGATCTTTACCTCTATCATCCGATCGGGAACCGGTCCGACCGCTTGACCCAAGACCTCCATGACGACCTCCATCCGACTTATTTAGACGAAGAACGCATCATTTTCAGCAGCAACAGGGCTGATGACACGCTTCGGAGTGAAGGTGAGGTCCGAAAAGAACATTTGACCGATCAAAGGGACCTCTTCATTTACAATCTGAAGAGCGGGGAAACTACCCTGAAACGTTTGACGGAAACGCAACATGCGGATGAGACACAAGCCTCTCGCTACGATTCCTCCCGCTTCACTTTCCTGAGCGACCGGAAAGGGATCAAAAACCGTTACGTGGGGCATTTCGACAGTGCCATTACTTATATCGATACCACGGTGCATTACCGCTATTTCGCAAAAAGCAATCCCCTGAGCGATCGCTCCCGGAACATCCTTCATTATGACATGAACCCGAAAAGCGGCATTTACACCGCTTTAACTTACCTTAACGGGGATTATCGCTTTTTTTACGGCGATCGATCGAAGGACCAGCTCCTTTCGGAAGATGCGGTCGCGCCTACCCCCTATGCCCGGCATAGGGGAAGAGAACCCGATAGCGTAGGGAGAAGAGCTCCGGACACGAGCAGCAGCTCACGCCCAGATCCGCATCAAGCGGATAGTAGTGAAGTGGATATCAGCGACTATGTCTTCGACGAGGAAAAGAAGCAAACCGAGAAGGAAAAAGAGAAAAGGGAAAAGGAGGAGCTGCCCGATGATATGGAAAATGTAGAGGAAGTCACCGATACCAATATCACTTATAGCACTTCCAAGGATAGTAGCGATACTTCCGGGTTCGAGCTCCCTACCCAGCGGAATTACGAGGTCGATTTCACGACCCAACAGGTCACGCTTCTACAGCTCGATAACGGGTATATGAACAAGAGCTATCAAAATTTCGACCCCGGTCAACCCATCTATAACAATCCCGGGATCAATGGAATGGTCACCATGGCGATCCACGACCTCTTCGAAGACCATTATATCTACGGAGGGTTCCGGGCATCAGGGAATCTTAACAACAATGAGTATTTCCTCACCTATGAGAATCTCTCCCAGCACTTGGACAAAGTTTACAGTTTCCACCGCAGGAGTTTCATGAACGTGGGAAACCAAGTAGCGACCAAGACCCGAACCCTTCAGGGGGAGGTGAAGCTGGTCCATCCTTTCAGCCCCGTATCGAGCCTTCGAGGGACTTTTATGTTGCGGAACGACCGGCGAGTGACCTTAGCCACCGAGCAGCGTACCCTCCGAGAACCGACGGTATCCACCGATCGGGGAGGCGTTAAACTGGCTTACGTGTACGACAACACCCTTCCATTGGGCTTGAACTTAAGGCGCGGGTTCCGCATGAAGCTCTTCGGAGAATATTACCAGGAATTCCAGGATCTCCAGGAAGGGGACATGTTCGTATTAGGAGGGGATATCCGGCATTACCTCCGCATCCATCGCAATTTTATATGGGCCAACCGTTTGGCAGGAAGCAGCTCTTTCGGGAGCCAGCAGCTTATCTACTATATGGGAGGGGTGGACAAATGGTTCCTCCCGGAATTCAGTCAAGAAACCCCCATCGATCAAGACCGGAACTTCCGTTTTCAAACGCTGGCCACACCCATGCGAGGCTTCATACAGAACGCAAGGAACGGGAACAGCTTTGCTTTGATCAACTCGGAGTTCCGGATGCCGGTGGTCGACTACTTGAAAGCAAAACCGATCCGTTCCGATTTCCTGAAAACCTTCCAGGTCATTGCATTCGGGGAGATGGGAACAGCCTGGACGGGACCGGACCCTTATTCCGAAAAGAACTCTTTTAACATACGGACCGTCAAAAAGGGGCCCATCACCGTCACGATCCGCAACCAACGCGAACCTTTGATCGGTAGTTTCGGGGCGGGCTTACGAGCGCGTATATGGGGTTATTTCGTTCGTGCAACTTGGGGTTGGGGGATCGAGGACCGCAGGGTCAAGGACCCGAGATTCTATATTTCACTCAGCAAGGACTTTTAAGCGCGGAAGGAGGCCGTTTACTTCATGAACCCGGAACGGATCAACGAACTGGCCGATCGATATTTGGAAGAGGTGCGGGAACTCCGCCGCCATCTTCACCAAAACCCCGAACTCTCTTTTCAGGAATTCAACAGCTCGCGCCACATTGCCGAAAAGCTGAAGGAACACGCCCTGCCTTTTAGCGAAGGATGGGTCGGAACAGGTCTTGTCGGCCATATCGAAGGGGATGAGAAAGGCCCTTGGGTGGCATTGCGAGGGGATATGGACGCCCTTCCGATCCATGAGCTCAACGAGGTCCCTTACCGTTCCCAGAACGAAGGGGTCATGCACGCCTGCGGCCACGATGTGCACAGTTCATGCCTCTTTGGAGCATTGCTCATACTCCGGGACATGAAGGGAGAGCTACCGGGAAATGTTCGCTTCCTCTTTCAACCGGGAGAAGAACAGAATCCGGGGGGAGCCTCCCGAATGATCGAGGAAGGCGTCCTCCGGGACCCTGAAATAGGAGGGATCTACGGCCAACACGTATTTCCGGATCTGGAAGTGGGAAAGGTCGGTTTTCGCTCAGGCCCTTATATGGCCTCCACGGACGAAGTCCGAATAAGAGTGAAAGGGAAAGGGGGACATGCGGCCATGCCGGACAAGAACGTGGACCCCGTGTTGATCGGTTCCCATATCGTGACAGGCCTTCAACAGATCGTGAGCCGCAACGCGGACCCGAACCTTCCCTCGGTCCTATCCTTTGGAAAGCTCCGAGCGGACGGGGCTAATAATGTGATCCCCGATGAGATGTACCTGGAAGGGACCTTCCGGACCTTCGATGAAGAATGGCGGGATCGGGCTCACGAGAAGATCCGTCGCATGGCGGAAGGAATAGCCCAAAGCATGGGCGGGAGTTGCGAGGTCCTGATCGATAAAGGCTACCCTTATCTGGTCAACGATCCCGAGCTCACCGAACGCAGTCGCAAGTACGCTCAAGAGCTTCTCGGTGAAGCGAACGTGGTCGAACTACCACTCCGGATGACCGCCGAGGATTTCGCCTATTATGGCCAAGTCATTCCGGGCTGCTTTTACCGCTTGGGAACCCGGAACGAGACCAAAGGCCTTACATCCGGGCTTCACACCGCAACCTTCGATATCGACGAAGAAGCCCTTCGTACCGGTATGGCCACCTTAGCATGGTCGGCCTACCGGTACTTGAAGGATGCTTCGTAAG
>CAZOSO010000075.1:7894-10727 GCA_964582635.1 uncultured Weeksellaceae bacterium | reverse complement strand
TGGATGTGGTCGAACCAGCCATTGACGATGTATAGTTTTTGACCTCGTTTCGAAATGACCCCGGTGATGAATTTGAAAAGCTCATCCTCCCATTCCGGTTGGATCAAAGCTTGGCGGAATTTCACCGCGAACACGATATGCATGTATATTTTGGAAAAGGTGGCTGGCTTCATGGAAAGTTGATACTTGAACAGCAAAGCTCTCTCATCCTCATTTACCAATGATGAACGGAATTGAGAAATCTTCGGTCTTTTAAACAAAAGACCCCTACGGGGCCGTGGACACGGCCAAAAGCCATATTTGCGAGGGATAGGAAGAGGCCTACGGCATCGAAGTCCCTCATTAAAGACTAAGCTCTCCTTCTCCCCCGATCCCCCTGGGAATTCCTTTTGAAACGGTCAGCAGGGATCAGCATTTCTTATACTTGAGGGAGCGATCACGAAAGCCGCTTTCGGAACGGAACATTTTGCTCCCCGTTCCGTTCGAAACCTGTAAAAGCAGGAATTCCTATGGGACGCCTTTCTTGCATCCTTCTTCTCTTTTTGATCCCGCTCCTTTCTCACGCTCAATGGGATCAAAAGGAGCATCTCTGCGAACCGGTGAGCAAAAAGAGGTGGAACAAGACCGGTCCCATCATCGGGACTTTTCTCGATTCGCTCGATTATAGCGAAGAGAACGATGGATTGCAAGGGCGTCAAAAACGCTTAAAAAACCTCAAAAAATGGCTTGTATCACATGAATGCGTGAAAAAGGCCAAGATCCTTCCGGGCACGATCGAACAAAAAGTACCCTTGAAAGAGCTGCTGGTGGTCTTCGTGCTGAACGGCCACGAAAACCCCATGAAAATCCGGATCGCCTTGGACGTCCCCTATTCATTCGCTGGCATCTTCCAGAAGCAGCGCTAAAAAGTGGATCAAGCGAAAAAGGAGGGTGTGTGAAGATGGAGTGACCGCCGTCAAGCTTTTTTGGTACCGGGGGTCTCGGGCAATTCAGCTCCGCAGAACTTACAGTGTTCCGCGATGTTCTCATGGCCGCTCCTACCGCAGGAAGGGCATAAACGCTCCTGCTGTTGATGAAGAGAAGCACGGGTGATCTCGGAAGAAACGATCCCCGAGGGAATGGCCAGTAAAGCATACCCCATGAACATCAGGAAAGCAGCAAAGGCCTGCCCCATAGCGGTCTCTGCTTGCAGATCCCCTTCACTGACCGGGGTCATCGTGTTGATCGCCCAATAAACGCTCACGGGAATGTTCTTGAATCCGTGTTGCGGCCCTTCGATCAAATACATAAAGGCTCCGATGATGGTCACGATCACGAGGACCGATGCGAAAAAGACCACGATCTTGGCCTTTGAAGCTTTGAGGGCTTTTCTGATGTTCTCCTCGGCCCTTATGTAGCGGGTTAATTTGAAGATCCTAAAAAGGCGGAGCATCCTTAGGATCCTGATCACCATCAAATAATGCGGACCGATGAGGAAGAGCTCAAGGTAGCTCGGGAGGACCGCCAAGAGATCGATGATCCCATAAAAACTGAAAATGTAGACTTTCGGCCTATGGGCAAGATAAATGCGAAGCAGGTATTCCAGGGTAAAAGCCCCGGTAAAGAACCATTCCAGGATAAAAAAGCTACGCCCATAGGCTTCCTTCAAAGGCCCGATGGTCTCCAGGATCACGAGCAGAACGCTCAGGAGGATCGCAACGAGCAGGAAAGCATCGAAGGCTTTCGCTTTGGGCGTATCGGTCCGGAAAATGATCCGGCCGATCCGTTCTTTGAGGGGAGCTTTATCGTCCCAATTTGCCTTCATAAAGATCGAGCCCCAAGGCTAATAGCTCACCATCACTTCCTCGAGCGGCTTCCTCTCCAGATCGGGCACCACACAATCCGATGCCGGATATCCTACTGGGATCAGCAAAAAAGGACGTTCTTCTTTCGGTCGATCGAGGATATCGCTCAAAAAGCCCATCGGACTGGGTGTATGGGTGAGTGCAGCGAGCCCTGCGTGATGGATGGCCGTCAATAAAAAACCGGTGGCCAAGCCGACCGATTCGTTGATGTAATAATTCTTCTTCCGTTCCCCGTTCTCGATCTCATAAGCCCTTTTGAACACGATGATCAAATAGGGAGCTG
The DNA here is from genome assembly GCA_964582635.1 of uncultured Weeksellaceae bacterium. Taxonomy (GTDB): domain Bacteria; phylum Bacteroidota; class Bacteroidia; order Flavobacteriales_D; family CAYVSK01; genus CAZIDL01. The sequence continues at coordinate 8,600 of CAZOSO010000075.1, read as the reverse complement.
TTTCGAGATAGGGCTTTTCGGGACGGGTCCCGAGCGGCTCCAGATCCTGAAGCCACTCTTCGGACATCCGTTTCTCGTAATTCTTTTGCTCTTCATCTTCAGCCGCTTCCCGGATCCTCTTTTTCAAAGAAGGGTCCTTGACCAAGCAAAAGGTCCAGGGCTGTTTATGAGCTCCGGAAGGCGCGGTGGAAGCGGTCCGAATGATGTTGTGAACAGCCTCTTCAGGAACGTCTTCATCCGAGAAATAACGAACGCTGCGACGCTGGTCCATGAATTCATAGAATTCCCGCGTCCGTTCCGGCAACTCATCGGGCGGATAGGTCTCCTTCTGATAAGGAACGAAGCCACTCGCATCATCGCTCATAAAAACTCGCTTTTCTCCTCAAAGATAGGGCCTGCTTCTGTTAAATGGATGCCCCTTTCCGAGGTTATAGGTATTCCTCTTTTCAACACTTCCAGCTCACCCCGAAAGAAAAAGAAAGCGTTCTTATCCACTCCCTTATCTCCGATCCACTATTCCCGAATGCTCTATCAACACCCGATCCTACCGTGATCCGAAAGCCCATTCAACTTATCCTCCCTCTTGTTCACTGACTTTGGGGTCATACCCGATGAAAAAGTGCATCCAAATAGACCTAGAGAGTCGAAAAGTTACGGGCACCAAGGCAAGATCCACAACGGCCCCAACGATCAAAAAATAGACCCA
>CAZOSO010000075.1:0-7794 GCA_964582635.1 uncultured Weeksellaceae bacterium | reverse complement strand
ATCGAAGCACGGCTCCTGCTATTCGAGAAGGATGGGGACAAAAGAGTGCCCGAATAACTTGCTGGAATTCAAAACAGCAAGCCCTTTGATCGGACTGGTTCTAAATTCAGCTCCAGTTCGTTCCGATCGGTAGGGAGAAAGCTAACTGCTGGAGAGCTTCAAAGCTCCTCAGCTCTCTTTCCCGTTCTCCCCTCCACCGGTTTCGTCCTCATCATCGATCTCGAACCACTCGGCGTCGTTAAAACTGAGGTAATAGCGGATGTAATATTTTTCATCCACGTTAAAGACCAATGCTCCTTCATTGCCGTTCTCATCTTCCTCCTCGAAGAGTTCGAGTTCCTCGAGGTCCACTTTTTGGTCATCTTGCCCGAGCAGTTGTTCTAAATGATCTTTGATATCGTTCATAGGTCCCGCTCTTTATTGCGCAAGGTAATGAAGAAGCAGGGATCACGTATTTTCTTTCTCATCCCCTGATGCTCCGCTTCCTCGACATTTTTTTCCTGCTCTTTCACAGCGCTTGGATGCTCTTCAACCTGCTGGGTTGGATCCATCCTCGCTTGCGTCCATGGAACTTGCTCACCCTCATCCTTACCGCACTTTCCTGGTTCGGGATGGGGCTTTTCTACGGATGGGGATACTGCATCTGCACCGATTGGCATTGGCAGGTCTTACGGGAATTAGGTCATACTGGACTTCCACACTCCTACCTCACCTACCTGGGAGAACGCATTTGCGGTATCACCCTCGAACGAAACATCGTCGATCCCTTAGCATTGGCAGGACTTCTGCTTCCCCTTCTTTTAAACCTTTACTTGACTTATCGGGCACGCCCAAAGGGGGGATCCGCTCGATAAAAAAAGGGGTCGAAAGAATAACTCCCTGCGCGATGGCTTCCCTCCCCTATCTTCGCGTTCGATGCGGATCCACTTCATAGCAATCGGAGGTAGCGCCATGCACGACCTGGCTATCGCTCTGCACCGTCAGGGACATCGAATAACGGGTTCGGACGATGCTTTCTTCGACCCTTCCCGTTCCCGATTAGAAGCGCATGGATTGCTGCCCAAAGAAAACGGCTGGCATCCCGAGCGGATCTCGCCGGAATTGGACCGAGTTATCCTGGGAATGCATGCGAAAAAGGACAATCCGGAGCTGCGCAAAGCCCAGGAGCTCGGGATCAAAATTCAGTCATTCCCTGAGTTCATCGCTGACAACAGCAGGGATAAAGAGCGGGTGGTCGTTACCGGAAGCCATGGGAAAACGAGCATCACGGCTATGATCCTTCACGTACTCCACCGCGCCGGTGAAGATCCCGATCGCTTGGTCGGGGCTCAACTCCAGGGCTATGAGGGGGGTGTGGAACTGCGGGATAATGTGGATCGCATTGTGATCGAGGGGGACGAATACCTCTCCTCACCCATCGACGAACGGCCGAAGTTCCTGTGGTACGAACCGCATATCGCTTTGATCAGTGGGATCGCATGGGACCATATGAACGTCTTCCCCAGCTTCGAGGCCTACCTCGATGCCTTTCGCCGCTTCATCCATTCCATCCCACAGGGTGGGAGCTTGATCTACTGTGAAGAAGATGAGACGCTCGAGCGATCGGTAAAGGAAGAAGCCGGACACCTCCACTGCATCCCCTATCGGACCCATCCCCATCGGAACCTGGAAGAAGGGACGCGGCTCCTTAGCTCAGAGGGTGAGCAGGAAGTCCGGATCTTCGGATCCCACAACATGCAAAACCTGGAAGGGGCGCTCAAGGTTTGCCAATGCCTCGGTATCGATCCGGCGTTCTTTTACCGAGCGATCGAAGATTTCGAAGGAGCAGCCCTCCGTTTGGAAGAGCTTCATCGAAGTGGGGAGGATATCGCCTATCGCGATTATGCGCACGCTCCTTCCAAAGTCAAGGCCACTGTTCGAGCGGTCCGGGAGCGCTATCCCGATCACGACTTCGCGGCCGTGCTTGAGCTCCACACGTTCAGCAGCTTGAACCCGGCCTTTATCGACACCTATGCGGATAGCATGGAAGGAGCTGACGAGGCCTATGTCTTCTTTGACCCGAAAGCGGCCGAGAAAAAGGGGTTCGGTGAGCTCGATGCAGCAAGGATCAAAAGCGCCTTCAATAGGAAGGACCTGAACGTTCACACGGATATGGACGCGCTCGAAAGAGAGCTCCTCGAGCGAAAGGCGAGCGGGAAGAAGACCGTGCTTCTATTCATGAGTTCGGGCCCTTTTCAGGGAAAAGACCTGCACTCGATGGCATCCAGGATCCTGGATCACTGATCAACTGCTCACCTGAGGGGATAAGTAGCGAACGATCAAAGAGATGACAAGGGTTGAGAGGATCCCGATCACCGTATACACCATCAAGTTGAGGGTCACCACCCAGAAAGGTTCGGTGTAAGAAAGGGACTTCTTCAAGTTCGCCTTGCGCGCTTCCAGGTTGCCGATCAGATCTTCCAGACCTTGACCCTGAGGAAAATCGACATCGAGCTCCTCTTTGCTATCGGCATTCTTGGCTTTTTCCAGAAGCTTCTCCACTTTAGCTTTTCGCTGATCGTGCACTTTCTGAAAATATTCAGGGGATATGCTGCCGTAATAAAGGCCTGAGAAGAGTGCGAGGAGCACCGCATAGATCATCGCCCCTCGAAGCCCGTTCTTGAAATGGTCCAAAAAAGAGCTATCCTTCTTCCTTTCGAACCAAATGGACAAAAAGGAAGCAGCGATCAGGAAAAGCGGGAGGGCCAAGAACCTGGTGAGCAGGTCGGCCCCTTGATGCTCGAGCCCCAAGAGGTGAACGACCGATCTTAGGATCACCCCCAATGCTACAAGAAGCAAGGGGTATTTGACGAAGGGCCGCTCCACCCCTTAGCCGTTCATCGATAGGAGGAACTCCTCGTTCGTACTCGTCTTCTCCATCTTGTCCTTCAGGGCTTCCATCGCCTCGACCGGGTTCATGTCGGCCAGATATTGGCGAAGCGCCCATACCCTTTGCATGGTGTTGTCGTCGAGCAGAAGATCCTCGCGACGGGTACCCGAAGCATTGATATCGATGGCGGGATAGATCCTTCGATTGGAGATCCGGCGATCCAATTGGAGTTCAAGGTTACCGGTCCCTTTGAACTCTTCAAAGATCACCTCATCCATCTTCGAGCCGGTTTCCGTAAGGGCTGTGGCTAGAATGGTCAGAGACCCGCCGTCCTCGATGTTCCGAGCAGCTCCGAAAAAGCGTTTGGGCTTTTGGAGAGCGTTTGCGTCCACACCACCCGAAAGGACCTTTCCGGAGGCAGGTGAGACCGTATTGAAAGCTCTTGCGAGCCGCGTAATGGAATCCAAAAGGATGACCACGTCATGACCGCACTCCACCATGCGCTTGGCTTTGGAGAGGACCAGGTTCGCGATCTTGACATGTCTTTCAGCGGGCTCATCGAAGGTCGAGGAGACCACTTCAGCATTCACATTACGGGCCATATCCGTCACCTCTTCGGGGCGCTCATCGATCAAAAGGATAAGGAGATAGGTATTGGGATGGTTCTCCGCGATCGAATTGGCCACGTCCTTGAGCAAGGTGGTCTTCCCCGTTTTGGGTTGAGACACGATCATCCCTCGCTGTCCTTTACCGACCGGGGAAAAGAGATCCATCATTCGGGTGGAGAGGGATTCTTTTTGATGGCCTGTGAGCTTGAATTTCTCTTCAGGGAAGAGCGGGGTCAGGTGATCGAAGGGCACCCGGTCCCGGACGTATTCCGGGCTTCGCCCATTAATGCTCTCCACCTTGATAAGGGGAAAATACTTCTCGCCATCCTTGGGCGGCCGAATGCTGCCCCGAACGTTATCACCGGTCCGAAGGCCGAAAAGTTTGATCTGTGATTGGGAAACATAAATATCGTCCGGACTGCTCATGTAATTGTAGTCCGACGAGCGCAAAAAGCCGTAGCCATCGGGCATGATCTCGAGCACGCCCTCATTGGTGATCACCCCTTCGAATACGTGAAGGTCCTCCTTCCGTTCCTTCTGCTGATCCTTTTGCGGATCCTGATCCCCCTGTTTTTTGGGATGCTCCTTTTTATTGCGGTCAGGGCGGTTTTCAGAACCCTTTTGAGAGCGAGGGTCCTCTTTTCGGTCCCTTCGTCCTTCATGGGATGATCTGCCTTGTTGCCTTTGCTGCCCTTGTTGGTCTTGTTGCTCCCGATCATCCCGACGGGGCTTCCGGGGAAAGCCTTCTCGTTTCGAGGGACGTTCTTCTTGTTTATCGTTCGATGAGGGGCCGCGTGCCTCCTTTTGAGCACCGCCTCCTTGCGACGCATCCTTATCTTTAAAAGAGGCCTCTTTTTGGGGCCGTTCCTTCGCTGGTCGCCCTCCTTCATCCGGACGTTCTTCAGGGGACTTTGACCCTTCACTGGCCTTATCGTCCTTGCTCAATTCCTTTTTTCCTTCGCCATCTCCCTTTTCAGAGACAGTCCCTTCATTCTCTTTCGGCTTTTCCTCCTTTTCTTCGCCCTTCGGCTTTTTCGCAACCTCAGGGTTGGCCGCTTGTTCGTCGAGGATCTTGTAGATCAGGTCTTGTTTCTTCAGGGAATTCGGGCGTCGGATGTTAAGCTCTTTGGCAATATCCCTCAATTCCGCGACCTTCTTGTTGTTCAGCTCGATGATATCGTACATGGAAGCTTCTTGCTCGTTTGGATGTGGAAAGTAATAGAGTCCGTCGTTCTACTGCATACCAAAATCAGCGGAATGCTTTGCTTCAGGGTCTTTCTCTCTCTGAAATGGACGGGGTCGGAATAACAATGAAGAGGCTTTCGGAACGCCTCTGTGGTTGCAATTATAAAAATATTTCAATTAGGGGCAACGCACGGAAAAAAGATTTTTCTCTTCAACGACGAAGTCGTTTTTTATGCTCCACCCATGAACCCTCCAGTATATCCCTGGCTTCCTCGGAACGCCCTTTTTCGCTCCACCGAAAGCCTTCAAGGCGGATCATATCCTTTTTCAGGTCCTCCATGGGGTAAAGGGTCGCCGTGGGTTTTTTGAGAAAGCGGACGGAGCTCATTTCGCCCTTTTGGAATCGAATATCGATGTGCGCGGAACGCGTATGGTTCATACCGATGAGCCCCCCCTTTTCTCCTTCATCTTCGGGAAAATGGATGGTCCGTCCGTTCCCTTCTATCCATATTCTCCGTATCCGGTCCTTTTCATCGAAATAAGCCTTCATCCGCTTGCCGGTCATTTGATCGAAATAGGGGGTATCCTTTCGCGCGCTCAAAAAAGGACCCGATGGAATATCGACCCGGTCGACCCCTTCCCCGTCCATTCGCATCAAGAGCGTATCACCAGCAACCCGGTCGGCCCCGCTCCAAAGGACCGGCTCATGGAACATGCGAGCGGTGGAATCTGCTTCTGTATAACTGAGGGAGTCGCATTTTCCCTGCAGATCCTTCCTGAAAAAACGAACTTTCGGATAGGCCATCAAACGTCGAGCCTTTCCGATGCTATCCCGCGTAGCTCTGATCGTGTCCGCTCGTAGGTAAAGGGTGTCGTCCTCGAATTCGCGGAGAACGACCGGATCTTCCGTTAACCTGACCCAACCGGCTTTTCGTCGAAAAGCTCCCCTTCCGGCAAAGCCTCTTAACCGCTGCTCGCTGTTCCTCAAGTAAACCCTTCCTCTCGCCTTTCCCCGCTCTTCCTCACGCCTGTAACGCAAGGTGTCCGCCTTGATCAAAGACGCTCCCCGGCTTATATAAGGATCCTTGGTCAACATCGAACGGTCTTTTTGAAGATCGTACCATCCCCCTTCGCAATAGATCACCTCTTTCCCGCTCCGAATAACGGTAGGCCCTTTAAAATAAGCGATGCGAGAAGGGGTCTCGTACTCCAAGGTGTCCGAATAAAGCTGATAATCAGGATGTTCAAGGACCACATCCTTTTGAAAATGCATCCGCTGTGCATCGGCGTCGTAGTACCCTTTCTCACTCTTGAGGCGCTGCTCGCTATCGTGGATCTTCAATCGCCCTCCTCCTCGGTAATGAGCTTCAGCAGGAACGATATGATAAACCAGGGTATCGGTCCTCAAGGTCATTTGAGGGTCTTTTACCTTCACATTGCTCCGTAAGCGAGCCATTTGTTCGCTGCCGTCGTAACGGAGCGAATCGCCATAAAGGTGGATGCTATCGTTGTGCACGATATGGACGTTCCCGTAAGCTTTCAAGCGTTGGCGTCCAGCATAGAGATAAGCACTATCGCAATCCATAGTGGCCGCTCCATGCTTCAAACGGACGTTCCCGATCAGACGACGGGCATCCTTTCCCATGGAACGGTCGAATTCGAGGGAATTGGCGTGCACGAGTTGGATGCGTTCCCGATCGGCTCCCCCTCCTTGGGCGAAGCTCCCGGAAACCGCAATAAGAAAGCAAACAGCAAGAAGGATGAGGCTTCGGAGCATGCTCCCCTTTCCTACGAATTCCGTACCGATCCGGCCACCCCTTCGGGTTCGCGCATCAGGATCCGTTCCCGGGAAGGGCCGACCGATACCATATCGATGGGACAATCGAGCACCCGGGACAGCTGATCGATGAAGTGAGCCAGCTGCTCGGGAAGTTCGCCCCAATCCTGCACATCATCGAGACTTCCCCATCCTTCGAAACTTTCATAAACGGGCTCGATCCGATCATCATCGAGGTCGAAAGGGAGCTCATCGGTATAATAGTCCCCTTGACCGTCCGCTCCTCCACGGATCCGGTACTTGGTGCACACCTTCACACGGTCAAAGCCGCCCAGAACATCCGCTTTGGTCATCGCCAAGCTGGTCGCTCCGTTCAACATGATCGAATACTTAAGGGCCGGTAGATCGAGCCATCCGCAGCGGCGTGGGCGTCCGGTGGTCGCCCCATATTCGTTACCGGCCTTCCGCAAGGCCTCACCTTCTTCACCGTCATTTTCGGTCGGAAAGGGGCCGCTTCCAACACGGGTGCAATAAGCTTTGAAGATCCCGACGACTTTGCCGATCCGATTCGGCGCGATCCCAAGACCGGTACAAGCACCAGCTGTGGTCGTGTTAGAGGAAGTTACGAACGGGTAAGACCCCAGGTCGACGTCCAAAAGAGCTCCCTGGGCACCTTCGGCCAAAAGCTTAGACCCATCGCTCAAAGCCCGATTGACGGTATACTCACAGTCTTCAACGGGCATTTTTCGCAAGAACCGGATGGCATCGAACCAATCAGCTTCTTCTTGTTCATCCGGAGCTTCCGGGGCGTTATCGTATTGCGCGAGAAGGCGCCGATGCTTGTCGACCAAGTTGCGGTAACGCTCCTCAAAATCGCTCAAAAAGATATCCCCGACCCGGATCCCATTCCGCCCGGTCCGGTCCATATAGGTAGGGCCGATGCCTTTAAGGGTGGATCCGATCCGCTCATCCCCTTTGGACTGCTCAGATGCAGCGTCCAAAAGGCGGTGAGTGGGAAGGATCAAATGGGCTTTGCGGGATATAACGAGGTTTTTGGTAGCATCCACCCCGTATTTCTCCAGCTCCAGGATCTCGTTCCGCATGATCACGGGATCGATCACAACCCCGTTCCCAACGACGTTCTTTGCATTTTCCCGAAAGATCCCGGAAGGGATCGTATGGAGCACGTGTTTGATGTCATCGAACTCGAGCGTATGCCCGGCGTTCGGACCACCTTGGAAACGTGCGATCACACTGTATTCGGGGGTAAGAACGTCAACGATCTTACCTTTTCCTTCATCCCCCCACTGCAATCCTAAAAGTACGTCGGCTTTCATTTCGGTCGAAAAGAATGG
>CAZOSO010000074.1:9495-10750 GCA_964582635.1 uncultured Weeksellaceae bacterium | reverse complement strand
CCAAAAAGGAGAGAAGTTCCCTTAGTTCCTTTTGGGGTTCATCGATCAAGGTTTCCAGGTAAAGGTGATGGAACTCTTCTTCTTTCAGTTCTTGCCGAGTCCGTTCCACAGTACGAGCCAAACTCATGTACTTTTCCTTGTGGGCCTGTAGGACTTCTTGGGTCATTTTTTCGGGCCTACCCTTTGCGTACCGATAGGCCATGGTGGCGATATTATCGAGCGGATGCCGTGAGACGTGGATGACCCGTAGTTCTTCTTGCAAGAGCTCCCGCAAGCGACCCAATAGCTCAGGATGCGATCTTAGCCAGCGGGAACTGTTCCCTCCTCGTTTGTCTCCGATGACACGGAGCTTTCCCGGCATCCCTTGATATTGTCCCGGAACCACGTAGGAATAGCCCGTCTGCCTTCTTCCTCTTTCCCCGACCTTTATCGCGTTCCCTATAAGCAAGGAGAAAAGGTCTTCGCGGTCGATCCCGCGATAAATGTATTTAAGGGTGTCCTGCTCATGAGCCAGTGCTACATCCGGATGAGCATCGAGGAGCGAACCCACCAGGGAATGCCCGCTTCTCGGATAACCGATGAAGAAGCAAAAGGAACGTGGGCTATGAAGGAGTTCGGGATCCTTTTTGAATAATGCTCGCCCTTTTTTCCAGGACGAGCTGTCACGCCAGCGCTCTTTAAAGCGTTTGAAAAAAGCTGTTCGGTCGGGCGAAAACTCCATTGCCTTCCAGGGATCAGCTCGCTCTGCCTCCCTTTTGCCTCTCCAGTGGCTCCCCTAAAAAACTTTCAATGAGGTCACCGGATCCAAGAGAGGGGAAGATCAGGTACGCAAGGTAAAAAAGGGGACAAAAACATCCCCTTGAAGGGGGTCAATCATCCAGGAGATAAGTGACCGAAAAGCTTCCCCCGTAGCTGTAAGGATACTCTTTCATTCCCAGATCGTCCTTGTAAATATTTTGGAGGAAGCGCGAATAACGGAAACCGACCCCTAGCTCCCAAGCCTCGCCGAAGCTGTAGCGTACGCCGAGCCTTCCTCGCATGCTCAGAGCGAAGCGTTTGAACGGGGGATCGCCGGGGTAACGCATTTTCACCTTTTCATGGGACTCCGGTCGCACCCATCCCGTTCGGGCCCGTGTCAAGAAGTTCAATCCCACCCCGATCGTCGGAACGACCGTCAGGCGATCGCTCAGTTCGAACCGGTAGGAGAAATGGATGGGGAGGGTCACATAACGGTAACGGATCGCGTATTCGTGCT
>CAZOSO010000074.1:7554-9395 GCA_964582635.1 uncultured Weeksellaceae bacterium | reverse complement strand
TCTGTACTGAAACTGGAATCGGTAAGCGTCTCGCTATCGCTGAAAGCGAAATCGCTTCCGTAGTTCTTTCGTTCGACCCCTATTCCTGCACTGAAACCGTTCCACCAACGGATCCCGGTCTCGATCCCGTAGTCGAAGCCGGTTGTCTTGCTTTCGTTGGCGTTTCGGAATTCAGCGGTCCCCGTTCCATTCTTCCCTATCAACGACCGATAGCGGGGGCCGTAGGAAGCGATCGCGCGAACGAAAAAGCCTCGGATGGCTTGCTGCCCTTTCGAGATATCGATCTTTTCGGGGGATCTGCCCATCGGTGGGAGCTCCTCTTTTTGGAATGCCCCTGGTTCGGGGATCCGGGTTTCCATCAAGGGAAGGCGTTTTCGGGCGTTTTCGGAAACTTTTTCTTCCTCTTTTGGATCGTCCTTTGAGGCAGTGCTCGAGCGCTGCTGCTCGGAGCTTTTGCTTCCCTTCTTTTCCCCTTTTCCTTCTTCGCTCACATCTTGGGCTGCATCCGCTTTAGCCTTTTCGCTCGAGCTGCTGCGCTCTTTCTTTTTATCGCTTCCTTTCTCCTTAGAGGTAGGATTCCCTTCTGCGTTCTTCCGGGAGGCAGGGTCTTTTTCTTCGCTCGCTTCTGGTGGACTTTCCTTTTGTCCTTTTTCAGAACTTCTGTTTTCTTGGCTTTCAGAAGCTGGCTCCTTGGGGCCTTCATCGGAGCGATCCGGGTTCGGGTCCTTTTTCGCTCCGTTCGAAGCCCTGGAGCTTGCTTTTTCCTGTTTCTCGTTCGCTTCCGAAGGGGTCTCCCCTTTACCCGAGGCCTTTTTGCTCCCCGCTTCCTCCTTTTCCGCAGGAGCTGAACGGGACGGGGCGTTCTTCCCTTTTTCAGAGGGGGCTTCGGGATCGCTTGTAGAGCTCAGTCCTTCTTTCTTATCCTCCTTTTCTTGAGCTGAAGGGGCGTGGTCATCTTCTGAACTGCTCTCCTGCTCTGTTCCTTTTTCTTTGGATCCGGACTTGCCTTCTTTTGTATTGGATCTTTTTGGCCGCTCACCGCCTCCTTCTTGGGTTCCGGCTCGCTGTTCGGTCTTTGCCAGCTCTTCTTCCCCGCTTTCGTTCCCTTCGTAGAAAAAGTTCCAGGCCAATAAGAGGAGAGCTACGGCCAATAGTCCTCCGAGGCTCCACCACCAGAAAAAGCCTTTTTTCCGCTTTCGCTCACCGCCCGTCCGATCGCGCACTCGCTCCCATACGCGATCGCTCACCGGATATTCCTTATCGGCGAGTCGCTCTTGGTAGAGGGATTCGAGTTTGTCTTCGGGCTTTTTCATCGATCCACTTTAATATCTTCTCTGACGAGTTGTTTGCGGAGCATCTTCTTGGCTTTGAAAAGTTGGGACTGGGAAGTCCCCGTGTTGATCCCCAACATTTCTGAAACCTCCTTGTGTTCGTAGCCTTCGAACACCACAAGGTTAAAGATCGTCCGATACCCGTCCGGCAAGTTGTTCAATGCGTTCATCAGCTCCTCTTGCCCCAGATCATCGGGAAGGTCCTCATCCGCTATTTCCAAGCTTTCAACCTCCATTTCGTCGTGTCTTTGCTCCTGTTCTTTTTGGCGTTTTTTAAAGGCGTTGATCGCCGTATGGACCAGGATCCGCTTCATCCAACCTTCGAAAGAGCCTCTCCCTTCGTAATCTTCGATCTTATTGTAAATACGGACGAAAGCTTCTTGAAGAATATCCTCTGCATCTGCTTCGCTTTTAGCATAGCGCATGGCTATCCCCATAAGGACCGGCGAGTATCGATCGAAGAGTTCTTTGAACGCTCGCTGGTCCCCTTTCTGGACTGCATGGATGAGC
>CAZOSO010000074.1:1873-7454 GCA_964582635.1 uncultured Weeksellaceae bacterium | reverse complement strand
GCGTTCAGGGACATGGGAAGGTTTTGTTCCACGATCTCATAGATCCCGGTGCCCTGATAGATGTCCAAGTGAAGGGCTGTCCCTCCGAAGATGGCGAACCAGAAGAAAGTCACGAGGGTGGGGACCAGGAAGACATAAAAGACGAATTCCCGGATCGTGCGGCCGCGGGAAATACGGGCTACGAAGATCCCGACGAAAGGGCACCAAGAGATCCACCATCCCCAGTAGAAAAGGGTCCATTCTCCCTGCCAATCGCTTCCTTGCCGAGGGTCCAGCCATAGACTCGTAGGGATGAATTTGTGGATGTAATCCCCCAGAGAACTCACAAAGAGTTTGAGGATGTAAAGGGTCGGTCCGGCGAAGAACACGAAAAGCATGAGGAGGAACATGACGAAAAGGTTCGTCATGCTCAAATACTTGATGCCCCTTCCTAAACCTGATATGGTGGAGGTGACGGCGACCGCCGTTATGATCGCGGTGATCAAGACCTGGGTGTTCGTGCTTTCCACGACGCCCATCAGGGAGTTGAGCGCTGAGTTGATCTGCATCGCTCCCAATCCCAGGGACGTGGCCACTCCGAGGAGCGTCCCGACCGTACAAAAGGCATCCGTCACGTGTCCGATCGGCCCCCGTATTCGATCCCCGAGAAGGGGGTAGAGGAGGGAGCGAGGGGCAAGGGGAAGCCCGATACGGAAGTGAAAATAGGCGATCGCGGCACCGAAAATGATGTAGATCGCCCAGGGGTGGAATCCCCAATGCAAAAAAGAGAAGCGCATGGATTGCTGAAGCGCATCCAAAGTGCGGGGTTCAGCGATGGGAGGGTCGTTGTAATGCATGACGGGCTCTGCGACCCCATAGAAGATCAATCCCATGCCCATTCCAGCGGCGAAGAGCATGGTGAACCAAGCGAATTTCCCGAATTCCGGTCGCTCGTGATCCTTCCCCAGCCTTATCCTTCCGTAAGGGCTTATGTAAAGCCAGATCACAAAGATCAGGAAGATGAAAACGATCAGGATGTAATACCAACCAAAGTACTTGGTGATGAAATCGTGGGTGTTCTCGAAGACCACTCGAGCGGTATCGGTCCATATCCCCCCGAAAAGGATGACCGCTAGCACGAAGCCTCCCGCACCGAAGAAAACCGGTGGGTTCATCATCGTGAACCAGCGCTGAAAGAAAGCTTGGATCTGTTTAAAGGGCAAAGCTCCTTTTTGGGGAATGGTTCCCCAAAGATAGGGTCAATGCTCCTCTTCTTCCTCTTCAGGATCCGGGTCGGGTGTACCGAACCGAAGGAGAAGCAGGCCAAGGGTCATGGCGATCAGGGAACCTGTGAGGATCCCGACCTTGGCGAATTTTTCATACTCGCCCCCCTTACGGATCTTTCCATCGATACCGGCCCGGACCTCTTTCTTTTCCGGCGTGTATTGAACGATCTCCTGATCGAGCTTTTTTCTGAGGTCTGAGGATGCCATATCCGGAAGGAAATACATGGTTTTGCCCTCGATAGCCTCTTTGGAAATGCTCAGGGAATCGACGACCACTTTTTTGACCTGATCGGAGAGTTTGTAAAGATCTCCGTTTTTCACATGCTTTTTGGGAAGGTCTTTTCCGTTTTTGGAATGAAGCAAAGTGATGCGATCGGATCCTTTTTGCTCCGTCGTGGCTTGCGCGATAGGGGATGCGGTCAAATAATCCGGCGTATAAGCCAAGTTGGTGATGAACAGGGACATGGTGAAACCGATCCCGGCCATCAGGGCAGCTCCATAAATATGAGGCCATGCGGTGTTCCTGGGGAGAGACGCGAGCCCTGCCCTGACCAAAAGCTTGCAAGCTCCGCCGATGCCGACGAATTTTCCGACGAGAAGACCCGACATACATCCTAAGCTGACCGGATGGAAGAGGACCGCCAGGATGTCATTGGGGAGCTCCACGCCTGCGTTCGCAAGGGCGAAAAGGGGCATTACGAAATAGGAAACGAAGGGGTCCAGTTTATGTTCCAAGCGTTGGAGAGGGGTATCGGCATCCTTACCGAGCTTTTTCACCCGATCGATGATGAGGAGCTGATGGTGAGTGATCAGCGGAGCTCCTTTTTGGGGGGTGCTGAGCTCCATTTCTTTTCCGAGCTTCTTGAGCTTGTCGACGAAGCTTTTTTCATCCACTTTAACGCTGGCCGGAATGGTGAAAGCTGCGACTACCCCGGCCAGGGTCGCATGAACGCCGGACATGAGGAAGGAAAACCAGATCACGCCGATCCCCACGACGCCATAAAAAGCCACGTTCCTGACCTGCATCCGATTAGCGATCAAGAGTACGATCAGACCGAGGAGAGCAAAGCCGAGGCTGATGAAGGAGATCTGGGAGGTATAGAAGAGGGCGATCACGAGGACGGCCCCGAGATCATCCACGATCGCAAGGCCGGCTAGAAAGACCTTGACAGCAACGGGGACTCGGCTTTTGACTAGGGTTAGGAGGCCCAGAGAGAAAGCAATGTCAGTGGCCATGGGGACACCCCAACCGTTGGAGGCCAACCCGCTCGGATTGAAAGCAAAGTAAATGAGGGCCGGGACCACCATTCCCCCTAAGGCCGCTCCTGCAGGCAACATGGCCTTTCGCACCGAAGAAAGCTCGCCCGCGATAAGCTCCCGCTTGATCTCGAGGCCGATGACGAAGAAGAAGATGGCCATCAGGCCATCGTTGATCCAATGGTGAAGGCTCTTCTCCAGAACATAGGGGGTTCCCTCAAAGCCGAGCTTGAAGGGAACGTGCCATAAATGTTTATAAGTCCCTCCCCAGGGCGAATTGACCCATATCATGGCGATCACCGCCATCAGGAAGAGAATGATCCCGATGGCCGCCCCGCTCTCGAAGAGCTGGGCGATCGGGTTCTTTTTCTTTTGAGGCGCTCCGTTCTCGTTCTGAGGAGCCTCTTGTTCCTCGGTCAGCTCGGAAGAAGCTTGCTCGTCCTGCGCCATCGAAGTCCGCTAATGAAGGCGATTATCAGTCGATGTGGAAACCCACTTTGATCGTCACTTGCCAGTCCCAAACCCGATCTCCTTCGATGGATCCTCGCTGGTCGATGATCTGAAACCATCGCATGTTCTTGACGGTATGAGAGGCTTTTGCAACTGCCACTTGGACCGCATCCTCAAGGCTTTCAGAGGAGGTTCCGGTGAGTTCCAGGGTCTTGTAGACTTTTTTGCTCTGATCGCTCATAGCTGGCGCTTTTAAGATGCGGCGTAAAATTAATGATCCCTCCCGAGGTCGGGAGGCTTCCGCAACCGTTTCTTTTCGCCCTTTTCTTTTTTCTTTTTAAGTCGTTCCTCCTCAGCCTTTTTCGGCTTTTTGGTCTTTTTACGGGGCTTGGGTCGATGAAGGGCCGAACGAAGGATGCGGTAGAAAGCGGTGACCGCGGCCTTTTTGTTCAACTTTTGGGACCGCTCATCCCCACGCTCTACGATCAGTTCGCCGTTCTTGGTCAGGCGAGGACCCAGTTTCTTCAAAGCCCTTCGCTTTTGGTCGTTGCTCAAAAGCTTGCTGTCTTTCAGGGGAAAGACGAGTTGGACTTTGCTGGCCGTTTTATCGGCATGTTGCCCCCCGGGGCCTCCGCTTCGGCTGGTCCGAAATTCGAACTCGGGGGTTAGATCGGGGAGATCGAAAGGCATCAGGAATGTTTGCGGAGGGCTTCCAATTTCTCTTGGATCACTTTGATCCGGGATTCCGCATCCGCTTTTTTCTGCCGTTCTTTTTCCACGACTTCGCTCGGAGCGTTCTCGACAAAGCGTTCGTTTTGAAGCTTTTGTTCGCTTTTATTCAAAAATCCTTGCATGCGCTCCAATTCCTCCTCCAACTCTTTTCGCTCCGTTTCGGGATCGGCCTCAGCTTCAGTGTAGGGAATGAAGTATTCGTTGCTCCCCACCATGAAGGAAAAAGCGCTCTCCAGGCGTTCTTGGGTGCTTTCGATCTCCTCGAGGTTCCCGAGCTTTTGGATCAAAGGATCGAAGCGCTCAGGCCGTTCTTCGTGTTCGAGAACGAGCAAACTCAAAGGGCTTTTATCGGGGATCTTGTTCTGCTGGCGGACCGTCCTTACGCCCATTATGACCTCTTGGGAGCTCTTCATTCCCTCGATCAGGGAGTTATCATAGTTTTCGACCTTGGGCCATTCGGAAACGGTAATGGCTTCCTCCGTTCCACGTTCTGCGAGCAAATGCCAGAGCTCTTCCGTCACAAAGGGCATGAAAGGATGGACCAGCTTGAGCAGCTGCTCGAAAAAGGCGATTGTCCGCTCGTAGGTCTCTCGAGCAATGTCCCCTCCTTGATCGGGTTTTACGGCTTCCAGGTACCAAGAACAAAAACGCTCCCAGCTCAATCGATAGCTGCTCATCAGGGCATCTGAGATCCGAAAACGTTCGAAATGTTCTTCGATCTTTTCGACCGTGCCGTTCAGTTCCGCATGGAACCAGTCGACCGCTACTTTTTCGCAGTCGTTAGGTTCCCGATCCACCACCTTCCAGTTCTTGACCAGTCGAAGGGCGTTCCAGAGCTTATTGCCGAAGTTCCTTCCCTGCTGGCACAGGTCCGTATTGAAGAGAAGGTCGTTGCCAGCGGGGGAACAAAGGAGCATGCCCACGCGAACCCCATCGGCTCCGTAATTGTCGATCAGTTCGATCGGATCCGGGGAATTCCCGAGGGACTTGGACATCTTTCGCCCGATGCGGTCCCGCACGATGCCCGTATAGTAGACATTGGAGAAGGGTTTTTCCCCTCTGTACTCGTATCCGGCCATGATCATCCGGGCCACCCAGAAGAACATGATCTCGGGGGCTGTGACCAGGTCATCGGTGGGGTAATAGTATTTCAGCTCTTCATTGTCCGGTTCCTGGATTCCATTGAAGACCGCTATGGGCCAGAGCCAAGAGGAGAACCAAGTGTCGAGGACATCTTCGTCCTGCTCGAGGTCCTCGGGTCCAAGATCCGGTTTCCCGCTCGATTCCTGCGCTTTCGTTAGAGCTTCTTCCTCGTTGCGGGCCACCACGAATTCATCCGGCCCATCGCCGTAGGACCAGGCCGGTATGCGGTGTCCCCACCAAAGCTGGCGGCTGATGCACCAATCTTTGATGTTCTCCATCCAATGGCGATAGGTGTTCTTAAAGTTCTCCGGCACAAAGCGGATCTCGTCGTTCATCACGCTTTGAAGGGCCGGTCGGGCGAGCTCTTTCATCGCGCAGAACCACTGGAGCGAAAGCTTGGGTTCGATCACCGCGTCCGTCCGTTCCGAATAGCCCACCTTGTTCACGATGTCCTCCACCTTGACCAGAAGGTCTTTTTCTTCAAGAGCTCGAGCAACGTTCTTCCTTGCCTCGTTCCGGTCCTGCCCCTGGAAAGAGCCCGCATGCTCGTTCAACGTGGCATCATCGTTCAGGATGTCCACGACATCGAGCTCGTGCTTTTCCCCGATGGCTTGGTCGTTCTCATCGTGGGCCGGGGTGATCTTCAGGCAACCGGTCCCGAATTCCGGATCCACGTGCTCGTCGGCCACGATCGGCACTTCACGCTCCACCAAGGGCACCTTCGCTTTTTTGCC
>CAZOSO010000074.1:0-1773 GCA_964582635.1 uncultured Weeksellaceae bacterium | reverse complement strand
ATCACCACGGTGTAAGGAGTGCGCTCATCCGGTACGGAGCGGAAGTAGCCCTGCTCTTGCCAGTAACGGTACCACTTCTCAGCGATGCTTCCGGGATCGAAATGCTTGGGGATCTCCATGGACGGGTGTTGAGGCATTGACGGCAAATTTATGAGATCCGAAGAAGCAGCTTTTTTTCGGATAAAAACGTCTTATAAAAGGATCGGCATGATCATTGAGCAAGGAGATATGCCAGCAAAAGCGAACATGCCCTTGTTGCTTTTGTTAAATTAGCGAACCAGAATAAAAGAATCCTTTCCATGAAACGCAGTATCCTCACCATCGCTATTTGCTTGATCGGGGTGCTATCCCTGCAAGCCCAGAAAGGTGGAAAAAAGGAAGTGGACGGTGGACCCAAGATCTCCTTCGATAAGAAGGTCCACGATTACGGTACGATCCCCAAAGGGGGCGATGGTACTTGCACCTTTACTGTTACGAATAACGGCGATGAACCCCTCGTGATCAATAATTGCCGGGGTTCATGCGGTTGTACGGTGCCGAATTGCCCCAAAAAACCGATCGCACCCGGAGAGAGTGCCACCATTAAGGTGAAATACAACACCAACCGGGTCGGACAGATCAACAAAAGCGTTTCGGTCAAGTCCAACGCTAGCAATAAACCCAACGCCACTTTGCGTATTAAGGGGAAAGTGACCAAGAAAAAGACTTCCCCTAAGAAGGAAACATCAAAGGACGCACCGGTGGACAAATAAGATCTTCATTTCCCCTCCCCCCGATCCCCTCTTTCGCCTTTGCGTGAAGGAGGGGATTTTTTTGCTCCTGCTAAGAAGCTCGATCTTTTCGAGGGGATCATAAGTTGAGCGAAAGGATCCTATGAGTTCCTCCCTGTTCTGCTGTTAACTTGGCTTCTGGAATGGAAAAAGTTTGAAAGCTTTTTGCTCCGCGCGCATATCTTGTCCTTCCCTTCTTCTCGGGGTCCTGTTATGGTTTCCCCTGCTTCTTGGGGCTCAGAAAGACGAGGAAGAAGCCCCCTTGCTCCGGAAGGATCCCGTGTCCAGAGCTTCTTTGGAGCTCGGTTTTGAGTGGGGGTCGCTCTATCAAGAGGCATTTCGCGATCTGGGGAAGCGCAATTTCAGTTATTTGCTCGCCATTCGAGGGGGTGAGCAGCTGTTGAAAGGAATGGGTGTTCGGGTCATGGGCGTTCATGTGCGCCTCACACCAGCTCGTTTGAGGAATCATCAAGGGATCTCCTTTGTCGACGACCCTTCGGAAGGTGTGCGAGGGGCTCTCCATACGGACCGTGTTTTTTTCGATCTATATCCCCTTCGCGTGGGGATCCTGAAATGGGATGAGGATCGCTACTTGTTGCGCGGATCGATCGGGGTGAGCCCTTCGCTCGGTTACGACCGATGGAGGATCCAGCCTTCCGGGAGTAGCAACCGGTTTATTTTGAAAGCATTGAGCCTCGGTATATCCCTACGAGGAAGGGTCCGGATCATGGAGCACCTTTTCTTCGAGTACCCCTTCTTCGATCTTTTCACCTTTCTCATCCGTGGGCCTTCCCCAAATTCACTGGGGCCGGGCAAAAAGCGGATCAGAAGTGAGCGTATCGGGCTGTTCAGCTGGGGAACGCTCGGTTTTTCGTACCCTTTATCAGGGTCCTGAATCACCACCACCTCCTCGATCATGCCCTCCTCGATGCTCCTTTTCTTGCTTTCTCTTGAGCTTGTAGGAGAATGTGAGGCGGAAGCGCCGGGTTTGGTGCCACTGGAA
>CAZOSO010000073.1:7547-10845 GCA_964582635.1 uncultured Weeksellaceae bacterium | reverse complement strand
CTTCCGGATAAAGGTGCTGTCTACTCCATCCTCGAGGATCCGGAGGATCCTCAGCTGCTCTTTGCAGGGACCGAATACGGCGTTTTCTTCTCCAAGGACGGAGGAACTCATTGGACACCCCTTAAAAGCGGGCTTCCGACGATCAATGTTCGGGACATGGAGATCCAGGAACGGGAGAACGACCTCGTACTCGGGACCTTCGGAAGAGGTTTCTACGTGCTCGACGACATAACTCCGCTCCGGGAGGTCCATGCGGATACCCTTTCCAAGGAAGCCCATCTCTTTTCCGTCCAAGACGCTTATCTCTATCACGAGCGTGACCCTTATGGTTACAGCGGGAAAGGATTTCAGGGGGCCAGCTTTTTTGCGGCGGAAAACCCACCCCTCGGCCCCGCTTTCACCTTTCACCTGAAAGAGGAGCTGCGCTCCCCCAAAGAAAAGCGTCGGCAAAAAGAAAAGGAGCTCCGAAAAGAAGGGAAGGACGTGCATTACCCGAGCATCAAAGAACTCCGCCAGGAAAAACGGAGCAGCTCCCCTTTCCTCATCTTCACGGTCCGGGATGCAGAAGGAAAGGTGGTCCGCCGTCTCAAACGTCCCCCTCGGAAAGGGATCCATCGGGTTCATTGGGACATGCGGGTGCCCGCCCGCAATCCCATTGAATTGGATCAAAAAGAACCTTCGGTCCCCTGGGCTTCCAAACCCAAAGGCTATATGGTCCTTCCGGGAGAATATTCGGTCACCCTTTCCAAGTATGAAGACGGCAAGGTCGAAGAGCTCGCCGGTCCGCGCTCCTTCCGCTTGGAGCGACTGCATCATCCTGAGCTTTCCCTTGAAGAGCGAAAAGCTTTAAAGGCCTTCGAGGAAAAAGTCGCGGAACTTCGAAGAGCGGTTGACGGATCCAACCGGTACAAGCGAGAACTCAAGAAGCGGGTCGCCCACTTGAAGAAAGCGGTCCGAAAAACGCAGGAGGCCGACCTGGCCCTGATGGACACCCTTCGGGATATCGAACACGCCTTGGCGGATCTTCGGATCCGATTGAGCGGCGATCCGGTCAAGTCGGAACATCTATTCGAGCAAAAACCGAGCATCGCTGATCGCGTGCACAACATCCTCCGGAACCTCTGGAGGAGCAGTTCAGGCCCCACGGAAACCCAAAAGGATTCCTACCGACAGGCCGGTACCGATCTCAAGCAGGTGTTAAAAGGGTTGCGAACCCAACGGGACCGGATACGGGCTGTCGAGGACGAACTGGAAGAGGCCGGAGCTCCCTGGACACCGGGACGCTTCCCGGACTGGGAAGGGCCTTGATCCAAGGGGGCGAACGATCCGAGCCGGGAAAGCGTTAATAGAGCGTGTCGATGGAGCAGCTTCTCGGATATTTAGGGGCCCTTTTGATCGGCCTGACCCTCGGTTCCATCGGAGGGGGTGGATCGATCCTCACCGTCCCTGTGCTGGTCTACCTTCTGGGGATGGACCCGGTTCAGGCCACCGGATATTCCCTCTTCATCGTAGGTGTCACGAGTGCGTTCGGAGCGGCTCGTTACATCATGATCGATCTTTGCAAATTGCGGGCCGGTCTTTTCTTCGCTGTTCCCTCCATGCTAGCGGTCTTCCTGACCCGACGCTACCTCCTCCCCGCCCTTCCTGACCCGATCTTTCAAGCAGGGGCCCTGGAAGTGGAAAAAGGGGTTTTCATCATGACCTTGTTCGCCCTCTTGATGATCGGCACCTCTTATTCGATGATCCGCGGTTTCGGGAATAAAAGCGAAAAGAATGGATCGGGACTCATGATAACGGACTATCTGTTGATCATGGCCGGAGGGGTGGTCGTCGGCATCCTGGCAGGGATGGTGGGCGCCGGGGGTGGATTCCTGATCGTTCCGGCTCTGCTCCTCCTCGCCCGGATCGACATGCGGGAAGCTGTGGGGACTTCGCTCTTCGTCATAGCCATTCAAAGCCTCATCGGCTTCTTAGGGGAGATCGGGAAAGACTCCGTCCCCATCGACCTGAGCTTTTTGCTGATCTTTTCAGGAGTGGCGGTGGCAGGAGCTTTGATCGGCATCTACCTTTCCCATTTTATAAGGAGCGAAAGGTTAAGGCCTATATTCGGCGTCTTCGTCCTCCTAATGGCCGCATGGATATTGGTCGCCGAATGGAGCGGGCTATCAGGGATTCAATAGATCGACCTTCGGCTTGTGGAGGATGAGGTCCTTTCCCGCCCCCGAAGTTCGATCGTTTTCACGGTTTCCTTCAAGAACTCCGAAAGGTCACGCCTTTCGTTCAAAACGCCCTGGCTACGGACCGTAAAGCTCGGTTCAAGCTCTACCTTCCCTTCTTCCAAAGGCTGCAAACCGGTATAGCTCAATTTCCACTGATCGGAATAACTCCTTTTGAGACGGAAGAAATGCACATACCCTTCCTTTTCGCCGACCCTTACCTT
Organism: uncultured Weeksellaceae bacterium; assembly: GCA_964582635.1. Lineage (GTDB taxonomy): Bacteria > Bacteroidota > Bacteroidia > Flavobacteriales_D > CAYVSK01 > CAZIDL01. The sequence goes on along the minus strand of CAZOSO010000073.1, from coordinate 8,405 downwards.
TCGCCGCTCCAGGAACTCAAGGCTATCCTCTCCCTTGCTCAGGCCGATATGGTCATAGAGATGCGAACGGACGATCTTCCTTTGGTCCATATGGCTTTCCGGGAACTTTTCCGTTTTCTTCATTTCTTTTAGGCGCTTATACAGCTTCTTCCGATAAGGGTCCTTGGAAGCGAAATGCTCCCAGACCGTATCGGCCACTTCGATCCCGTGGTTCACCATCAAGAGGGATCCGTGAAAAAGCAAGGGATCGCTGCTCGTTCCTTGAAGGTCTTCGAAAAAGCGCTTCACCTTTTCATCCGCTCCGTGAAAGGGAGCTAAAATGGAGGCAAAATCGAGGACGATCTCTTCGCTTTGGGTCAGCTGCTCGTTCTGCTGCTTGCTATAGCTATAGTTATTGCCATTGATGGACAGGCTGACCTTCTCCTCGGCTTCTTTTTGAGAGGCTTGGTGCATCCGCAATTTCCGCTTGGCATCTCTCAGCATGCGATCTTTATAAGAGGCATAGCGTTCACCCTCGACCCATCCGCTATCGACAAGATGCCCGACAAAATCGTAGATCGGATATTCGAATTCTCGGAAGTTGGTATATTTCAAAATGTCAGGGACCATCGTATTGGCGTATTCCGGCCGCTCCTTCAAATAGCCCAATAGATCCCATATCTGGTTTTGGTCGGTGGTGAGAGGGACCTGTTTTTCAAAGAGATCGAGAATGGTTGTCTTAGAAGCGGTATCATTGAGCAAGGCCAGCCCGTTCAAGATCCCGAAGCGCATGCTACTGTTCCCTTCTTCCTCAAAATAAGCATCTTTCAAAAAAGGGAGGACTCCCTCGTGCTCATCGAACCATCCGAGCCGGGAATA
>CAZOSO010000073.1:4464-7447 GCA_964582635.1 uncultured Weeksellaceae bacterium | reverse complement strand
ATGTTGCGCGAACGGATGACCCGTTGGCTGTTGGTATCCGTGTGGAGGAAATAGAGCTCGCTCGAATCCTTTCCTTCAGGTCTATATTTCTCGAGAAGCTGTAGGTCATCCTGGTAGAAGCGATCGGCAGCCGAGTTCCACATATGGGCCGAATCCGAAACCCATGTGAAGGTCTTCATATCGTAAAGGCGCACCTGGATCTTCTCGGCAGGCCGATAGGTCCCGAATTCCTTGATCTCGGAATTATAGTGGGTGTCCGAACCGGAACTTGTCGCATACCGTTCGTAAAACCTTCGGCGAACGCTTGCCAATGAATATTTTGGGACTTGCTCAGGGGCGATGGTCCGGGTCTTGAAATGGAGGGAGGTATCCTTATAGGTCCGGAAATCCTTGTGATATCGGTAAGGGCGGAATGCGAATGAGTTGAAGAAGCGGGAAGGGTCCTCTTCGGATGCCATGGAAGCCAAAAGCAAGTAATAGTCAGCACCACGGATGATGATCCGGCCATGGATCCTGCGGTCGAGCTCCTCTTTAAAAAGCTGGAACTCCAAAGAGGGGAACCCTTTGTAAGGCACTTGCTTTGCTCCCGTGACCTCCAAACCGAAGGGCTCGGCGAATTTTTGGGCCAAGCGCCTTAGCTCGAAAGAATCGGTCTCGATGTAATCGTAATCGTGAAGGGTCCGCTTCATGACCGTGTAATGATCATGTTGATCGCTATCGTAGGCTTGTAGTCTAAAGCTGCCTTCTTTGTCCATACCGGTGGTGACCGGATCGTGGATCAGAGGGCGACCGGGAACCTCGATCTTGAAACCAGCGTTCCTAGGGGTATAATGGGTCCAAGAGGAATCGACCCTTGGGAAGATCCGAATGGAACCAAAAAAGGCCTCAGAAGGCTTTCCTTCCAATACCTTATCGGTCCCCCCCGCTTTAAAGATGAGCACTTGAAGGGGTGTGACGACGATCCGATAAGCCTGGATATCTCCCCGAACGGTCTTGTTCTTGATGTGAAAGGCCGGATACCCGTTCATGCTCGTATCCTTTCGCTTCAGGATCTCCCCTGGAATGTTCTCGAACAAGAGGCTATCGAGCCGTTCCTTGACGAATTCACGGTCCTTTCCCGTGATCGGGGCGTAAGTTTTGATGGAGCGGATCTGGTAAAAGATCCCGTTCACCAGATCAGGGACCAAGTACTCCCGCATACCCGGGGTTTCCTTGACTTTATGGAGCTCCCCCGGAAGGTCCACCCGAAAAAGGGAATCCGCTGGATATTGGGTTCGGAACGTTTGCTCAGCGTAATCTTCCTCGACCTTTTTCTTGGCCTTTTTGCTTTCCGGACTTTTCTTCTTGAAATTCCGATCCAGGGCTTCCAAGCTATACCCCTTTCTCCGGAGCATATCGATCACCCCGCTATCCCCGGCCAAATGAGCTGAACCGATAGCCGTGAACACCCGCTTTTCATGAAGCAGGGAGTCCAGGTTATCCGCCATGATCCGGTTCCGATCGACGATCATATATTGGTAGAAGGCCTCGGAAGCAGCGATCCGCATGACGGAATCGAGTTTCTGAAGATCGCCTTGCCGATAAGCCTTCCGGTTCAGATCCCTCAGGCTCCGATCCTCGCCATCGAAAAAGATGCTGGGTTGCATCGTGCTTTCACCGGCCTTTTTGGCTTTTTGTTGCGCCTTGTAACGCTTGCGGGTGGAGACGTCGAAATCCTCCAGGCTGTGGATCTCCTTTCCGAATTTGCGCCCGGCTCTATAGATGAAGAGATCCAGATAAGTGCTCTCTTCAAAGTTCCCGCTCTGCCAAGGGCTCCTTCTAAAGAGCAGGCGTTGGGTCAAGCGATTGTCATTGGAAAGGATCTTGGATAAACGGTCATCGTCCGGAAGCTGGACCCCGAATGCCTTTTCGTAAAACGAACGTTGGCGGTCCTTGCCCATCGACGTCCGATCGCTGACGATCGTCGAGTAACTGGGAAAATGCTCCTCGTTCATGATCTCTTTCATCCAGAGAGCAGGTGAACTTTCCAAGGCGACCGCATCGCACTCCTTGATCCCGTTAAAAAAGTCCTCGCTCAAATGGTAGGCGAGTTTGTCGCTCACGTGCATCGTCCCATAGAGATAGGAGGGCTGCTCCATCCCGTTCCCGGTGATCTTCCATAGAAGCCCTTGGTAAGGCTTTTGCTCGTTTTGGGCTTGCAGGGAACACGGAAAGGAAGTGCTCAGGATCAGGAGCGAGAGAAGCGTGAAAAGGGCTTTCATGAAAGCGGTTTCTAAAGAAAACGAATATAGCCACCCCAAAGAGACCGGTGCGGGGAACCCTCCCTCAAATGAATCGATGCCCTTTTCATCCCGATATCATTCCCATTTCCTCCTTAAAAAGAAAAAGAGAGGGTGGCGTAATAATTCCGGGGTGGGGCCGGGACGATACCGGGTCCCGAGTAGCCAGCAGCCCGATGGGTGAAATAGCGCCGATCGAAAAGGTTGTGCACCCCCACCTTCAGGTCGAGCACATCATTGCCGTACCCTACCGAAAGATCGCTGACGCTATAGGCCGGGACGATCCCTACCTCGGCTGAAGGCAGATAACGAGCATTGGTCGCATCCGCGAACTGATGGGAAATGTATTGAAACTGATAACGCCACTCGAAACCTCCGTATGCTCCCTTCAATCCAGCGATCATGCTCCATTCAGGAGCCATTTCCACCCGCTTCCCTTCAAAGGCGCTCTCTTGGCTGTTGATATAACGGGCTTCCTGTCGGGTGAGGTTGAGAAAGGGCCTCAAAGACCAGGATGAGCTTTCCTTTATCCAATTACCGAGCTCCAGCTCCAAATAGGTTTCGATGCCATAGGTCCGGGAGTCAGCAATATTGGTCCGAAGCCGATAGGTAGAGAAGGTGGATGAATCCACTTGAAGGACGGAACCGATCCGATCGGAATAATAAAGGGTGAAGCCACTGATGTCCGTGTTCAGATAGTCGAA
>CAZOSO010000073.1:0-4364 GCA_964582635.1 uncultured Weeksellaceae bacterium | reverse complement strand
CCCTTGCTCGCGGTCTTGATATATTCAAAACGGGCTCCGGGGGTGAAGGTCCACTTCTCTCCCACTCTGAAGATGTTCTCCGCAAAAAGCGCCATGTTCCGGCTCGGGAAGCGGAATTTCGAATCCAAAGCTTTCCCCTTCCGATAAGAAAAGTCAGGGCCTTTCCCCGTCGAACCAGGGCCTTGGCGGCGGAACGTCCTTCCTCGATAATAGCGCCCCCCGATCAAAAGGGCGTTCTTTTTACCGAAGAGCTCGTATTGCTGGAGGTAGCGGGTTTCGTTCCCAAAATTGCGATAACGATCCTTTAGGAGGAGCCGTTCGCCTCCGTGGTCGGCCCTGTCGATCCGCCGAAGGATCCCTACAGCGTTACGTTCGCCCAAAAGACCGAAAGTTCGGCTCTCCAAGCGGGCTTTTGAACTGAAGCGATGCTCCAGACGCAATGCTCCAAGATCCCACCCCACCCGGAACCAATTCCTTTCCCGAAGGGATTCTCCGGGATCTTCTTCAAAAGCAGCGTCCGTAAGCCCTCCGGGTTGGTGACGAAGAAGATCCATGTGCGTGTACTCCAGGGAAATAAGGGTTTTCTCGGATAAGCGCTGCTCCAGTTCAACGTAACCCGTCCGTTGCTGGAATTCCGAGTTAGGGCGCCATCCTTCACCCCGACGTCGTTGGAAAAAGCTCTGAAAAGCGGTTCCCCCTTTTCGGCCTCCCACCTCCACATAACTGTTATACAGCTTAAAAGAGCCCACGGTCTGATGGCTCTTGGCCCGCAATCCTTCTTTGCGAGGCGGTCCCCTGAGTTCAAAGTTGACCATGCCTCCGAATTGAGGGCCGTATTGGAGCGAAGCCGCTCCTCTGACCACTTCGATCCGTTCAACAGCCTGAGAAGGTGGTGTATAGTAGGCCTCCGGATAACCCAGCGCATCGGCGCTCATATCGTATCCGTTCTGTCGCATGTTGAAATGGGCGCTCCTGCTGGGGTCCAATCCGCGGCTCCCGATGTCCATTTGGAGCCCCCCGTCCCCATCTTCCTGAGCGATGATGCCCGAAACCGAACTGAAAAGCTCGCGCGCCTTGTTCGTCGATCGATCCGCCCCGCTTTTCTCAGGGCTGATGAGCTCGCTCTTCTTCCCGGCATAGATCCCCATCCCTTCCACAGCGCGGAGGTGTTGGCGTAGATCCTCTTCTTTCCGCCCGGTGACCTCTACCGCCTCGAATTCTTTCCGACCACTATCCAGGCTAAAGCGAAGCTTCAAGAACGAAGAGTCGAGGTGCACCGCTCTTATCTCGGGGCGAAGACCGGGACGAAATGCCTGAAGGGTATAATGGCCAAAAGCGAGGTCCTCGATCCGGAACTTCCCACTGCTGTCCGTACGGGTTTGAACGGACGTTCGGAGCAAACTGACCTTCACATCCGCCAAAGCTTCACCATCAGGGCCTTTCACCTCACCGGCCAGGTCCCCCACCTGGGCCGATAGAGCTCCGACCCAAGCCCATAAGAGGAGGAAGATGCCGTATCGTCTCGATTTTCCCATTCAAAACCCTTCGCTCAATAAAGGACGTTCTTTCGCTTCTTCAAAGGGGATGACCCAATCTTTGTGCTGCAATCCCCGCTCTTTTTCACTCAGGTCCACTTCGGGATCGATAAAACGAAGGCTCCCGCTTCCGTTCAGGGTACAGAACGCATCGACCGTGACCACCGGATCCTCAACCCCTCGCTTTTTCTGATAATGGTCCTCGAGATAATGGGCGAACTCGAGGATCATATCGGCTTGCGTGCTCATCATTTTCTCCTGAAAAGCCGTCAAATGATCGCTCACACTTACTTCCTCTTCTCCTCCGGTCCGGGGATCGCGCACCTTAAAGAAAGCCTTGCCGGCTTTTTCCATAAGCATGACCCGCCAGGAAAAACGATACCCTTCTTCGTTCCAAAAGAGCTCACCCGGGTACAGCAGAAAGCGCCATGGAATGAGGATCTGGACCGTGAAATGGAGGACCAAAAAAGTGGCAAAAGCTTTCCGAAGAGCGGGGCGAGGTCGCAAGGCAGCTTCCAGTCGTTCGCCTCCCTTTTGAGCCTGATCGCCCAGGAAGCGCAAGATCCTGAGGTGAAAAGAAGCGGGAAAGAAGACGAGGGTCAAAAGGATCATCACCCATGGAAAGACCCCGATGGGGAAAAGCAGTGCCGTCATCACGTGGAAAGCGACCACGAAGAAATAAGCGAAAACACGGGTCTTTCGGGAGGAAAGGAAGAAGGGGACCGTCAGGTCATAAAAAGCACCGAACCAGCTGAACAGATAAGCCACCCAGGTCTGGGCTAAGAAGCTCCCGACGATCGGGAGCTGGCTATGAGCCGGAAGCCAGGTCTGCATAGGCTCCGCTCGGACCAACCAATCGTACTCGAGTTTGGCGACCCCTGCATAAAAATAGACCAGGCCTACTTGAAGGCGAACGGGCCAGAGCATCCAAGCCGGTATCGAATCAGTCTTCCATTCAGGCTTTCGCTTAACATCCAGGGAAAAATAGCGATGCGCGGGAAGAAAGATCAGGAGAAAAGCCAGAACGCTGATGAAATAATAATGATTGAGATAATAGGCCTTGTCGATCAGCTCCAGGTAACTGAAGGACAAAAAGAAACTCACGATGGCGAAGCGATAAAAAAGCCCTAGGGCCACCAGGAGCGCACTGGCAAGGACGAAGCCTACGAGCAAATGCATTCCCGGGTCTCCGAGGGAGCGCACCCACTCGAACCCGTAATAAGAAAAATGCATCTCCGGCTTGATATAGAGCTCCTCCACCCATCCTTTTGCCCAAAGCCGAATCATGCTGCCGGCCATGAGGAGCCCGAAAAGGATGCGCAGAACGGCGAGCGGAGCCGGATGGACCGGTCGCTCAAGGGCGGCTATTCCTTTTTGGAGCTTTCCCTTAATCGCCGTCATTGTCCTGATACGTGATCTGAACCCCCAACTCCGAAGGCATATCGGATTTGAGCAACGCCACGAGTTTCTTCAACTCCGTATAGGCATCGTCCACAGGAGATGGGTTATTGACCACAGCATCGGATAGGGGTTGAGGGATCTGTTGCAATTTGTTCAGGACCCGATCGAACTGATCGCGAATAGCCGGGGCCAATGGCCCAGTGCTGGTCTTGGCATCGATGTGTTCGAGGTTTTCGTTCAATCCTTTCTTGTCCCCTTTGCTTCCCTTGCCCAGATAAATGTCGCGAAGAGCTTTTACATGAACCCGCGCCAAGCGAAGGGAGCGAGCGGCAAAATAAGCCTGGCATTTCTTGGGCTTCGGATTCCCGAGGGTCTTTTTGCCAAGAGGGACCCCGATCTCGAAGTTCTTGACGATCTCGAGGTCGTAGTTCAATTGATTCACCAAGAGGCCCAGCGAACTCCCCACATCGGTGCCGGTCGCATTGACGAAAGTGCTGAGATGATCCCCGCCTGATGGCCTCCAATCTTGAAGGACTTGATCCACCCTTCCCTTCATATCCGCGAGCACATCCATCAGATATTGCCTACGGGTGGAGGCGTTCGAAGCAGAACTGAACGCATTTACGACCGAGCTATCCCCTTGATAGGGATCGAAAAGCAAATAGTCTAAGGCGGGATATCCTTTCACATCCTCCGTATCGAAGTTGTTCAGGTTGTAATTGCCCGTCGCTATATTGCTGTCGATCGCACCGGTATCCGTCGGAAAAGTGTTGCTGTAACTACGGAGCGCTCGATCCTTAGCGGGGCCGAACTCATAGCAAGAAGCATATTGCCAATCCTCATAACTCTCCATAAATCGAGCCTGTAGAGTCTGGAGATTGGCTGAATCGGGATTGTTGGTAAAATCCGAAGCAGCACTCTTCATGCTCTGGACGGATTGGGCCAATTCTTCATAAGCGGGAATAATAAGGTTGTTCCCGTAATTCTCGAGCATCGCTTTTCGGTCAAAAGCCTCTTCCTGCTTTTCATCGACGCTTTTGTCCTTTTCGCAAGCGAGGGTGAAAACGAGAAGCCCTAGCAGGAAAGGAAGAGCAAGGGATCGGGGCCAAAAGCTTTCAAGGAAAGCTTCTTCATTCGCAACCCCTTTCTCCTTCGAAAAGGAAGAAGAGGTGGGCCCTCTCGAGGCGTGAAAGGGTAACGGTCCCGATCCCTCGCTTTTCCTGCGATCGCTCAACCCAAAGCGCATGATCAAAGGTTTTGCATTTCAGCGTTCGTGAAACCGTAAACGTTCTGAAGCTTGGTGAGAGCGCTGTCCAATTTGGGGACATCCGTGGCGTTCGGTTTGCTTCCCAGCTTATTGCCCAAAAAGCTATGATCGCTCATGGAGATGATCCGGTCGGTGTTGTATTTGAGCGAAAGGTGGAAGCC
>CAZOSO010000072.1:0-10854 GCA_964582635.1 uncultured Weeksellaceae bacterium | reverse complement strand
GAAAGGAGATCCCCACCGAGCGTGCGGTGAAGATCCTCCGTGAAGAATGAAAAAAGAAGAACAATGAGCCAGCATCCTTTCAAGTTCCATGCAGTGCCCGAAGAAGAGACCGTCCCGGAAAAGGAGGTCCAGGAAAAAAAGGAGCACCAGCTGATCCTCTACAACGACGATTTCAACACCTTCGACCATGTGATCGCTTGCTTGGTCCGCTATTGTGAACACGACGAACTACAGGCGGAGCAATGCAGCTTGATCGTGCATTACAACGGCAAATGCTCCGTTAAGGAAGGGAGCTTCGACGATCTCCGGCCGATCTGCGAGGCCCTATTGGAGAACGATCTAACGGCCGAGATCGACTGACCTCCTTCTTTAGAAGAGATGAGCGCTGATGCTCAAGGTCCGCAAAGAAGCCATCGCAGCGCTCTCCCTTCGTCTTCTCCTTTCAGCGGCCTTTTTCTATACGGCCCTTGTCAAGGTTCGGCCCATCGAGCCTTTCGAGTTCACCCTCGTAGAGACGGGCTTAGTGGGATGGGACCTTGCCTCCTTCCTAGCACGGGGTATCGTGGGCCTCGAATTCGCTTTTTCCCTTTTGCTCTTGATCGGCGTTAAGGGGCCTTGGGTCAGAGGCAGCGTCCTCCTCTTTCTCCTGATCATGTCCCTTTATTTGATCGCGCTCCTGATCGTCAAGGGAAACGTGAGCGATTGTGGATGCTTGGGAGCCCATCACAGCATCACTCCCACCCTTTCCCTGATCAAGAACGCAGGCATGATCGCTGGCCTACTGGCGATCGGCCGGCTCGGAGGAGGTCCTTCCCTGCCCTTTTACCCGGGATCGGTGAGCCTCATCCTCTTGCTCGGAAGCCTATCCGTGCCTTTCATCATAGACCCTCCTCGGCTGTGGGGAGCGCAAAAGATCGATCAAGAAGCACTGGAGGGATTCCCCATGGAGGACCTACGCCAGCTGGAGGAACTGGAAGGGAAAGCCCTCAAGCTCGATAGCGGAAAACACTTGCTGGCCTTTATGAGCACGCGTTGTCATTGGTGCCGCTTGGCCACACGGAAATTGGGGATCATGGATGAACGGACCGAGCGTGCCCTTCCTTATCATTTTTTTCTCGCTGGGGATCAAGGATCGGAAAAGCGCTTTTGGGAAGAAACCCGGGTGGGGCCCTATCCTTCCACACGCTTACCGCTCGACGAACTGCTCCGCTTTGCGAACGGGACCGTCCCTGCCGTGGTTTACGTGGAAGACGGGGTAGCGCGCGCCCGCTTGGGCTTCAACGATATCCGGGAAGAGCCGATCTTAAAACTCCTGGAAGGAAAAGAAGAGCGAGAATAGCGGTCAGCCCTGCATCCGCTCGGCCGCCTCGATCGCGGCGTAAGTAAGAACCATGTCAGCCCCGGCTCTACGGATGGCGAGCAAGCTCTCGTCCATAGCCGCATCGGCATCGAGCCATCCTTTTTCGCCGGCCGCTTTGATCATGGCGTATTCACCGCTCACGTGATAAGCGGCGATAGGCCGTTGAGCCTCCAGTTTGAGCTGATGGATCACATCCAGATAATGAAGGGCCGGTTTCACCATCAGGATATCAGCCCCTTCTTCCTCGTCCAATGCTCCTTCCATGGAGGCCTCCTTTTTATTGGCCGGATCCATTTGATAGCTCTTCTTATCGCCCCCTTTGGGAGCGGAATCGAGCGCATCGCGGAAAGGACCGTATAGCGCACTGGCATATTTGGCCGTATAGGAGATGATGCCGGTCTCCGTATATCCTTCTTCATCCAATCGATCCCGGATCTGTCCGACGCGTCCGTCCATCATATCGGAGGGCCCGACCATGTCGGCCCCGGCTTCGGCTTGCACCAACGCCATTTGAGCAAGGATCGGCAGCGTCCGGTCGTTCAGAATGCGCCCGTCCTGGACGACACCGTCATGCCCGTCCGAACTATAGGGGTCGAGGGCCACATCGGTCATCACGCATGCCTCGGGGTAGCTTTCCTTGATCCTCCGGATAGCAACGAGGTAGAAATTCTTGCGCGATACGCCGAAACTGGCCTCAGCATCCTTCAAATGCTCGGGGACCACCGGAAAGAGCACGAAGCACTTGACCCCTGCCTGAAGCCCTCTTTCCACCGGTTCCAGGATCCGATCGAGGGAATAACGGAACTGCCCGGGAAGCGAAGGGATCTCCTCCTTTTTGTTCTCCTCGTCCATCACGAAAAGGGGCTGCACCAGGTCCCTGGGAGCCAATTCATGTTCCCGGACCGCATCGCGAACGGCCTTCGAAACTCTTAATCTACGTGGACGGATCCTCATGCTCTTCGATCTATCGTTGGATCACGAATTTGGTCACCTGACGCTTGCCCTCCGGCGTAACGGTCTTTAAGAAATAGATCCCTTCCTCCAGGGACCCCAGGTCGAATTTCGTCCGAAAACGCCCCTGTGCCAAGTCTCGTTCATAGGTCCGAACGGTCCTTCCCCGCATATCTTCCACGCTGAAACGGTACGCCCCCCCATTTTCGAGCCGTCCTTTCAAGGTGAATCGCCCTTCCGTTGGATTCGGATAAAGAGAGAGGGATGGGGTTCCCTTCTTAGCTTCCTGCAACGCGTTCGGGTCCTGGATCACTTGGATCCCGTCGATCGCGATATCGCTATGGAAATCGTCGCCGGTGACCCCCCGGAAGCGCACCGTGATCTGTTCTCCTTGGTAGGGGGAAAGATCGATGGTATCCGGATACCAATTCGAGCCTTGATTCCCCTTTATCGGTGCACGCACATCCTTCTGCCAGATCCCATCGACCATGATATCCACGTGCAGATCTCCCATGTCCGTGCCGTACATGTGATAGGCATAGGTGAGGATCGGAGTTGCACTGTTGACCTCGATGCAGGGGGTCAAGAGATGCCCCACTTTTCCCTCGCAGCCATAAGAGGGCTCCAAATAGACGTAATTCCCCGAAGCGGAGCCCGGAATGAAATCCTCGGTGGGCCCAGTATTGCTGGAGGGAGTTTGCCCCTCTCCTACGCGCCAATCGATATCGTCCACGCTCGGATGCGGCCGATTCTTCATTCCTTCCGAAAGGCTGCAGCTGTGCTCACAATCGGAATGGCTCCCTTCACAGATCGACAGCCCTTCCATATCCTGCCCGTAATCGGTCGTATAAAGGAAGCTGCTAAAGCTATAGGCATCCACTTCATTGCTCGTATCCTGATAAGCGGATTGGTCAAAAGGATGATCCACCCAGGCCCGCACTTTCTTAGGAGTGGCGGACACCCCGATCGAATCGGGAAAGAGGAGGGTGACGCTCGAATCAGGAGCTAAGGTGTCGTTGTAGCTCATCGTGAAAGGAGTTCCCTTATCCACATCATAAGACAGGTCAAAGGCGAGGACGCTGTCCAACCCAACGTTATCCACCCGAACCTTTACGGGAAGGGAATCCGCATTGCAAGAGGGGACGCCTCCCTGGTGAGGACTTTGCATCGTCAGGTCGAGGTTCGTATCGAGGGGACAGGCCTTGGTCCCGTTCCCCGAAAACCGGATGGCATAAGCCCTACGCCCCTCCATGGAATCCGGCCCGATAGCGCTCACACTGAACCACTCTTCCTGGCCGGGATCGAAAGGCTTGATCTTGAAGCTCGTATCGGAACTGACCCCGATGGAATCCATATAGGTGTTGCCAAGGCGATAAACCTTATAACCAAGAGCACCCCGTGCTGTATCCCACTTGAGGAGAGCTGAATCAGGGCAGACCCAATCCAGGCGGATGTTCGATGCCGTGTCCATCAAAGCAAAAGGGGTGTCGTTCGTGTCCGCATCCGAACCACGTTCGATCCGGATAAAAGCATCTCCGCTGATCGCATTGGGCACGTTCCAGGAGTAATGGCGCTGCGATCCGCTGACATTGGTCGCCACCGTGCTCCAAGTAGTTCCGCTATCGAGGGTATAAAAGATATCGAAACTCCCTGCGTTCCCGAAAGCATCCCATCGGATCTTTTCAGTGGTATTAGGGACGAAGCCTTCCCCGCCCCTGGGATAGGTCAATTCCACATCGCTTCCGAGGAATTCATAGACCACCCAATAGCGCTGAGGGCCTTGAGGCACCTCATAACCTTCCACATCGAGTGTATAATTGCCTGCGCTCGGGGTGGAAAGGGTCACTTGTTCCACGTTGTTGACCGAATCCCTCCCGCGCGTGGCGGGTGCATCCAAGGAAGATTGGTTGGGGGCATGATCCAGGACCCATGGATCGTAGCTCGTTCCCCCTGGCGTAGTAAGTTGAATGTTGAGGTCGTTCACGAGCGCATAACTCGCGCTCGGGGAACCGGCAGGGTCCGTCCAATAGACCATCACTCGTACTTCCTCGACCCCGCTGGGGACCGAAATGCTGTGCGTTTTCGTATTCCCTTGATCCACCGAATCCCTTTTATAACGGCCTTCTTTGAGCACTCGGTAGGCCTTTGAAGCATTGATGCGTCCCCAGCCGGTATTGAAATCGGGACCGTGATCGTCGAGATCGCGGGCCGTGTTCAAGAGCGAAGCTTTGATAAGACCCGAATTGGGGAAAGCCCCACCGTTCATTTCCTGGTAGGCATCGTAAAGTTGGGCCACGGTCCCGGCTATGCTCGGAGATGCTGCGGACGTGCCTCCCCCAGGATCGTATATGTTCCCTTCAGCGGTGGACAATTGGCCGGCCCCGTTCGCACAAAGATCCGGTTTGATCCGGCCATCCTCGGCGGGCCCACGACTGCTACTGCTTGCCAAATTGTCCTCATCGTCGAGGTTCCCGGAGGCGATCACGTTCTTTCCTTGTTTGGTCCCTCCGGTGATGTTCCCCCAACCGGATGCTCCGTATCCGCAGTCATCCGAAGCGCTGTTCCCCGCGGAGAACACGTGGATCAGCTCCGGGTAATAGTAGATCTGATTATCGGCGTCCTCCGCATCGGTGTCGTAATCATTGCAACCTTGGCTGTAGGAGGTGGAAGTGATGCGTGTTCCAAGCGTCGCCAAATTGATGATGGCATCGTTGATATGTGGATAACCATTGATGTCGTACATGTGAAGGTGGGCTCCGGACGCATGTCCCTGGATGGTGGGATCGAGGTTCCCTGCCCCGATCGCGATGCCTGCCGTCATGTCCCCATGACCGCCGCCGAGGTTACTGGTATGGTCCGTGACCCTTCCTTTAAAGTCAATGTGAGGGCCGATCCCGCCATCGTCCGCGATGGCCATGACGATGCTATCGCCGTTGAAACGTTTTCCTCCCGACACCTGGCTGTTGATCACGTTCGAACGGTGGAGCGTACGCCCTTTTCTGGAGTCCGGCGTGGGCTCCGGATCGATCGCTTCGAGGTATTGCACATAGGGGAGGCCGGCCATCGTAGACAGTTCATCCTGGGGCACCCGGACCTCTACCCTTTGCGAATTCGGCAAGGTCCTGAGAACACGGGCTTCGCCCTGGAAACGGGTCAAACGCTCCTCAAGGGCTGTGAGCACGTTTTGAAAGGAAAGGTCCTCGAAAAAGTTCAGGGTGAGCTCGATGCGATCACCGTTCACAGCATGGCTCGGATAGGGGCGCTCGAGAAGCCTTTCCGAAGTTCGCCACTCCGGCTTCAGTTCCTGAAGACTTCGAGCTTCAAAACGGGTGAGGAATTTAAGATCGGTCCCCTTATCGTAGCCGACGATATAAGATCGCTCCGGGAGGTATTGAAGGAAACGGATCCCAGCCTCCTTCATCCGGGAGCGGGCTTCCGCATCCGGGATCGCATCGAAACTGAGAAGGGCGTGGACTTTCCCATCGAACGTTTGTCCGAGGGTTTTACCGCTTTTCAAGCGTTCCTCCAGATCGGAAGGGATCGGATGATCGCCGCTTTCCAAACGGAGGACAGGGTCTTGACCCAAAACGGTCGAACAGAAGATGCTGAAAAAGAGAAGAAGGGAAAGAAAGCTAGAGGTCCGCATAGTTGAACAGGATCGATGCTTGATGTACATGAAGGTAAAGATCTTTTAATCGGCCTCCACTCGGAGAAATTCAAGGCTTTTCTCGATGTCTTGGTAGAAGGGGCGATCGGCATCCACAAAGGGCACCTTCTCCCGGAAGCGTTCGTGGAACGAAGCCAATTCCCCTTTCAGCTCTTGCTCCCTCAGATCGATCGCCTGGGCTGCGGTCAAGCACTCGATGGCCCAGATCCGTTCGAGGTTCTCCAGCATGCGAAGAAGCCTCGTAGCCCCATTGGCGCCCATGCTCACGTGATCTTCCTGCCCATTGGAGGAATCGACCGAATCGATCGAGCTCGGGACCGCCAATTGGCGGTTTTGGCTCACCAAGGACGCTGCTGTGTATTGGGGGATCATCAATCCCGAATTCAGGCCGGGTTCCGGGATCAAAAATTCCGGAAGGCCGTCATGTCCAGCTAAAAGTTTATAGGTGCGCCGCTCCGAAATGCTTCCCCATTCGGCCATGGCCACAGCGAGCCGATCAAAAGCCATCGCCAGGGGTTGTCCGTGGAAATTCCCGGCTGAAAGGACACGGTCGTCCTCGAGCAGAACGGGATTATCGGTAACAGCTTCCACTTCCCGAAGGAGCAATTGCCCCACCTCTTCCATCACATCGAAGGAAGCCCCGTGGACTTGCGGGATACAGCGGAACGAATAAGGATCCTGCACCCTTGCATTGCCCCAATTTTCATCCTCTTCCTCCAAATAGCTGAAGATCCGTTCAGCCACCTCGATCTGCCCCGGATGTGGCCTTAGTTCGTGGACTTCCGAGCGGAACGGGTCCGCAGAGGCCCCGTAAGCCATAGCCGAAAGTGCTGCGACCTTATCGGCCAGTCGAGCGCTACGCTTCAATCGGGTGAGCACCTCTCCCCCGACGGCGCTCATGAATTGGGTCCCGTTCAACAAAGCCAAGCCTTCCTTGGCCTCCAACCGAAGGGGGGACAAGCCGTGATCCACCATCACCTTACCGGTCGGTAATTCGCGATGGCGATAGAGCAGCTCCCCTCTTCCGAGCAAAGGAAGGGAGAGATGGGCCAATGGCGCAAGGTCCCCGGATGCTCCTAAAGAGCCTTTCTCCGGGACCCGTGGTAGGATATCCTCCTCGTGAAAAAAAGAAAGCCGTTCGATCAGTTCCGGGCGCACACCGGAATTCCCATAGGCCAAGCCGATGGCCTTAAAGGCCAGCATGAGGCGTACGACACGGGAGGGCAAATGATCTCCGGTCCCACACGCATGCGAGAGCAAGAGGTTCGTCTGAAGGTCCTGGAGCTTTTCGTCCGGTATTACGGTATGGCAAAGCGAGCCGAACCCGGTGTTCACCCCGTAGATCGGCTTCGATGCGTCCCTGAGGCGTTCCTCGAGGCGCTTACGCGCTTTTTCGACCTTCTTTCGGGTTTTATCGGGGAACTCAAGAGCAGTATACCCGGAGGCCAGGCCTTCGAGCGATTCGATGCTCAATGTGTCCTTCCCGATCCGGAATTCAGCCATAAGCGTTCCGCTCGTTCTCGAGCAATTCGCGAAGCCCCTTCCTCGGCAATTCCGACTGTTCGCCGGTCCGCATGTCCCGGATCGCCACTTTTTCCTCGGCCAGTTCCTCCTCTCCGATCATGGCCACAAAGCGCACCCCCACTTTATCCGCATATTTCATTTGCTTCTTCAGCTTGGCCTCATCCGGATAGACATCCACCGTAAAACCGGCATCCCGGAGGTCATCGGCCAAACGCATGCTCTCCATCAGGGGTTGATCGCCGAAATTGGTGAAGAGGACATCGACGCTGCTTCCCGCTTCTTCCGGGAAAAGGGCTAATTGCTCCAATACATCGTAGATCCGCTCCGCTCCGAACGAGATGCCCACACCGGAAACTCCTTGCATCCCAAAAATGCCGGTCAGGTCATCGTAGCGCCCTCCGCCCCCGATGCTTCCCATGTCGAGATCATCGACGGTCACTTCGAAAATGGCGCCGGTATAATAATCGAGGCCTCGGGCCAGGGTTGGATCGAAGCGCAGCGATCCGTTCTCCATGCCGAGGGCATAGCAGTTCTCGAAAAGGAAGCGGCAAGCCTCTACCCCTTCCTTTCCTTGCTCGGAGGTGTTCATCAACCCTTCGACCTTATCCAGGGGCGCTTCCTCTTCCGGATCCGCAGCACGAAAAAGGCCTTCCAATGCCTTTGCGTTATCGATATCAAAACCGCGTTCCTTCAATTCCTTTTTCACCCCTTCCTCTCCGATCTTATCGAGCTTATCGATCGCCACCGTCAGCTCTGTCAGCCGTTCCTGCTCACCGATCGATTCAGCGATACCGGCGAGGATGCGTCGATCGTTCACGCGGAGGGTAAAGGAGGGGATCCCCAAGCGCGTGAGGGTCCGATCGAAGATCCGGAGGAGCTCCACTTCGTTCCAAAGCGAATCCGAGCCGATCGTATCGGCATCGCATTGCCAGAATTCCCTGTATCGCCCCTTTTGAGGTCGATCCGCTCGCCACACGGGCTGGATCTGATAGCGCTTGAAAGGGAAAGGGATCTCGTTCTGATGCTCCACCACGAAGCGGGCGAAAGGAACAGTAAGGTCATAGCGAAGGGCTTTCTCCGCGATCTTCGGAGCGACCTTGAGGGATTCTGCGTTGCTAAGGTCCTCATCCCGGACCTTCTTTAGAAAGTCGCCCGAATTCAGGACCTTGAAGATCAAGCGATCCCCCTCTTCCCCGTACTTCCCCATCAAAGTGGATAGTTGCTCCATCGAGGGCGTCTCGATGGGTTGGAACCCGGCTTCGCGAAAACCTTCCTCGATGATCCGGAACAGGTATTGGCGCCGGGCCATTTGGTGGGGAAGGATATCCCGCATGCCTTTGGGGACGGAAGGATTTTTCATAGGGATAAAGGAAAATGAGATCAGAAGAGCACTCCCTAAAAAGTCGGGAACTCCTCTATAACTGCGACCCCTGGTCTGCTTAAGGCGCCTCTACACGTCTGGCAAAGGGTTGGAAAAACAGAGCACCCCTGATAGGGAAATAAAGCTCACGCGTGCACGCTACTTCTTCTTGCTCCTTCTCATATAAAAGGAATAGGCGACGCCCATCACAAAACCTCCGATGGTGAATCCAGCGAGGAGAAGAGGAAGTTTGCGCTGGCGTTCGCGCATCTTCTCGATCTTACGTTCGTCCTTGCTCAATTCCTCTTCCATTTCCTCTTCGTCGAAATCGCCGTAGTTGGGGTAGCTCATCTTACTGGTCTTTTACGAGTTTTTTGTACTTGATGCGATGCGGGATCTCCTCTCCGAGCCGTTTCTGCCGGTTCTCTTCGTATTCGGAGAATGAGCCCTGGAAGAAGTGCACCTGTCCTTCTCCCTCAAAAGCGAGGATATGCGTGCATATCCGATCGAGGAACCATCGGTCGTGAGAAATGACCACTGCGCAACCGGCAAAATTCTCCAAGCCTTCTTCGAGCGCCTGGAGGGTGTTCACATCGATATCGTTGGTCGGCTCGTCGAGGAGGAGCACGTTCGCCTCTTGCTTAAGGGTGAGTGCCAAGTGGAGGCGGTTGCGCTCTCCTCCGGAAAGGTCCTTCACCTTCTTGCTCTGATCCGGCCCTGTGAAATTGAAGCGGGCCACATAGGCGCGGGAATTGAAAGAACGTCCTTCGACCTCGATCGTATCCTCTCCTCCTGAGATCGCCTCCCAGACATTGGACTCGGGGTCCACATCCTCGTGTTCCTGATCCACGTAGCCGAGCTTCACCGTATCTCCGACCTTGAACTCGCCTTTATCGGGTTCCTCCCGTCCCGTGATCATCCGGAAGAGCGTACTCTTTCCGGCACCGTTGGGTCCGACCACTCCGACGATCCCGGCCGGGGGCAGTTTAAAGTTCAGGTCCTCGATCAACACCTTATCGTCGAAGGCCTTGGTCACATCGACCGCTTCGATCACCTCATCCCCGAGGCGGGGTCCATCCGGGACGTAGATCTGCACCTGCTCCGCTTTCTCCTTCTTCTCCTGCTGCTGCAGTTCCTTGTAATTCTTCAGACGTGCTTTGGCTTTTGTCTGTCGCCCTTTCGGGGTCATCTTGGCCCATTCGAGCTCGCGCTGGAGCGTCTTCTGACGTTTGCTCTCCTCCTTTTCCTCTTGCTCGAGGCGCTTTTGCTTTTGCTCCAGCCAGGAGGAATAATTGCCTTTCCACGGGATGCCTTCGCCACGATCGAGCTCGAGGATCCATCCGGCGGCATTGTCGAGGAAATAGCGGTCGTGCGTGATCGCGATGACCGTTCCGTGATACTGTTGAAGGTGTTGTTCGAGCCAGTGCACCGACTCCGCGTCCAAGTGGTTCGTAGGCTCGTCGAGGAGCAGGATGTCCGGTTGCTGGAGCAGAAGGCGGCAAAGGGCTGTTCGTCGTTTCTCACCACCCGACATGTTCTTAACGACCCGGTCATCGGGGGGACAGCGAAGGGCGTCCATGGCCCTTTCGAGCTTGCTATCGAGCTCCCAGGCGTCCACCTGATCGATCTGCTCCTGGAGCTTGCCCTGTTCCTCGATCAACTTGTTCATCCGTTCCGGATCGGCCATCACATCCGGATCCGTGAACTGCTCGTTCACCTTCTCGTACTGCTCCAGGAGGTCGACGGTTTCCTGGACCCCTTCTTTCACGATATCCTTCGTCGTCTTCTCCGGGTCGAGCTCGGGTTCCTGCTCGAGCAAGCCGACCGAATAGCCGGGTGAAAAGTGGACCTCGCCCTCGTAAGCTTCATCCTTACCGGCGATGATATGGAGCAAGGTACTTTTTCCCGCGCCATTGAGGCCGATGATGCCGATCTTCGCGCCGTAATAGAACGAGAGCTGGATGTCCCGAATGATCTCCTTGCCTTGCGGGG
>CAZOSO010000071.1:6464-10894 GCA_964582635.1 uncultured Weeksellaceae bacterium | reverse complement strand
GACCGGATCGCCAAAAGATCGCCCTGCTGTAGCTCCGGAAGGAACACTTGCTTTCCGAAAAGGTCAGAGGTTTCGCAGATCGGGCCGACCACATCGTAATAACGCTCTTCCCCATCCCTTTCTTGAAGGGGATCGATCCGGTGGAACGAACGGTAAAGGGCGGGGCGTATCAACTCCGTCATACCAGCATCGACAATAGCGAAACTCGTGTTCCAGCCTTCTTTGATATAGAGGACCCTTGTGATCAGGTCTCCACAGTGAGCTGTTAATGCACGGCCCAATTCAAAATGGACCTCGGTCCCGGCCGGTGCCTCAAGGTGCTCCCGAAAGGTCCTGAAAAAACGTTCAAGATCCGGGATCCCTTCTCCATCAGGGTCGGAGTGGTCCACCCCTAATCCGCCCCCCAGATTGAGGTGTTGCAACAAATATCCGTTCTCTTCGAAGCGCTTTCGCACTTCTTCCGCTTTAAGGCAAAGCGTCCTGAAAGGGCCTTGCTCGCGGATCTGAGACCCGATGTGAAAATGAAGCCCTTTGAGTTCGATGTTCGACAGCTCCTTGAGGGCATCAAAGACCTGATCCAAAGCCCAACGATCGATCCCGAACTTGTTCTCCTCGAGGCCGGTGGTGATGTAATGATGCGTCTCGGGATCCACATCGGGATTGATGCGAAGAGCTATAGGAGCTTTCAAAGACCGTTCCCCAGCGAGGCGATCGATAAGCGCCAATTCCTGAAGGCTCTCCACATTAAAGGCGAAGATGCCCCGATCCAAAGCGAACGCGATCTCTTCCTCCCTTTTGCCCACTCCAGCGAACACGATGCTCGATGGAGGGAACCCGCACTCCAAAGCCCATCGGACTTCGTTCCCGCTCACACAATCCGCTCCTACACCGGCTTTCCGAAATCGCTCCATGATCCGAGGATCCGCATTGGCCTTGACCGCGTAATGGAGATGATGTCCACCTTTGGAGGCCGCGTTCATAGCGAGCTCGATGGTCCGGTCCAGCAATCCAAGGTCGTAACAGTAAAAAGGGGTCCGCTTTTCGGCTAACTCCTCAGGTCCCAGCTTCGTCCACATGTTCTCCGTTTTTACCGAAGACCCCTTTATGGAGGGCCAATAGCGCTTCTTGTTTTTGTTCCCCGTCGACGAGGATCGACAAGTTGTTCTTACTCCCCCCGTACGCGATCATTCGAACGGGGATATCCCCCAACGCATTGAAGATGCGGCGGGCTGTTCCTGTTCGCTCATAGACCATATCTCCGACAACACAGATAATGCTTTGCCCTTGGTCCGTATCGACAGTCCCGAACGCCCTGAGTTCTTCCAAAATATGGTCCAAATGGGTGTCATCATCGATGGTCAGTGAAACGGCCACCTCTGAGGTGGTGATCATATCGATGGGGGTCTTGTAGAGCTCAAAAACCTCGAAAACGCGCTTCAAGAACCCATATGCCATCAACATTCGCCCTGAACGGACCCGGACGGCCGTGATCCCATCCTTGGCGGCGATAGCCCTTATAGCAGCTCGCCCTGCTTCTTCATCCCTGACGAGGGTCCCTTCAGAACCAGGGTCGAAGCTGTTCTTCAACCGCACCGGGACCGAAGCTTCTTTGGCCGGTCGTATACTGGAAGGGTGGAGTACTTTTGCGCCGAAATAACTGAGCTCAGCTGCCTCATCGAAGGACATCCGTCGAACAGGCTCTGCATCTTCTACGACCCGGGGATCGTTGTTAAGGACTCCGTCGACGTCGGTCCATATGCAGAGTTCTTCAGCTTCGATCGAAGCCGCGATCAAAGAGGCGGTCAGATCGCTACCGCCCCGAGCCAGGTTGTCCACCTTCCCGAAAGGATCACGGCATATATAACCTTCCGTAAGGAGCAGATCCTGTTCTTTCTTTTCCTCCAAGAGTTCCTTCGATCGTTGACGGATAAAGGACCGATCGGGCTCCCTGTGATCGTCCACACGGATCAGCTCCAAAGCGGGAAAAAGCCCTACATTTTTTCCGAGCCGGCTGAAGTAAAGATGCACCAAGGCAGTAGATAGCAGCTCTCCTTGAGCAAGGATCTCCCGCTCTTCGTGCACCGTGATCATGGTGTGCGTATAAGCACGGAGATGCTCCATGTGGCCTTTAAGAAGCTTGTTTCCTTCCGCCTCTCCCTCTCCTTCTCCGAAAAGGGAGCGGATCAAATGGCGATACCAAGCTTCCAATGCATCGATCCGCTGGCGAGCCTCTGCTCCTTGTCCATCCCGTAATTCCTTCAGAAAGCTTTCCAATTCGTCCGTGGTCCCCCCGATAGCGGAAAGCACTACGATCACGCTCCCTTTTTCCTCATCGAGGATCGAGGCCATTCGTCGGATCCGGTCCGCACCGCCCAAGGATGTCCCGCCGAACTTCAGAACTTTCATAGGGATCGAAGCTTCTAGCGCGAACTTAGAACATTTTAACATCTTAGAGGATGAGCAAACCCCCGGCCTCCCTGAAAAACGATTAAATTCGAAAGCTTTCAAAGCAGCGAAGCCCGTCATGCTGGCACTTTTGCAGAAAGAGATCAAGGCCTTTCTTAGTTCCTTGATCGGTTACATCGTGATCGTTGTATTTCTCCTCTTGATCGGGCTTATCATGTGGGTCTTTCCGACCGATATGAACGTGTTGAATCAGGGTTATGCGACCCTCGACACCCTTTTCACCATTGCGCCCTGGGTTTTCATGTTCCTGATCCCTGCCATTACGATGCGTTCTTTTTCCGAGGAAAAGCGAACGGGAACGGTCGAACTGCTGCTGACCAAACCGCTTACGGACCTGCAGATCATCCTTTCCAAATACTTGGCGGGTGTCGTTCTGGTCCTTTTTTCGATCCTCCCGACCCTTTTCTATTTCGCCACCATCTATTACCTGGGAAGCCCCGTGGGCAACGTGGATATCGGAGGGACCTGGGGGAGCTACATCGGCTTGCTGCTCTTGGGAGGAGGTTTCGTTTCGATCGGGATCTTTGCGAGCTCTTTGGCCAACAATCAAGTGGTCGCTTTCATCATAGCGGTCTTCCTTTGTTTCCTGACCTATATCGGCTTTGATGCCCTCGCTTCCCTCGAGGTATTCGGTTCCCTCGATTACCTGATCGTCAAACTAGGCATCAATGAGCATTATCTATCCATCAGCCGTGGGGTTCTGGACACCCGCGATCTCCTCTATTTCCTGAGCTTGAGCGCCTTTTTCGTGATCGTGACCAAGTTGGTCCTTGAAAGCCGGAAATGGTAATGGCCAAGCGAACGCAGGACATATTGACCCTTCTCCTTTCTCTGGGGATCTTGATCCTTATTAACGTCATCGGTGCCTTTCTTTTCCAGCGCTTCGACCTGACCGAGGACCAACGGTACAGTTTGAGCGAGAACACCGAAAAGCTCGTCGAGGATATCGATGACATCGTGCACTTTAAAGTCTACCTCAAAGGAGACCTACCTCCCAGCTTCGATCGCCTCAAGGAGTCGACCAAAGAGATGTTGGATGAACTTCGTGCTTATCAACCCCAAAAGATCCATTACGAATTCATCGATCCCTCCTCCTTCAAAAAACCCAAGGCGAAATACAAGGAACTCACGAAGAAAGGGCTGAACCGGATGATCCTTCAGATCCGCAAAAAAGGATCGAGGGGAGAGAAGATCGTTTTTCCGGGCGCTGTGGTCCGTTACAAGGGCCAAGAAGTCGTAATGAACCTTCTAGAGGCAAGAACCCGTCGACCTTCTCCCGAAGTGATCAATAAAGCCATCGGGAACCTCGAGTACAAGATCAGCCACACCATCCGCAAGCTCAAGCGCGGGAAAAAACCCAAGGTCGCTTTTCTACAAGGGCATGGAGAACTCGAAAGAAGGAAGGTGATCGATGCGGTCCGGGAAATGAAAAAAAGCTATACCGTCGAGCACGTCAATATCAAAGGACAGCTCGATGCCCTAAACGGTGTGGACGCTTTGGTGGTCGCCAAACCCGACAGCGCTTTCAGCGATAAGGACAAGTTCGTGATCGACCAGTTCATCATGAACGGCGGAAAGGTGATGTGGTTGGTGGATCCTATGGACGTTCGTATGGACAGCCTTGAAAAACAGTCCACCATAATGGCGGTTCCCCATAAGCTTGGGATCGGGGACCAGCTTTTCACCTACGGAGCCCGTTTGAACAAAGACCTCATCATCGATCAGAATTGCGCTCCATTGGGGATCGTAACGGATGAATTCAGAGGGCGCCCCAAGATCGAACGGCACGATTGGTACTACTTCCCTACGGTTTCCGCGAACAATGTCGAGCACCCTGTTTCCAGCAACATCGATCCGGTCCGGATGCGTTTTGTGAGCAGTATCGACACCGTGAGGCGCGATAGCGTGAAACAGACCGTGCTTTTGAACAGCTCCGATAACGTTCGAGTCCTTCCTTCCCCGAC
>CAZOSO010000071.1:0-6364 GCA_964582635.1 uncultured Weeksellaceae bacterium | reverse complement strand
CAACAAGGTGATCTACGGGAACAAAGAGTTCATCATGAACAGCCTCGAATACCTCCTCAGTGAAAGCGACGATGCGGTCCTGCGAGGGGGGGTCACCCTGCGAAAGCTCGACCCGAACAAAGTACAAGGAGAGGATCGATACTATTGGCAGGTCGTGAACGTGACGGTTCCCGTTATCCTGGTCATCGTCTTCGGGATCCTCCAACATGTCATCCGTCAAAAGCGTTATATGAAAACGAATTGAACGTGGGCCGTTACAAACTCTGGATATCGCTTCTGCTTTTTCTGGGACTCCTTGTGATCGCTTACTATCTGAGCAAGGAATATGGGGGGAGCAGCTCTCTTCCGGAAGCACACAAAAGCTTCTCGATCGAGGACACGAGCAAGATCGATAAGATCTTTATTGCCGAACAGGACGGAGATAGCGTGCTGCTCGAAGAGAAACGCGATCATTGGATGGTGAACGACAAATTCCGGGCCCAGAAACACAAAGTGGAGATGTTGTTAGAGACCTTCTACAACATGGAATCCAAAGGCCCGGTAGGGGATACCCGAAAAAAGACGGTCATCAAGAACATGAGCGCTCTCAACAAACGGGTTGAAGTGTACAAAGAAGGGGAGGAAGTCCCGTTCAAGATCTATTATATCGGAACCGCTACCCCGCATCAGGACGGCACCTATATGCTATTGGAAACACCGGAACTTGGAAAAGCAGAACGCCCTTATGTGGTGCATATACCTACCCGCAGGGGTTTCCTGAACCCTCGCTTCTTCACAGATAGAGAGGAGTGGAGGTACACCGGCGTTTTCAATTACGATCTGCCCAACATTAAAAAGGTAGAGCTGAAGAACTATCAATTTCCGGAAGGTTCCTTCTACATCGAGAACCGCCCGGATGGGATCGCTCTTTTCAGGATGAAGAACGATGAACGGATCCACGATTTCGATACCGTTCGAGTGAAGGATTACCTTCTGGCTTTCGAAAAAGCCCACGTCGAAACCTATAAACACGGTTTGACAAAGCAGCAGATAGACTCCATCCAGGACGTCGGTCCGGCTTACCGCTTGCGGGTCATCGATGCAGCCGGAGACACCAACGAGTTGAAAGCCTATAGAAAGCCAGCTCCTGAAGATCCCCGAGCGGATTCAAAGTTGGAGCAGGACGTGGACCGCATGTATGCGATGACGGATGACGGGAAATTCGCGGTCATTCAGCGTTACGTTTTCGGCCGTTATTTCCAACCCCTCACCGAGTTCCGCAAGGACTATCAGGATCGTCAGCGCGGATACCGACGGCTAGGACCAAATCCGCCCGGTGGATATCCGAACACTTCCACCCATCAGAAAGATCGAACAGGTCCTCCTTCAAAAAAGGACAGCGCCAAGAGCGATAGCTCGAAAGCTCCGAGCTAAGAATTGAACGATCTGTGGAAAAAATCCAATGATCCACTCCGGATAAGGGGAAGTTAAGGGCATGCCAAAACCCTATATTTGCCCGACCGACAACCTCTAAAAAGGGCAATTGGCATGAATTTCATCGTTTCCAGCGGTTCCCTCCTCGAAAAGCTTCGTTCGGTCGGGGGCGTCCTCAAGGCCAACAACACCCTCCCGATCCTGGATAATTTTCTTTTCACGATCAGCGGGAACGAACTGACGATCTCCGGGTCCGATCTGGAGACGACCATGACCACTTCTTTGGAGGTCGAATCCAAAGAAGAAGGGAGTATTGCGATCCCGGCCCGGATCCTCATGGATACGCTCAAGACCTTTCCGGAACAACCCCTTACGTTCAATGTGGATACGAACAACTACGGGATCGAGATCGCTTCCGATCAGGGCCGCTACAAACTAACGGGGCAAAACCCGGATGAATTCCCCAAGATGCCGGAACTGGAGAACAAAACCACGATCGAGGTTCCGGCTAACGTGTTGGGTCGAGCGATTTCCAAAACGATCTTCGCTACCGGATCCGATGAACTGCGGCCGGTCATGTCCGGGGTTTATTGCGAATTCTCACCGGAGTCCCTCAACTTTGTAGCGACGGATGCTCATAAGCTGGTGCGCTATACGCGGACCGATGCCAGTGCGGATCAGGAAAGCTCCTTCATCCTCCCTAACAAGCCTTTGAATCTTCTTCGTGGGCAATTGGAGCGCTCTGAAGACCAGATCCGTATCGAATACAACGAATCCAACGCTTTTTTCCATTTCGGGGAGAACAAACTCGTTTGCAGGCTCATCGAGGGAAAATATCCGAATTATCACGCGGTCATCCCGGATGAGAACCCCAACCGATTGACCATCGACCGGGAGCGTTTCCTCAGCTCGATCAAGCGGGTCTCCATCTTCTCCAATAAAACCACCCATCAGGTCAAGCTGAAGATCACGGGCAACGAACTTTCCATTTCAGCGGAAGACCTGGATTTTGCCAACGAAGCCAATGAACGGCTGAGCTGCGGTTATGAAGGAGAGGATATGGAGATCGGTTTCAATGCCAAATTCCTGATCGAAATGCTCGATCATCTCGAAGGGGAAGAAGTGACGATGAAGATGAGCGCCCCCAATCGGGCAGGCATCATTGTGCCCAACGAAAAAGAAGAGGGTGAAGATATCCTGATGCTCGTGATGCCGGTGATGTTGAACAGTTGAGCCCTTATCCTATCGCTTCCCGAAAAGCCGCTTCAGCAAGCCCGGTTTTTCCTCCTCATCCTTGCTTTTCCGCTGCCCCCGTAGAAAGATCCGCTGACCGGGCTCCGGCTGGGTCCCAGGGATCATATTGTTCCGCTCGTAAAGTTCACCCAATTTGATCCCGAAACGGTGGGCGATCTCCCACATGCTATCCCCTTTCTTCGCCTCATAGGTTCTCCGGTTACGGGACCAGTTCCGCTTGGGCTGTATATAGATCGTATCCCCTTCTCTTAATCGATCGGTGGGGTTCATATCGTTGTACTTCATCAAGCGTTCCTTGGAGATACCGAGCTCTTTCTCCAAGCTATCGAAGGAGTCTCCCCTTTGGACTTTGACCAGATCGATGCTATTGGGATGACGGAAGACCCTTCTTCCTCCCTTCTTCTTCACATCTTCCAGCTCCCGAGGCCTTTCTTCCACCACCTTCGGCTTTCGCTTTCCCATTCGTGGAACGGTATCGAATCGATCCAGATCGTGCTTCTCGATAAGCTGGATCAAACGGGTCGGATAATTCGGGTCCGTCGCATAGCCAGCTTCTTTAAGGCCTTCGGCCCAGGCTTCATAATCCGAGCTGGAAAGGTCGAAGAGAAAGGCATAGCGCCCCCTGGAGGTCAGGAACTCGGCATGATCCTTAAAAGAACGAGTAGCGTCGAAATACTTTCGAAAACACTCATCCTCGCGATCGTCATCCTTGTAAAACTTTTGCCCATCCCACCCGTGACACTTGATACCGAAATGATTGTTCGCATAACGCGCTAAAGGACTGTTCCCAAATCCACTTTCAAGGATGCCCTGGGCCAATGTGATGCTGGCCGGAATGCCGTATTCATGCATATGACGAACGGCCACATCCTTCCACTTATCGATATAATCGGATAAAGCCATGCGCTCTTCGGCAGGCTGTCCCTTTAAAAGGGAGATCCCTGAGAAAAGAAGAAGGAAGGTCAAGCCAAGCCGCTGCATAAAGAGCCCATTTATCAACAAATAAAAAGCAGATCGGAAAGCCTGATCCACAAAGGAAGCAAGGATAATCAACGATCGCTTGTTGAGATCCATGGGTTTAAAGAAAATGGAACTGTCGGGCATCTTGTAATGATGAACTGGAAGAAAAGTCCTGCTTTTCCAGACCCTTTCCACATCAGGGGGCTGTGAGATCAAGTTCGCTCCACATTTTGTTCACCAATGATCAAGGATCATGAACATGGGACTAACATCTTTTCCACATGATCTGAACATCCAGTTCCCGTCCAAAGCCCTCGAACCGGATCATGCTTATTTCGCATGGCATGATACGAGTCCTGTCCATGTTATCGCTGTTTTTGAGCCCTCTGTCCCTTTTGGCCCAAAGCGGTGTCGGCGAAGGGATGGGTGGGCAATTGTTCCCGGTCCGGGAATGGGAGCATTACAGCAACCCTTCGAACCCCGCGTTCTGTGCCCGGAGTGAAAGAGGCGGTATCATCCTACGTACCCGAGATCGAGGACTGCTCCCGGAACTCGCCCTCCAAAGCATCCACGCTCACTTGCCCCAAGGCAAGGGGAGTTTTCAATTGATATTGGAGCATTATGGGGATCAGCATTATCGAGAGGGCAGCGCCCGAGCCGGTTATGCCCTACCGGTCGGACCGGAGAGTAGCGTGGGGTTACGTTGGGGTCCAGGCTGGGTCTGGATCGGTGAGGGCCATGGCCGACAGCAATTCTGGGAGGCTAGTGTAGGTGTCCGCTCCAGCTGGTCGAAGGACCTCCGCTGGCAGATCTGGATCGAGGACCCCCATTCTGTATTTCATAAAAACACCCGAAAAGAATGGCTTAACCCGGGCATTTTCGCCGGAGGCGGGAAAAAATGGCCGGGAGGTCATACCTGGAGCCTTCATATCAGCAAGGAATTGGGTCGTCCCTTATGGTTCCGGACCAAAAGCCGGATCGGGATCCTTCGACGTGTAGAATTTATCACAGGGTTGGAAGGGCTTCCTTTAAGCCCTTTTTTAGGCTGGAGTTTCAGCTGGGGACGCTTTTTTTTCAAACTGATAAGCAGTTGGCACCCCTCCCTCGGTTTCACCCCGTCTTGCAGCATCCTTTACACGCCGGGCGAATGACCCAAAAAGCATTCATCATAGGGCTTCTCTCTTGCCTTTCGCTCGCTTCGGCTTTTGGGCAAGCTCCATCAAATCCCTCCCCCGATCGGAGCGAAGCCGTCGATCTCCAGGTAGCCACCCTGAAAGACCTGGAAAAGCGGACCCCCCTCGATCGCATCCAAGCCATACGCCTTTTGGAATACCGCAGAGAGCATGCCCCGCTGCGTTCTTTTTACGAGTTGTATTACCTCAAAGGGTTTAACGCATCCCTCGTTCAAAAACTCCGCGAATTCGCTTTTATAAAAGCCAGCACAGGAGGCGAAGGGGACAGCATCGCTTTCTTGGAACAGCTAGAGCGAACGAAAGGGCGATTCCGCCTTCGATGGGGAAGGGTCCTCCAGCAAAGGATCGGACAACTGCAAGGCCGTTACCGGGGATCCCCTGATGCCCTTAAGGGGCAATTAAGCTTGGAAGTTCCGGGCATCGCTTCCATCGGAGCATCGATCGAAAAAGATCCGGGCGAACCGTGGTGGGACGACAAAGCCAAAACCCCTCTAAGCGTCGCGGGGCATTTGAAGCTAGACCAACAGGGTCCCCTTCGAAAAGCCGTAATAGGAGGTATCGATGCCCGGAGTGGGGGCGGCCTTTTGGTGGACAGTAAAGGAGGCTTTTTTTCGAACCAGGGACCTTCGAGCGGAGCGCTTTTCAGCATCGATGGGTATTCCGGCACCCCGGACCGGACCCCTTTGAAGGGGATAGGCGCCGAATTCGGATTTGCCGAATGGAAAGCAGGGTTCGTCCTCTCGCGGAAAAAATGGAGCGCCCGTTTCGATACCCTTCCCTCTGGAAAAAAGGGCATGAAGACCCTCTATAGGAGCCGAAGGTTCCGAAAGGTCCGATCCCCCAACCCGAACGGAAATTGGCTAAGAAAGGACCTGATGGGCTTCGCTGGTTGGAAGGATGAAGGGTCGAGTTTCCTTTTAAGCGTTCACCATAGCCAAGCATCTCACCCTCCTTTGCGTTCAGGGAATATCCGCGATCGCTACGCAAGGAACAGACCCCGAACGCTCGGAGCCGAACTTCATTACCGAGGGCACCATGAGCGAAAAAAATGGGCTTTAAGTGCTGCTTACGAACGGCACGGAGGCAAAGCGTTCCGCGCGGCCTTTTCCCTCAGACCGCATAGCGATATTCTCCTAACTGGGCGGATCACAGGAGCAGGCCGAAAGTTCGACCCCTTTTGGTCCTCGGTGGCCCGGGACGGTCGCCCGTTCATCCGAAGCAGCTTAAGGGGCGATCGATCCATCGCAGCAGGATGGCGCATCGCCCTGGAAGGAGAGCTCCTTCACCGCTTTTGGCCCTACTACGGTCGAAGATTCCCCGGTACCGAACGTTCCCTGAATCTTAGAAACGTTTGGAGCGGTGATGAGGAGAGAAGATCAGAGCTCGAACTGAGCTATGAAACGCAAGAACAAAATGCCTCGATAGGGGACACTCCTTCATATCCCCTCCAAAAGGAAAAAGCGCTCCGGGCTGAACTCAGTATAAAAAGCCTTTTGATCGATGGCTGGAAGCACCATGCGGTGTTGAAAGGCATCCGAACGCTC
>CAZOSO010000070.1:3905-11196 GCA_964582635.1 uncultured Weeksellaceae bacterium | reverse complement strand
TCGCTATGAGGATCGCATTCAAAACTGTATTTGATGCCCTGGGCTTTTCGCTCGATGCTCATATCAACCCCTGAATAGATCCCTTGAAGGGTGACTTGCTCGTAAGGGTGTACTTTCGAGGCCCAATCAGCACGATCCTCCCCCTTGTAGAAATTGGCGTAATACGAGGAGCGACCTTTCTTTTTGAAACGGGGCTTCGATGCCCCTAGCAGATCGACCTTCACGGCGTGAGCGTCGACCCCCAACTCCGAGGGAGGCGACCCTTGATGGTTCCGCGTACGGTGATGGAGTTCTGCGATCTTTTCCCGATCCAAGCGAAGGTAACTGAAGCCTTTTTCTTCGAGGTAGAAGTATCCCCCTGGTAACTCGCTCCGGAATTGAACCTTCTGATCCCATTGCCCCCTGTTCGGCATAAAAAGGTCCGTTTCTGCTACAGAGCCCTCTTGACCTGAAGCAGTGAAAGTTCCTCCGAGCGAGCAGAACAGAAGGAAAAGTCGTATGGAGCTCCGTGCTTTTCTTGTCACAGAATCCTCAATGTCTGTGAATTTACGCGATCCTGACCGAACAGCGGGACCTTCGTTGTTTTACGGAACAAAAAGAACGGTGGAAACATTTTAAATTTTTTGTGTTCCATTCGTTTCTGCTGATCTATTTTCGATCCCGTTATGGGAAAAGACCCGTCCACCATCCTAGACGAAGCCCGGATGCTTTTGTTGCGTTACGGCCTTAAGAGCATGACGATGGACGACGTGGCCCGGAACCTCAGGGTTTCCAAAAAGACCCTTTATCAATATGTGAACAACAAGGAAGACCTTGTAAAGCAAGTGATGGAATTGGAATGTCAACGTCAGGAAGATCTGGTGAAGACGGCCAGGGATCAAGCTTATGATGCGATCCTGGAGGCTTTTCAATTCGGCCGGTTCATCATAGGCATCCTTCGCGATCTGGACCCATCCATCCATTATGACCTGGAAAAGTATTACCCTGAAGCTTGGGAGGTCTTTCTGGAGTTCAAGAATGAATGGGTTGTGGGGTATGTAAAGGACAATCTTGAAAGAGGGGTCCGAGAAGGGCTTTATCGGGAGGACCTTGATCCCGAAGTGATCGCCCGGATCTATACATACCGGATCGATGCGGTCTTTCATGGAGGACTTTTTCCCCCCGAGCGATTCTCGTTCGACACGGTCTATAAAGAGATGTTCTTTTATCACATGTTGGGGATCGTTAGCGAAAAAGGACGCAAGGCCCTCTATAAAGAATGGAATGAAGGACGTCTGAACCTCGAAGCGAACTGAACCTATGCGCGCTGTTCTTTTGCTCTACTTCTTCTCCCAGCTTCTTTTTATAACATCCGCATTTTCCCAAGAGTCCAAGGATGAGGATGGGGAGCTCCATAAGATGTCGATGAAAGAGCTCCAAAGCTTCGCTTCGGAGCAGAATCATCAGGTCCGCATCGCTGAAAAGGAAGTAAAAAAGGCCAAAAAGGATGTTCAGGCCACTACTGCCATCGGACTCCCTCAGGTCAGTGCTTCCGGTAACTACGAGCGCTATATCGATCGCCCGGTGAACCTCATTCCGGCCGAATTCTTTGGAGGTCGACCCGGCACTTTCGCCGAGGTCAAATTCGGGACCAAGCACAATGCGAACTATGACATTCAGGGGGAACAGCTCCTTTTCGATGGTTCCTATTTCGTAGGCCTCAAGGCTTCCAAGACCTACCGAAAAGTGGCCAAAAAGCGGGTGGAAAAGCAGCAGCAAGATATCAAGGAGATGGTCGGGGAAGCCTATATCAGCACGCTTGCTGCCAAGGCGGAATTAAGATCGCTGCGCAAAACCCTCGTTAATATCCGAAAGCTGTACAAGGAGACCCAAGCTATGTACGAGGAAGGGGTCACTGAAAGAGGGGAAAAGGACCAGCTCCGGCGGACCGTCCTGAACATGGAAAATTCCTTGCAAACTGCTCAAAAAGGGATGGAACGGGCCAGGAACTCGTTGAAGCTCTTGGCCGGAATGCCCCAAAAGGATTCGCTCGTGCTCACCGATAGCCTCGAGGGCATCCTCGAAAAAGGGCCTCGAGAGAAGCTTTTGACCGATCCTTTCAAAGCCGAGGACCACATCGACCACCAGATCGCGGAGACGCAGGTGCAGTTAAAGGACCTGAACTATCAGAACGAAAAGGCGGATTTCCTCCCCAAGTTGAACGCCTTTTTCAATTACCAGGAAAAAGCTCAACGCGACGATTTTGATTTTTTCGACGAAAACAACAATGGGGAATGGTACCCACAGACCGTCGCAGGGGTCCAGGTACGGATCCCCATTTTCAATAGCGGGCGAAAGCTCTTTCAAGCGCAAAAGGCCAAAGTGGACCGTTTGCAAGCGGAGCTCGAACGGGATCGGGTGGACCAAAAACTTCGGAAAGAATACAAAAACGCGAAAAGCCGATATATCCAGAACAAGAAGGAGCTGGAAAATCGCCGGGAATCGCTCGAGCTGTCCAAAAGCATCCTTGAAAGGACCATTGCTGAACATCGTGAAGGGGTGGCATCGAGCTTAGAGGTCACTCAAACCAAAAATCAATACCTGGAGGATCGGCGGGCGTATATCCGTTCGCTCAGTGATCTGCTCCAGGCGCGGAACCAACTAAAAGAGATCCTCGGACGGTACTGATGCAACGAAGCGAACGATCTTATTGGACGATCTTTCTTGTATCCTTTTTGCTCCTTTCAGCTTGTCAGGTAAAAGAAAAGGATGATGGAAGCCTTAGGGACCGCTTGAGCCGGAAAAAGACCGAACTCAAGGAGTTGCGCTCTTCCATCGATTCCCTCGAGCGACGGATCCGACGAAAAGAAAAGGGTGATAGCGGGAGTCGCGCTGGTGCCCTGGTCCGGATAAAGGAGATGAGGCCGGTGAGCTTCGAACATCATTTTACGGTCAACGGGGCCGTCGAAGCTGCTCAAGAAGTGCTTCTTAGCGCTGAAAGACAAGGAACCCTGGAAAAGATCTTTGTCGAAGAGGGGGACCGAGTGGAAAAAGGGGAGTTAGTGGCCAAGCAGGACCAAGAGGTCCTCCGCACGCGTCTTGAGGAGGTGAAAACCCGCTACGAGCACGCCAAGACCCTTTATGAAAAGCAGAAGCGGCTTTGGAAGGAACAGGGTATCGGATCGGAGCTCGATTACCTCAACGCCAAGAATAAGATGGAGACCCTTTTCCAAAAAAAGCGCTCTTTGGAAAAGGAGCTCGATATGACCCGCATCAAAGCTCCTATAAGTGGGACGGTCGAGGAGCTTCGCCTCAAGGAGGGAGCCTTTGCCGCCCCTTCCAACCCAATAGCTCATATCATCGGCATCGATAAGCTCTATGTGGAGGCGGATCTATCGGAACGCTACCTCCCTGATCTGCAGGAAGGGGATACGGTCCATATCAGCTTTCCGATCCTCGATCTTGCTTTTCGACGCCCGATCCAAAGTTTGGGCGATCGGATCGCTCCCCAGGACCGCACGTTCAAAGTCAGGGCCAAGATCCGGAACAATGAGGAAAACGCTATCAAGCCTAATTTGAGCGCCAGTTTGCGGTTCACCGATTTGAGCACCGATAGTGCTTTAGTGATCCCATCGGAGATCGTTCAATCGGACCCCAAAGGGGACCATGTATACGTGGTCGGTCCATCGGATACGGCGCGTAAACGTTATATCGAGCTGGGACCCTCCCAGGGCCATCGGTCCTTGGTCCGAAAGGGGCTTAAGGTCGGGGATCGGGTCGTTGTGGCTGGCCAGGATGAGCTAAGCGATGGGGTGAAGGTGCGCCTTGAAAAGGAGGTGATGGCGAACCGTAGAAAACAGAAGCGATGAAGGAAGAAGGACCTGAAGAGGAAGGTCGGACCCCCTCTTTCGGCCTGACCAACCTATCCCTACGCAATAGGACCAGTACCTTTCTCTTGGGGACCCTCATCGTCCTCTTGGGGATCGCTTCTTATATCTCTCTTCCCAAGGAGCTTTTTCCCGATATCGAGATCCCCACGATCTACGTCAGCACCCCCTATCCGGGGAATTCTCCTGCGGATATGGAGAACCTGATCACCCGTCCTCTGGAAAAAGAGATCGAGGACATCGACGGGATCGATAAGCTGAACTCCACCTCAAAACAGGGTTTCTCGGCGATCGTGGTCGAGTTCAATACCGATGTTGACGTGCAAGATGCTCTGATCGACGTGCGCGATGCCGTCGACAAGGCTAAGAAAGAACTTCCCGAGGATCTGGATCAGGATCCGAACGTGCGGGAAGTGGATTTTAGCCGCTTTCCCATTTTCAACATCAACCTGTCGGGAGATCACGGGCTCGTCGATCTGAAGCGCTATGCAGAGGAACTCCAGGACCGGGTCGAGAGCGTCTCACAGATCAATGAGGTGGAGATCAAAGGGGATCTGGAGCGGGAGATCCGCATCAAGGCCGACCTCCATGCTATGCAGAACCGGCAAGTGAGTTTCCGGGATATCGAGGATGCGGTCAATAGGGAGAACGTTTCCATCGGGGCGGGGAACATCACCCTTGGAAAAAAACAGCGTTCGGTCCGTATCCAGGGCGAATTCGAGGATGTGTCCGAGATGCGGGATATCGTGGTAAAGGATGAAGGGAAAAGCGTTGTTCACCTCGATGATGTGGCCAAAGTGGTGGATGGCTACAAGGACCGTGAAAGTTATGCCCGGCTCGATGGGGATCCGGTCATTTCTCTGGATGTGATCAAAAAGGGAGGAAGGAACTTACTGGAGGCTACCCGAGAGGTCCAGAGTATCATCGAAGAAGCCAAGAACGGCTTTTTGCCAAAGGACCTAAAGGTCACGATCACCAACGACCAGAGCGATCAGGTGAAAAGCCAGATCTCGAACCTGGAGAACAACATCATTTCAGGGGTGATCCTGGTGGTCATGGTCCTCTATTTCTTTTTGGGTTTCCGGAACGCCCTTTTCGTGGGAATCGCCATTCCGATGTCGATGTTCCTCTCTTTTCTCGTGATCTCGGGACTCGGCTATCCCCTTAACCTGGTGATCCTTTTCGCGCTGATCCTGGCATTGGGAATGTTGGTCGACAACGCCATCGTGGGGATCGAAAACATATACCGCCTTTATCACGAAGAGGGATTATCCGCTTACCAGGCTGCCAAAAGAGGGATCGGCGAGATCGCCCTGCCGATCATCAGTTCGACCGCGACCACTTTAGCTGCTTTTTTTCCGCTCGTGTTCTGGGATTCGATCATCGGGGAGTTCATGTTCTACCTTCCCATCACCCTGATCATCGTCCTCACTTCTTCGCTTTTCGTAGCCTTGGTCGTTAACCCTGTAGTAGCCAGCACATTCCTGGTCCGTGAAAGCCAAAAAAGCCTCTCTCAACGGCGAAAGGGCCGGTGGGTCGCTGCGGCTATTTGCGGGGGACTCGCCCTTCCCGCTTATGTTTTCGATATCATGGGGCTCGGGAACCTTTTGGTACTATTCGGGATCCTTGTGCTTCTGGACTTCTACATGCTGGGCCCGATCGCTCAATGGTTCCAGTACCGTTTCCTGCCGTTTTTGGAGCGGATCTATGTGCATACCCTTCGTTTCGCACTCAGTTCTTGGCGCCCCTATGCTTTCTTTTTGGGGATGGTAGGGATCATGATCCTTTCGATCGGAGCTTATTTTAAAAGCGATCCTGATACGGAGTTCTTTCCGGTCAATCAGCCCAAGTACGTCAATGTTTTCGTAGAACTTCCCGTCGGAACGGATATCGCTTATACGGACAGCATTACCCGAGATATCGAAAAAGAACTGAAAGGCATCCTCGAAGCTCATACCGATATTATCACCTCCACGGTCGCGAATGTGGGGAAAGGCACCTCGGATCCATCAGCGGGTCCGGAATCCATGGGTGAGGGGAAAACGCCCGAACGAGCGCGGATCACGGTCTCCTTCAAAAAATTCGAGGAACGAGGGGATAAGAGCACCCGTGCGATCATGAAGCAGATCTCTTCTGAACTCCGGGAAAGACCAGGGGTGAGCATTACCGTGAAAAAGAACCGGGAAGGCCCTCCTGTGGGTCGCCCGATCAATATCGAGCTAAAAGGTCCGGACATCCAAGCCCTCTTTAGAGAGGCTGAGAAAATGAAGCAACTCATCGCTTCTCATGATGTCCCTGGGATCGAGGAGCTCAAAACGGATGTTGACAAAGGGAAACCTGAGATGCGGGTGGCCATCGACCGTGAAAAGGCCGGTAGATACGGGGTCACCACCTCCCAGATCGGGGGTGATCTAAGGACGGCCATATTGGGCAAAGAGATCTCCAAGTTCAAAGAAGGGGAGGAGGATCACGACATACGCCTCCTTGCCGATGAGAACTATCGCAACGATATTTCCAGCCTGATGGACCAACGGATCACGTTCCGGGACCCTTCCACAGGACGGATCGTTCAGGTCCCCATTTCTTCGGTCGCAAAACCCCGCTTCAATACGACGTATGGTTCCATTAAGCGAAAAGGAATGGAGCGGGTCATTACGATCTATTCCAATGTTCTGGAGGGCTATAATTCCACAGAGATCAACCAGCGTATCGAACGGATCCTTCAGCAGGAATACGAGCCTCCTCAAGGATACAGCTACCAGTTCACCGGAAAACAAAAAGAGCAGGCGGAATCCATGGATTTCCTGATCAGGGCTTTGTTGATCGCCGTATCCCTGATCACACTGATCCTGGTTTCCCAGTTCAACTCCCTTTTCAAGCCGATCATCATCGTGATATCCGTCCTGTTCAGTACGACCGGGGTCTTCCTCGGTCTCGGTATAACAGGAATGGACTTCGTCGTCATCATGACCGGTATCGGCATCGTTTCCCTGGCCGGGATCGTGGTGAACAATTCCATCGTCATGATCGATTACATCGATCTGAAGCGGCGTTATAAGGCGGAAGAGAAGGGAGCCCTTCTCGATGCGAGCGATCGTTTCGAGGCGATCATCGAAGGCGGAAAGGTCCGTTTGCGGCCGGTCCTTTTGACCGCCATTACAACGGTGCTCGGGTTGATCCCTCTGGCGGTCGGAATGAACATCGATTTTTACGGGTTGGTCTCCGAGCTGAAGCCCGATATTTTCTTTGGGGGAGATAACGCTATTTTCTGGGGTCCCATGGCCTGGACGGTCATCTTCGGCCTCACTTTCGCCACTTTTCTTACGCTTGTGATGGTCCCCGTCATGTACTTGCTGGCGGAAAGGATCAAAGATGGCTCCAGAAAACTCCTTGGAAAAGGTTGATATCCTTTCGTCCGATCAAAG
>CAZOSO010000070.1:0-3805 GCA_964582635.1 uncultured Weeksellaceae bacterium | reverse complement strand
AAAAGCTCTGTGAGCAGCAGTACGTGAAGGGTCAGCGCGACGAGTACTTGTCGCGGGATCGCCCTCTGGTCTGATAATTGATCTTAAGGGCGTTCGCTTGGCGAAGTTCCTGCTTTACATCCGTGACGATCCCCATTTTGGTCTTTTTATCCACCTTCAGGGAGGTGGTTATCAGGGGGACCTGAGCTTCATTCCGCTTTTGGCGGTTCTTTTTGATCCAGGGTCGGATATCCTTCAAAGTGGCGAATGAATCGTCCAGTTGGATCCGAGGAGCGCTTCCGTATTTCTTGTTCTTGGGGGGGCCTACATAAATGTAATCGACGAGGGATTTCTTTTTAAGCTTCGAGGTCTCCGAGGCCGCTGGCATTTCGATCTCGACTTTTGGCTCGGTTTTCCGCATCACCGTCACGACCATGAAGAAGAAGAGCAGAATGAAAATAATGTCCGGGAGGGAGGCTGTGCTAATGCCTCCGCCTCCTCTTTTTGCTCCTTTTTTCTTGAACTTGGACATGGTTCCCCTTTCGCTTATTCGCTAGCCTTGGTCGGTTCTGCTTCGGAGACCCTTTGCGGATATTTTTGACGGACCGCTTTCACGTATTTCTGGTGTTTCGGGTTTTGGTTCGGTTTAAAATCCTTGAAGGAGTTGAACCCTTCGAAGGCAGGGTGTGTTCCGACCAACTCGTCCCGTAGTTCTCCCAGGGCGGCCGCCAATTCGTTCTGCACCTGAATGTACATTTCATAAGACGTTCCCCGGTCGTTCCGCAATGAGATCAGGGCGTTCTTGGGGATGGTCTTGAACGGTCCGAGAAGATCGACGGCTTTTTTCCGCTCTTTCCAGATCTTCATTTCCCGTTTAAAGGCGCTCACGTCCTTTCCGGCTTGTTTCCCTTTTTTGATCTCCCCTTTCAAATGTTGGATCTTGTCCTCGCATTTGCCCTTCGTGATCTTGACCTGCTTGGGAAGCTTTTCGCTATTATAGGGATTGGTCCAGAATTTTTTCGCGTCCTCTTTGAGCTGGGATATGTTCATGAAATCTTCCTCCACCAATAGCTGATCCTGGGCATTCACTTTGACTTTATAAACGTTCCGTTCGGTCACATCCGGAGGGTCGACCTCTTCCGTGGGAGGGGGTAATTGGCGCAGGATCCCTTTATCCGTGTCCATGGTGGTGGTCACCAGGAAGAAGATAAGAAGGAGGAACGCGATGTCGGCCATAGGGCCTGCGTTCACATCTCCGGGACCTTCTCTGCGTTTCTTACTCATGGACTAGCTCTTGCTTCCGATAATGAGGCGACGGACCTCTGAAACAATGATGGCGAGGATCGCCAATCCCAGGAATACGTAAATGCTTATCACAGCGCCTCCGAAAAGCTGGAATTGAGAAGCACTGATATCCATATTTTCCTTGATGCCCGGTGGCATCGTTCCTGAAGCGTTCAGATAGGAAATATAGATGATGATCGCAAAGATGATGACACCTGCGAGAGCAGGGATGGACCGTTTGAAGTTCAGGATCACCTGATAGATCGCGAAGAGGATAGCTGCTGCAGCACAGAGCCCTCCGACCCAATAGGCGATCTGGAGGGCGAAACCGACTTCCTCGGTGATCAGGGTTTTGAAAGCATCATCATCGTTGGGGGCCGTGATCTCGCTCATCTCAGGACCGGCCAGATTCGTGCCGCTGAATATCATCAAGGTCAAGGATGCCGCCAAAAGCACCACAACAACCTTCACGAGGTTCAGAACGAGTTTAAGCGTGCGGTATTCCATGGCGGATCACTGGTTTTGCCGGGTGGCTACATTGTGCTTAACGAGCAGGTCGACGAGCGAAATGGAAGCATCTTCCATATCGTTCACCATGCTGTCCACCTTCGAAACGATATAGTTGTAGAAGATCTGCAGGGCGATCCCGACCATCAGTCCAGAGACCGTGGTGATAAGGGCTTTTTGAATACCCGTGGCCACGATCTTGGGGGAAATGTTGTTGGCGCTCGCGATATCGGAGAAGGCTTCGATCATCCCGAAGACCGTTCCCATAAAACCGAGCATCGGAGCGATCGCGATGAAAAGTTGGATCCAGGAAAGCCCTTTTTCGAGCATTCCCATTTGGACCCCACCGTATGATATCACGGATTTTTCGACCACGTCGACCCCTTCGTGGGAGCGGTCAAGGCCTTGGTAGAAAATACTCGCGATCGGCCCTTTGGTCTGACGACAGACTTCCTTGGCCTCTTCGACACCACCGCTCTGAAGGGCGCTTTCGATCCGATTCAGAAGACGCTCCGTGTTGGTCGTGGAAACGTTGAGGTAGATGATCCGCTCGATCGATAGGGCCAATCCGATGATAAGGGAGAGGAGGACCGCTGACATGAACCAAGGCCCTCCTTGCAAGAATTTTTTGAGGATGACCTGATGGACGGTCCGTTCGGTCTTCACCTCTTGCTCCTTCTTTTTGGACCCACCTGAAGCAGCCGTAGCATTGGTGTCCGTAGCTCCAGTGTCAGCAGCGGCAGTGCTGTTCGTGTCTCCGCCTTTCCCGGTATCTTTCATCGCCGCTTCTTCCCCATTTTTTGTGGTGTCCTTCTCGTTCTGGCCCATGCTCGGATGAGCTGGAAGCAGAAAGAGGAAAAGGAGGGCGGCAGAGATCGTAGATGATAAGAACTGCTTGGTCTTCATTTTGCGAGGTTTTTGCTGGAACTACGTTTTACTTGCCATTTCAGCATGCGGAGAGAGAGGGATTCGAACCCTCGATACCCCGTGAAGGGTATACACGCTTTCCAGGCGTGCGCCTTCGACCGCTCGGCCATCTCTCCGTTCTAAGTCCCGGGCTGTGCCCAGCCCTCGGACGGGTGCCAAAAGTAATAAAAAGCACAGGATGCCAAAAAAAGTTGTGCTTCATCCTTTTTCTTCCGTTTCGTCCTGCAAGGACAATTCCCCCCGAAGGGAACTTCCTAGCGATCTTTCCAACTCTTCTTGATCCGGATCATTGCCCAATAGGACCATCGATTTCGTCAAGGCTGCCTCGAGGGTCATATCATGTCCTTCTACCACTCCGATCCTTTCGAGTTCCGCACTGGATTCATAAATGCCATGGACCGAGGGGCCTGCTCTGCATTGGGTGATGTTAAGGATCGTAAGTCCTTTCTTCACCGATCCTTCCAACAGATCGCGGAACCAAGGGAAAGTAGGAGCATTCCCGGCACCATAGGTTTGTAGCACCAGGACCCTTAAACCGGGGGCGTCCAGAGCCCTTTCGATCTCTTCTCTTCTGATGCCGGGAAAAAGGGTCAATACAGCAACTGCTGTCCCGTAATGAGGGTGGGTTTTCAGGGCTGACCCTGAATAGGGGCGGATATGTTCCCGATGAAGCTCGATCTTGACCCCGATATCCCCGAGAGCCGGGTAATTATCCGAACGGAAAGCATCGAAGTGCTCCGTATTGAATTTATAGGTACGATTCCCCCGCAGCAATCTGGACTCGAAATAGATCGCGACCTCAGGGACCAAGGCTCGCTCCCCTGAATAGCTGGAAGCGATCTCGATCGAGGTGATCAGGTTCTCTTTAGCGTCGGTCCGCAGGATCTCCATGGGTAACTGGGATCCGGTCAGGATCACGGGTTTCCCTAGGTTTTCCAGCATGAAGCTCAAGGCTGAAGCCGTAAAAGCCATTGTATCGGTCCCGTGGAGGATCACGAAACCGTCGAAGGCTTCATAGCTTTCTTCGATGATCTTAGCCAGCCGCACCCAAAACTCCGGTGTCATATCCGAGGAGTCGATGGGCTCTTCAAAGGCGTAGCTTTCGAGG
>CAZOSO010000069.1:0-11301 GCA_964582635.1 uncultured Weeksellaceae bacterium | reverse complement strand
GCTCGTCCTGCTGAGCGTTCTCTTCGGCCTCTTTCTTCATCCGCTCGATCTCTTCCTCGCTGAGCGTGGAAGACCCTTCGATGCGGATCGACTGCTCTTTGCCGGTTCCTTTGTCCTTGGCCGAGACGTTCAGGATGCCGTTCGCGTCCAGGTCGAAGGTAACCTCGATCTGCGGCGTTCCGCGCGGTGCGGGTGGAATGCCGTCGAGGTGGAAACGTCCGAGCGAGCGATTGTCTTTGGCCATGGGCCGTTCACCCTGTAGGACGTGGATCTCCACCGACTCCTGATTGTCCGCGGCCGTACTGAAGACCTCCGATTTCTGGACCGGAATGGTCGTGTTGGCCTCGATCAGTTTGGTGAAGACGCCGCCCATGGTCTCGATCCCCATGGAAAGGGGAGTGACGTCGAGCAGGAGCACATCCTTGACGTCCCCTGCGAGCACGCCTGCTTGAATGGCGGCACCGATAGCGACCACTTCGTCCGGGTTGACGCCTTTGGAGGGTTCTTTGCCGAAGAATTCCTGCACGGCGTTCTGAACGGCCGGGATCCGTGTGGAACCACCGACCAGAATGACCCGGTCGACGTCCTTGGCTTCCATTCCAGCTCCTTTGAGCGCGCTCTTACAGGGATCGATCGTGCGTTGCACGAGATCGTCGATGAGCTGCTCGAACTTGGAACGTGTAAGCGTTTTCACCAAGTGCTTCGGTCCGGATTGATCGGCCGTGATATAAGGCAGGTTGATCTCCGTCTGCTGGGTAGCGGAAAGCTCGATCTTGGCCTTTTCGGCAGCTTCTTTGAGCCGCTGAAGGGCCATTTTGTCCTGCTTCAGGTCGACGCCTTGTTCGTTCTTGAACTCTTCTGCGAGCCAATCGATGATCTTTTGATCGAAATCATCACCACCCAGGTGGGTGTCCCCGTCGGTGGACTTCACTTCGAAGACGCCGTCCCCGAGCTCGAGGATGGAAACGTCGTGTGTTCCCCCTCCGCAATCGAAGACAGCGACCTTGAGGTCCTCTTCTTTCTTGTCGAGGCCGTAAGCGAGCGATGCTGCCGTGGGCTCGTTGATGATCCGCTTCACTTCCAGCCCTGCG
Organism: uncultured Weeksellaceae bacterium; assembly: GCA_964582635.1. GTDB lineage: Bacteria > Bacteroidota > Bacteroidia > Flavobacteriales_D > CAYVSK01 > CAZIDL01. The sequence continues at coordinate 10,210 of CAZOSO010000069.1, read as the reverse complement.
ATCTCGCCGGCCTCTTTGGTGGCTTGACGCTGTTGGTCGTTGAAATAGGCGGGGACGGTAATAACGGCTTCGCTCACCTCAGCACCGAGGTATTCTTCGGCCGATTTCTTCATCTTCTGAAGGATCATAGCCGAAAGTTCCTGCGGTGTATACTGTCGATCGCCGATCTGTACCCGCGGCGTATTGTTATCGCCTTTGGTCACTTCATAGGAAACACGGTCGATCTCTTTCGAGCACTCATCATAGGTGTTCCCCATGAAGCGCTTGATCGAGTGGATCGTGTTCTCCGGGTTCGTAATGGCCTGCCGTTTGGCAGCTTCTCCGACCGCCCTTTCGCCTCCTTCTAAAAAGGCTACGATGGACGGTGTGGTACGTTTTCCTTCCTCGTTCGGGATCACGGTGGGCTCATTCCCTTCCATGACCGATACGCAGGAATTCGTCGTTCCGAGGTCGATTCCGATGATCTTACTCATATCTTATCCGATTTAAATTCTTGGATCCGCCTCTCCGGGTCAAGCTTCATGCCATCAAGCAATGTTCGGGGATTCGGGAAAGAATGACAGCTTCTTCTGTCAAGAAGGATGACAAAAAGACAGAAGCTCCTTAATAGGAGAATTTCAAGTGGCCGGTGATATCCCCTTGGACCAATTCGTCCATGCTGGTATTGCTCAGGGAAAGCCCTTTGAAATGGTAGTGTCCGGCGGATGCAAAGATGCCGACAGCGGCCGTATCGAGGTTCGTGTAATCCGGGCGGTTCTGAACGATGGAAGCGCTCGGGCCCGCCACCGTTTTATAGGTTTTAAGCGCTTGATTCGCTCCCCGGTAAAGGATATCTATACGGTTCATCTTACGTTCGGTCAAATTCTCCGGGTTCGGGGAAAGAACTGTGTTCACCCGCTCATAGAACCTCTCACCGTCGATCTTCAGGGAATTGGCTTTTCCGCTCTCTTTGCCGACTTCCCAATCGAAAGAGCGGTTCATGGTGTCTCCGTTGGAAAAGATGTTCTGGTAGTGAAAGCGAAGGGTCAGGATCTGCTCCGCAACGTTCTCTCCTGGATCCCATTTCAACTCTTCTTTCCGATACTCGCCGCCGCTGAAAAAGAAAAGGTCATTCCCGAATTGAGAACCAGCATTGTGAGAGGTCAGGGTCGTTTTACCGACCAAGCGGGTCTCTCCTTTGACCAACTTCTCATTATCCTTACCCTCGTGGATCAAGATGCGGAGTTGATATCGAGCTTGTGGGTCCAGGTCCTTGGCTTTGAAGTAATAGAGTTTTTGGGGCTCATCGTGTTCAAAGACCCCCTCTTCTTTGTCCACAAGGGTATCCTCGAGCTCGAAACCTCTGTTAAGATCCCCGTTCTCGTCCTTTTCTTGGACCCTTACTGAGATCTTGTCGTAATAGGTGTCGCTGTAGGATTCCTTAGCGTAGGTCCTCGCATTCTGCTGGTTCAAAAAGGCTTTGTTCACCTTGATGTAATGAAGGGAATCGCTTATGTCAAGGATGCCATAAGCGGCAGTAATGTCCTTTTTAGGCGCGTTCAGGTCTACCTCGTTCTCGCAAGCCATTACTCCGAAAAGGCCCAAAAAGGCAACGAAAAGTGAAAGGACTCTCGATCTCATCGTCTCACGAAACTAGCAGATCTTTGTGGAGAAAAGGTGGACGGAGCTCAGGGAGTTTGGATTTCCGTTGCCTTCCTTGTATTTTTGGGATATGGCCGTTCTTGCCTTTTATCGAAAGAGCATCTTCTTTCTCCTCGTGGGCGTTTTGGTCGGAGTAGCTGGAAAGGCGCAATTGCCGTCGGCTTTCGATCGAGGTGCGGTTGGAGTGAGTGGAGGCAGTATGCTCTTCTACGGGGATCTCGCTGGCTACGATGTTCTTCCGGATCTTCGGGCTTTTCCCAATACCTTTCGCACTGGCTACCGGGTCTTCGTGAAGCGCAAATTCCTCGGAGGACTCGGAGGGCGATTGAGTTTCGAAAAAGGCGGTTTGGAGGGAGGCCATAGGAACGGGGCTGGTGCCCAGCATTTGAGTTTCCGGACGGATGTTACGAACCTCAACCTTTCGGTCAACTACGAATTGACCCGGATCCTGACCGACAAGAAAAAGGTGGGGGACCGCCGATACTATATGGACCTGAACGTGGGCATCGGGATGCTTTGGTTCCGCTCCTATAGCATCCGGAGTGAGATCGGGGGCTACAAGAATTATTATGGCTACACGGAGGCGGACGTCGATAAAGGGGGGAACAAAAAGGTCCTCCTGGACCGCGCCGATCAACTTTTAAGGCTTTCGGTCCCGGTAGGAGTGGATTTCGGGTTCCGGTTGAACCATAATACGGACATTACGGCGAACGTTGCCCTTTTCAATACGACCACCGACAAGCTGGACAGCTTCGTTCGGGATTGGACCGCCCGCGATAAGTTCGGCTATTTCGGCCTCGGGGTCACGTACAATTTCAACCGCTCGGAGGATCAATACCCGGAGCAAAAGAAGAAGGAAGAAAAGAGCTCTGAACAAGCTTCGAAAAGGGAAAAGAAGGAAAGCACCGATATCTCCGAGATCGATATCTCGGAAGCGTCGGCGGATAAAAAGGGATTGTTCAAAAAGCTTTTCCAAGGAAGCAGCAAGGATGATGAGGATCTGCTACGGATCAAACTGAAGCTCTTCCAGATCCAGATGAAGCTCTTCCAAATGCAGTATCTGCTAGGGCAGCAGAAATAAGGCCTTCGCTTCAGAAGCCGAAGTTGACCCCCCCTTCCAGCGTCGTTGTCGTTCCGTGGTAATAAGGGGCCGTAAAGCGTTCCATCTTTCCTTTCACCTGTCTCCTTCGCACCCCTAGGGTGATGAAGCCGTCATTGATCACTTCGTAGCGGGCTTCTACCCCGAAGCTCAAGGAGCTCCAAACCGTTTCTTCGATGAAATCGAGGCCTTGAACGTTGGGATTCCCTTTCAAACGTTGATGGACCACCGGGGCACCTTTGACCGCCCGGTTCCCATAAGCCTCGATCAGAAGCCCCCTCAACGGTTTGTAGCGAAGGCTGCTGAAGAGCTCTTCTGAATTTCCCTTCAGGTAATGCCCCAACGTGTAGCCGTTCGAAGCGAATGTGGTGGAAGGGATCTGATGCCGATAGGTCCATGGATTGGTCCGGGTATATTCCACCGTCCATTCAAAGTCCTCGATGAGCCCGGATAAACGAAATCCCCCTTTGATACTGAACAAACGGGTGTGATCCTCATCATCCCAGAAGTTCCCGATATCGAGCTCATCCATGAAGAGGGTCCCGTAGAGGTGGAGATAAGGCAAGCGCCTGACGCTAAAGTCCGCGAACATCTGGGCATTTTGGCCGAGCGCACTGCTCCCCGTAGCGCTGTAGGTGTGATCCACGGATTTGTAGAACATCACGGGATTGAGGTAAGCCAGCTCGATCCCATCGTCCGCGTAGATGATCGAATTCCCGATCGAGAGGTCCACCCCGCTCCAGGGTGTGAAAATGAAAAGGTTCGCGGCCAGGTATTTGTCTTGCATGACCCCCCGAAAAACCCCGTTGTTCCGGTAGGAACGGGAGCTATCGACGACTTCGGAGACCAGGGAAGCGTGAATGTAGCGGAAACGGAACCAATCGGTCGGTTCCAGGTCCAGGTCCAAATAGGCGAAGGATGGGGGTTTCCCGGAGAAGATGTTAGCCTGTCGGTAATGGGTTCCCCAGATCAGTTCGTCTTTGATCAAACCGACATGCCCCCACTCCCAAGCGTAGCTGATCCCCCCTTGCATCTCGCTGAAGTCGGTCCGCCCGCCCTCTTCTTCATCCACTAGCTTGTAATTCCTTCCTTGCTCGGTCTCTAAGTGCTTTTCTCTATAGAGGGGGCGGTTCACCCCGTTGTCACGAAGGCTCGCATAGATACCCAGATGGTCCCCCACACTCCCCCACGCTTCAGCACCGTTCCAACGGTGCCAGGCGATCCCTTCCTCGTTGTAATGGACCTTTCCTCCGAGGATCGGGTTAATGGAGAAAGCGAAATTGCTGTCGTAATGGTAGAAGAGGTCGAGCCTTTTGTCGAAGGAATCCGAAGGGGCCGTGCCTTTGAGGAGATCGCGCAGGTAAAACTCGAGTTCAGCTTTTTGGCGCTCTCCTAAGCTGTCCTTTTTCTTGCGCGCCTCTTCCAATGCATTTCGGATCGTACGCCTCGTATAAGGCATGGTCTGGGACCCTAGCTCCACAATGTTCTGGTCCGCGAGTTCATGGAGCAGATCGTAAACCCCTTTCCGTTGGTCCATATAAATGCCCTGGCCCCATGAGACCAAGGGGGTAAGGAGGAGAAGCATAACCAGAGGCCGGAGCGTCCTCACGTTGTGCGGGCTTTTCTGAAGAGAATGTTCTTGAGCGCCATGAAAAAATAGCGGATATCGGTCCGAAGCGGGGCCTTTTGGTATGCTTCTAAATAACGCTTTTCAGAATCCATGATCTCCTCGAGGGTCTTCGGCATGTCCGCATAAAAAGGAGGAAGGAGGCCGGGTTTGAAACGGGTCCTCAGTTCTTTGAGCTCCTCGCTGTAAAGATCGAAATATTGTTGGCTGAGGGGGCGGACCCCGACCAATTTCATATCCCCCCGCAGCAAGTGGTAGAACATGGGCCATTCATCGATCCAGAGCTTTCGCATGAACCGCCCCCAGCTGGTAATGCGGAAGTCGTTCCTGAACTTCCCCCCTTCGGCCAGGTCGTTGTTCCTGTACACATAATCCTGGAGTAATTCCGCGTAGGGGTGCATGGTCCGGAACTTATAGATGGTGATCATCCGGCGGTCTTTCCCGACCCTTGGAATGCCGATCAGAAGTCCGGGTGAAGGAGCTTTGCCCTCCATGGGAGCACTCACTTTGCGGGCTAAAAAGAAGAGCCTCCCGGCGATGGCTTCGGTGCTTTCGATCCGAAATCCCGCGTAAACCAGTCGGCCGAGGGCTTCAGCCTTTGACATGGGGCGGTTCCGATCGGCGGTCACAAAGGATTGAAAGCGATCGGTAAGGGGGAGTTTGGGAAAGACCCTTCGAAAAACGAAATCCAGAAAGTAGTAGCAGCGATCGAGAAGCGGTGGGTATTTCTTCAGCAGCCTCGCTTTACGATCCTCGAGCGTTTCCACGCAGCCGATATAAGATCCCTCCAAAGGAAGCTTTTGATTCAGCTTCCTCAGGAAGGAATTCGGATGTCGGATGTCATTGAGGCGATCGAGATCGATAAGGGCCCTGCGCTCTTCCTCTCCTAGCAATTCTAAATTGAAGGGATCATCGGTCTTGAGGACTTCGGTGTTCTTCGTATCGGGGTCCAGGTGCTGCGTGATGAAGCCGAGGATCTCTTCACCGTGCGTTTCTCGGATAACCTCCTTCTGATGGACCTTCGGTGTTTTTTCTAGGTGGAGAGTGCTCGCTTCAAGGGACATGCTGCTGGTCGCTCTGGGCTTTTTCCTTTTTATGCTTCGAGGAGGAGATGGGTTACAAGCCCCTCCTTCTTTTTTCTTCCGCTTTTTTCAAGGCTCGATCCACTGTACTGCGGATCAGGTCCAAAGGGTCGTCGCTATCCTTCAGGAAAAGCTCCCGCTTTTCTTTCCATTGCTCATCGAGTTTTTCTTCTTTTAAAAGAGCGCTCACTTTTTCCAGCATCCGCTCCTTTTCATCGACTACGAACCCAAAAGTAAGTTGGTAAGCGTTCTCCAATTCGTCCAGATAGCCCAATCGACCCACCAGGTCACTATAGCGAACGGAAGGAGTGCCCAGGATGGCTGCCTCGGCCGTCATGGTTTGGCTATCCCCTATCAAAAGCTTGGCGTGGGCCAAAGCATGATGGATCTTTTCAGGAGGGACCTGCACCCTGTAGGGTTCAAGGTCTTCCGGGAGCTCTTTCTCGGAACTGATCCAGGGGGTTGCATAGGGGGAGATGCGTTCGAGCAGCGCCCGGACCGTATCGCTGTCCAACCCGCCTAACCCTTTGTCATGGTGAGCTGTCAGGGCTGAAACGCGTACCAGCACGTAAGGCGAACCGTCAGGGGGGAAGAGTTCCTTTATTTGCTCCGGGTCCGGGGTGAATCGTGAAGGATGGAGATATGCGAGTTCGTGGACCCCGTGATAAGGCAGCTTCTTCTTTTCATAAGGGGTTATGTCACAAGAATGGGGCGAAAGCACACGGCTCGCGTAGCGAAAGCCTAAATGAGCCAATTTGGGGACGGCTTGGCTGTCATCTTCATTGATAAGGAGGCTGGGGGTCCCGGTCCAATATCCGGCATGGGCGATGGTGACGTCCGTTCCGATCAGGATGCCGGGCTTTTCCTTGAGCGTGAGCCGGTACATTTTCCACTCCCGTTTCAAGGTGTGGAAGAAGATGCTCCACCAGGAGTTGCCTTTTCGGGATGGAAAGCGAAGGGTCCGGTAGGGAAGCCCCTGGATCAGGTCCAGGAGCACATCCTTATCCCGGGCCACGAGGATCGGTTCGTGCCCTTCTTCTGCCCATTCCGGAAGCAGATGGGAAAGGGTATGATAATGGGCCGGGTGTCCGAGATAGATCAGGATCTTCATGAGCGCTTGTCCCCTCCTCTTGTTACGAATTTAGGCCGGAGGGCTCGCCTAAGATCGGCTAGGCGCAAGATCTTTTTTCCCCTGCGATGGAATTCTCGGCCTTTTTCCTTCGAAGGGGCTCGGTTGTAGGAAGGGGTGTGCGTGGGGGATAAAGGGGTTTCTGCTTTTCGATCGATCTTTTCCAGCAGATCGACGAGCCCTTCCGCCATCCGTCTTTTGCTTTTTTCGGCGATAGCGAATTGGGTGTCGCTCGCTTTCACCTTGAACGCTTCCTGCCATAGCAGTTCTCCGGCATCCAAGCGTTCCTCCATGGTGTGGATGCTCCCGCCCGCTTCTTCATCCCCTTCAAAAAGGGTCCACCAAGTGCCAAAGACCCCCCGATGTCTCGGGAGAAGGGTGGCATGAAGGTTCAGGCAATAGCGGGTCGGTATCTGTAGGAGCTCTTTGCTGAACTGTTGCGGACAGGAAATGGAAACGATCACGTCGGGTTCGAGATCGCGGAGCTTTTCCAGAAAGACCGGATCGTCGATGTCGCTTGTTGATAGAAGGGGAACCTGATAGGCCTCGAAGCGGCTTTTCACCGAATAGGGGGAAGCCGCACCGAATAGGCGTTTCAAACCGTTTACGAGCTTGGTATAAGCGTAAGCGAAAAAGACAGCCAGGAGCTCTTGTTTGCTATAGATCCGGCTCCGTTCCTTCAACCAGTGCTGTAATCCCCTGCCTTTGCGGGAAGGGGAGAGAACGCTGCCCCCGACCACTCGATAGGACGCCCCGCTTCTTTCCAGGATCGTTCCCACTTGTTTGGGAATGAAGAAGGGCTCTTCTTGACAGATGATAACGGTCCGGATCATCGGATGCGTTTAAGGACCCTTTTGATCCCGTTCTTGACCTTTTGCGAACCCCTTTCCCACAGCCAGGGAGCTTGCGCATCGATCCACCGTTGGGGATGGACGGTTTGATGGATAAGGTCGGGAAGCCCCTCGTTCTGGATGGCTTCCATCAATCCGAAGCTTGTCCGGATACCGAGCGAAGCGGCCTCGCTGTGGTCGCGGACACTGCTCGCTCCCCCATCCCATCTTCCTCCTGTGTCCGTTAAGTAAAAGAACTTTCGGGGGTCGATATGGAGGTAAGGTTCTCCGATGATCCCTTCCGCCTCGAGGTCGAGCTTTTCCAAGAGGCGCTTGTTGTCGTGGGAAGAAAGCGGACTTCCGTGCATGCAAACGGTTCGGACGGGATAATGCTTGCGCAGGCGTTCGAGGTTTTTTCGAAAGGAGGCCAGCCCTCGCTCCATATCCCCTTTGGCCCGAGCCAGGTCCTCGTAGTGATAGCCGATCTCGTGCCCCAGTTCGGCTACTTTTCGGATGATCCGAGGGTTGAAGCTGGCCGGGACCGTGCGGAAATAATAGGTCCCCTTAACCCCCATTTCCGCTTCTATTTCCGCCATGTCCAATGAACGCTGGGGATTTCGGTCCACATCGTGCCGGAGCAGGAGGATCCTATTTTGGGGAAGGCCTTCGCTAAAATAACGCTCGAGGGGGATCGGCAAATAGCCCTGTTCAAGGTAACCGCTCAAAAGCTTTCGATAAGTGGAAAGGGTGAAATCGCGGGGCATATGCATTCCCTGGAACGTGTAAAGGTACGAGGATATAGCGGCTATTGGCGTTGTCCGCTTTGTCTTTTCCAAGAGCAGGCCAGGGCCGGATCGCTTTGGATCGGGATCAAGAAGAGGCTCTTTGCACGTGAGGACCTTTCTTCCTGCCTTCGAAAGGTTCGGGAAGGCGGCTTAGGCTTCCTGAACGCTCGCTTCGGCTTTTTTCCGGCTCAGCAGCTTTTTAAGTCCCAGGAACATCCACGCTTGCCCCCATCGCATGTAGCGGATGCGGTTTTTGAAAAGCGGGGTGAGGCGGTAATAGAAAGCCCCGTCCTTCCCTTGCATATGAGCGATCGTCCATTCTGCGATCCGTTCGGCAAAAGGACCGTAGGAAGGATCGAGGTCCCTGTTCAGGTCGAAGGTGACGATCCCTTGGGCCTGAGAATGGATGTCCACCGGCCATTTTTTCGGCAAACGCCACATGGAACGCCCCTCTTCGAAGAACTGTTCCTTTCGATAAAAAGAGAGCCCCTTTCGGACGGCCTTCAACAAGGTATCATCCGCTGGAAAAGCGTGGTGATGGATCCGCCTCAGGGAATCGATCACGAAACCTTGGTGATGGTCGATCTGGACGCGTTCCTTTCCGCTTTTCGGGTCCTCACTGTAATTCCAGCGTCCATCTTCTTTCTGACGGGCGAGCACAAAATCCGCTGTCTTTCGAGCCCAGGCTCCGAACTCATCCTTTCCCGTCAGTGCGTACATTCTCGCGAAATGCTCTCCTCCCAGGAGGCTCGCATTGTAACAGCGGTCTTTTCGGGCCTTGCTATAGCTGAAGCATATCCCGGTTTCATCCTCGCTCCGATACAAGCGCTCGGTGAAGAAGCGCCCGATCCGCTCGAGGCTCTGGCGTGCTTCCTCCGATCCTGTTAGCATGTAGTAAGCATGGATCGCCCTTGCCACCGTTCCGGTCACGACGATCGTGGGTGAATAGGAAGGGAGGGAACGCTCCGGGTTGAACCAAGGGAAGGGGTAACCCCAAGCGTCACAGTCCTTTTCATCGCTTCGCAAGCTCATTAAGAGCTGGAAGAGATATTCGGCCTCCTTTTTTTCTTCGGATCTCCTCTCTCCTTCTTCTCCGGATCGGGTACAAGCTGCTTCTAAAAAAAGGCCGATCGCTTTGGGGTCGTGGGTCGGCTTGATCCCGAGCAAAGGCCGGAGGTTGAGCGGGGAACGCTTTTGGATCTGCGTGGCGATGATCGGCGGCCACTTTCCCGGTTTTTGAAAGGGGAAAGGGCTTCTTAGGATATCATAGGGGTCGATGCCGCGATAGTCCCTCTTTTTCACCCACTCGTGAAGCTCCCTTTCTGCGCGTTGGATCCGCGGGTCCATGTCGCAAAAGTAGGGAAGGGGGAAGGACCCTTATCTTCGGGGCGCCCATGAAACGGATCGTTCTACCCTTCCTGCTCTTGACCTTTATTTCCGGATCTGCTCGAGGTGGTGCCGATAGCAGTGCCTCAGGTCTTTTTCTCGAGTTCGATCTCCATCAAGGGATGGAGGAGGGCGTCCGTTTTATGATGCCCTCTCTTGGATGGGGGAAAGGGAGGCATCGGATCCGCGTGGGAGGCGTGTTCGGTCCGGCTTTTGTGCACCGAGCCGGTTCGGAGGGGGAGCGTTGGACTCCGAGTTCCGGTTTCACCACACGTGGGGCCGCTCTCTCCTATGACTTAAAGGCTTGGCAAGCCTCATCCAGGGTTTCGCTCCGGACGGGGTTGGACTGTTATTATATGAAGGAAGGAGTTAAGGTGAAGAAAGGGGAAGAGGACCCTCTTGGTGCGCTTTATAAAGAAGATCAGCAGGCTTTACGGCGTTCATTAGGGCTCGCACCCGCTTTCACCTTCGAGCTCGATATCGGCTCGGGGTTCGCTTTGGCCCTCGGGCTCCAGCCCTTTCGATATCAATGGGCCGAGCAACGCTGGAAACCGGCTCAGGGAGAAGAAAAAAGAGGGAATAGCCGGAAGATCCGCTTTTTACGCCAGAAATTCCAGCTGATCTATCGTCC
>CAZOSO010000068.1:0-11345 GCA_964582635.1 uncultured Weeksellaceae bacterium | reverse complement strand
GATCCGATCCAGATCGGTGGAAAGCCCGAAGCTGTTCTGAGCGATAATAACGCGGGTTCGCTCATTGACCGCCTTTTCGATCGCTTCGTAAGGAGCGTTCAAGCTCTCCGGGTCCACATCCACATAGACCGGCTCCCCCCCCGCATAGAGAACAGCATTGGGGACCACTACGCAGGTGAAAGCCGGCATGATGACCTCATCCCCCTTTTCGATCCCATAGGCCCGAAGCATGGAATACAAAGCCACTCGCCCTTTCCAATAGAGGAAGATCCGTTCCGGAGCCTTGTCCAACCAAGCCCCGATCCGTTGCTTCAAGCCTTCTTTCGGGTCTTTCATGCGAGCGTTCAATGACCTCAAGCTAAGGGGTGGCACGACGCCGAACCCGGTCCCGACGTACTTTCACAAAGATCGGTGATATTCGTTCGAAGATCCCGATCGGGAATGGCCGAGATCATCGAATATAAAGGCATGCGATGGAAACCCTATCAAAGGGCTTTGATACCGGATGAAGCCCCGGATCGGGATGCAGAGCTCGATGAAAACGAGGCCCGCGAACTTATGAAGCGAACGGGTACGAGCTTGATCCGATGCACTTCTCGCTTCGATGATCCTTCTTTCCCTTGCTTTTGGTTCGTGATCAAAGACGAGGCCACTCCCTTGGGATCTCTATCATCCAACACACGAAACAAGGTGCGGCGCGGGCATAAGCGCTGCGAGGTCCTTCCAGCATCGAAGGAAGAGATAGCCACGGAGGGATACCATCCTTATTCCAAAGCGTTCGAACGCTACAAAGGTCCGCATCGTCCCCTCGGGAAAGAGGCTTTCCGGGACCGGATCCGCAACCTGCAAGATGCGCGCTGGAGTTTTTGGAAAGTGGTGGACCGGTCAACCGGAAATTGGATCGCCTACAGCCGAAACCGCGATTTCGGCCATTCTTGCGATTATACCGAGATCAAATTCGACCCGGACTCCTTGAAGGACTATCCGAGTTACGCCCTGTTCAACCGCATGGATGAACACTACCTCGAGGAAAAAGCTTACCGCTTCGTCAACGACGGTGCGCGCAGCATTTCTCATGAAACGGGGATCCAGGACTTCCTTATGGATAAGTTCGCCTTCCGAAAGGCCTATTGCCGGCTCCATATCTTTTACCGCCCTTGGTTGGGCTTTTTGGTCCGCTCGAGCTACCCCTTCCGCTCCCTCATCGATAAGATCGAGCTTTCCCCGGCTCAAAAACTCAGTACCCTTCATAAGCAGGAATCGGTCCTAAAATGCCAGAGCGATCGATGAGCCAAGGAAGGTCTCGAACGAGCATCCGCCTGGTTCGGAAACTTCAGCCTTTAACGCTCCTTTTGCGCCCGATCGATGGCCTGGCCATCCCTTTTCTTAAGAGGGAGAGCGAACGCTCCCATGGACCGATCGTGATCTTAGCACCCCCCAGGAGCGGGTCCACCCTTCTTTACCAAGTCTTACGAAGCGGGTTGAAGAGCGTCTACTTGAGCAACTTCCAGAACTTCTTCTTCTCTTCCCCCCAGTTGGCATACCTACTCACACGGGGAAATTGCCAGCGAACCTATTCAAGCTTCCACTCTCACCACGGGTTCGTTCAAGGACTTTGCGGAGAATCCGAAGGGTACCGTTTCTGGAAATACTGGATGCGTCAAGGGCTGGAGAAAACGGAAGGAAAGACCCCTGAAAAACGGATCCGCAAACTTTCCCGAAAGATCGAACGGATGGAAATGGACCGGGACGGTCCCCTGATCGCTGGCTATCTTGGCCACGTGCTATCCGTTCCAACCCTGCTCCAGGCTTTTCCGAACGCGCTCTTCCTCCACTTAAAAAGGGATCTCCTATCGAATGCGAATTCCCTTTTATCCTTTTCCCCGGACCAGTGGCGGTCGACCCGTCCCCCAGGTCACCAACAATGGTTGTCCGAACCCCGGGAAGAGCAGGTCCTTGAACAGATCTTTCAGATCCACCGGATGGTGAACGAGAAAAAGCATGAAGCCCCCGAGCGTTTTTTGGAACTCCGTTACCAAGAACTTTGTCATGATCCCCGGGGGCTTTTGGAACGGGTGCGGCTATCAAAAGGGGAGATCGGCCCGGTCCCGGAGCTTCGCGATGAGGAGCACCTTCCGGGGGCTTTTCCAGAAAAGATCAGTGACCCCGATCATCCCGACAACGCTGAACTTCAAAAAAGGCTGGAAAAAAGGCTGGCAAGCCTTCCCCCTGAGGAAAAAGCTTTTTACACCGATATTTTTCGTCCTTCAAGCGACACCCTCCCAAAAGAATGAAACTCGGAAGGGTCTGCCATATTACGACTGCGCATCCTAGCAGGGATGTAAGGATCTTTCACAAAGAGTGCAGAAGCCTTCAGAAAGCTGGTCACGAAGTAACCCTGATCGTGAACGAATACGAAAGCGGGGAAGAAACGGATGATGGGATCCGCATGATCGATCTGGGACAGCGAACCAACTCAAGGATCGGCAGGGTCTTAAAAGTTCCCAAAAAGGCGTATCGTACCGCGATCCAGCTCGACGCCGACCTCTACCATTTCCACGACCCTGAATTCCTTCCTTTTGCGAAAAAACTCGTCGCCCGGGGATATCGGGTGATATATGATGCCCATGAGGACGTTCCCAGACAGATCCTTTCCAAACATTACATCCCGAAATTCCTTCGAAAACTGGTATCACGCCTTTTTGAGAAATACGAGGACCATGTGGTGGCCAAGTTGACGGGGATCATCACGGCCACCGATCATATTCGGGACCGTTTTCTAAGGTCCAACTCAGAATGCTATAGCGTTAAAAATTATCCGATCCTTCAGGATGGGGGGCTCTCTCCTCCTATGGAACAAAGCCAGAAAAGCAACAAGATCTGTTACGTGGGAAATATCACCCCTGTACGAGGGATCCGGGAACTCGTTGAGGCCCTCCCGATGACGGATGTCAACCTTGATCTGGGAGGGAATTTCCATCCGCCCGAATTCCGGGATGAACTGGCCCAGCTTCCCGGGTGGAAAAAAGTGAACGAGCTCGGTTTTATCGATCGACAAGAAGTGCAAAAAGTTTATAGAGAAGCAAGAGCAGGAATGGTCACCCTCCATCCTATTATCAATTACGTACACGCCCTTCCCGTTAAAATGTTCGAATACATGGCCGCAGGTCTTCCCGTTATCGCCTCCGACTTTCCGGCCTTGAAGCAGATCCTTAACGAACATGAATGCGGTATTTGTGTGGACCCCCAAGACCCTGAAGCGATCGCTGAGGCCATCCGATGGATCATCGAAAACCCCGAAAAAGCTTCTGAAATGGGACAAAATGGACAAAAAGCCGTCCAAACCCATTACAATTGGGAGAGTGCTGCAGGACAGCTTTTAGATGCCTATCGACGTTTCCTCAACATGGAACAACAAGCTTGAACGCGGAAAAAGAACATAAGGTCACGGCGATCATCCCCTGTTACAACGAGGAGCGTTACATCGATCGTACAGTGAGGGATCTTTTGCAACAGGACATGCCAAAGGAAGGCTTGGAATTGCTTTTTATGGACGGCATGAGCACGGACCGGACCCGGGACATTCTTGAGGAATACGCCGAGGCGTATCCCTTCATTCGTGTTCTCGACAACGAGGAACGGACGGTCCCCTATGCCATGAACCGAGGGATCCAAGAAGCAAAAGGGGAGATCATCGTGCGGCTCGATGCCCATGCTTCCTATCCAAGCGAATATATCAGGCGCCTTTCCGAAAAGCTCCGGGAAGGCGGGGTCGATAACGTCGGAGCCGTAGGAAAGACCGAGCCCCTAAGGGAGACCCCAAAGGCTCGGGCGATCGCTACCGTCCTCTCCCACCCTCTTGGGGTCGGGAACTCTTTTTTCCGGACCGGTATCGACGAAGAAAAGGAAGTCGATACGGTCCCTTTCGGTTGCTTTTGGAAGAAAACCCTCCAACAACTCGGAGGCTATCGGAACGCCCTTAAAAGGAACCAGGACATTGAACTGAACAAGCGGCTGATAGAGAACGGGGGACGGATCCTTTTGCTCCCCGACCTTTACTGCACCTACTACGCACGGGAAAGCTATAAGGATCTTGGTCTTAACAATTACAAGAACGGGCTATGGAATATTATGACCGTTTATTTGACACGCGACTTTAGGTCCTTGAGCATCAGGCATTTCATACCTTTGGCTTTTGTTCTTTCCATTCTCGTTCCCTTGATATTAGGGATCCTTCACCCATATTTTTCTCTGATATCCCTCTTCGTTCTGTTGTTATACTTTACCAGCATTCTATTCGTGACCATCCGAACATCGGATGAAAGGATCTCGAAGCTTCACATGCTCCTAGCCTTTTTCGTGCTTCATTTCTCCTATGGTCTGGGCTCCTTGGTGGGGCTTTTCCGGGTGGATCAACTCTTTCGATCCAGCGACCTATGACCGAAAGTGAACATCCCACATTAAACGTCTTTTTGGACCTTCCATCTTCTCTGGATAAGGAGATCGGATGGGCGTGGGATCTTTTTGCAGAACATATCGGGCTTCCCTATCGATTCACCGAAGAAGCATGGCAGCTCCGTATCGCCATGGAACCGGAGGGGGACCTTCCTATATCGAAGCACTTTGCGGATCGCTGGGAAAAAGGCTGCAAGGATCATAAGGTCCTTATGCCTCAGGATCCAACGATCCGATGTTCGAATGGGGAGCCCGATATTCTCAGCACGGCTTTCTACATGGTCAACAGCATCCAGGAATGGAATGCTGACAGCGAGGAACTTGACGATCATGGCCGATTTTTGAGCTCCGCCACTTACCAACACCGCTTCAAGGCCTTTGAAAAAGACCTGGTCTCGGAGCTTTTTGAAAAGCTCCATCGAGACCTCGCTCAAAAGGTCCCCGTCCCAGCTTGGCCGGATCAAAGGACGAGGGTCTTTTTGACCCACGATATCGATCGCATTGTGAACGGGAATCTCAGAGAAGCCGCCTTTCATGCTAAAAGGGCAAATTTGCTCCGCTCCTTTCAACGGATCTGGTGGACCCTGAAGGGACGCTACGAATGGGATCGGATCCAAGAGATCATGGAGCTTCATGAAAGGCAAGGCTTCAAAAGCTGCTTTTTTTGGCTAGCGGAAAAGGGGAAGAGCCGGGATGGGATCCTCAACGCCGATCACGATATTCAGGAGCCCTATTTTCAGAACCTTATGCATGAAGTTGAAAAACGAGGGTTTTGGAACGGCCTCCACAAAAGCAGCTTTGAAGGAGCTTTTCGTTCCGAATGGAACAAACTCCGCTCAGCTTTACCGATCGTCAGAAACCACTACCTGAAGATCCAACTACCCGATCATTATCAGCAACTTGAGGAAGAGGGCTTCCTTCTCGATAGCAGCTTGGGCTTTTCCGATGCGATCGGCTTCAGGAACTCTTATGGGAGACCTTTTCATCCTTTCGATCCAAGGACCCGTGAGAAAATGAGTTTGCTCGAGGTTCCCCTACAGATCATGGACACCGCTCTTCTGAACAGGAGAGAGGATCCTTTGCCTCGGATGGAAAAATTCATCGAGGCCCATCATAAGAACAGCGTGATCACTATCCTCTGGCACAACAACTTTTTTTCTACCGGCAAATTCGCCTTATGGCGAAGGGCCTATCTAAGTTTCTTGGAGCTCCTTAAAGAACGAGGTATCGGAGCTTTCAACCCCAAGGCGGCTATATATACAGAAGATCCAGAGAGGGATATCCAGCATCCGTGAAAACTTCAGTTTGGAGGACAAAGGTTTCCCGCGGAAAAAACCCGGATACCCCTAATCATAAGACCCCGAGATCTTCTTCCCCTCCGGAGGGGACGGCGGGATGAAAACAGCAACTCCCAGGAGAGCGAACATAACACGGATGTCCACTATGGAGTAAGATTTCATCGTATTCATGAGAAAGAAAAGGATGGCGAATAAAAAAATGTAATTCCGCTTGCGGATCCCCTCTCGGACGCAATATCCCATAAAGCCCAAAGCCAATAAAAGCCCTATTGTCCCCAATTCGAACCAGATCTCCAAAAGAACGTTGTGAGGATACCCTCTTTTGTCCTCCCCGTATTTCAGAAAATAGAAACTTCCCATACCGTAACCAAAAGTGAAACGGTAGGGGTCCGTGAAAACCTTGTCAAGGACGTAGGAGAACTCTTCCAACCTTCTCCCTTTGGTCTTTTCCGCCTCGATGGCATCATCCCCCCCCATCATTTCCATCTCTTTGGACCCACCAATAAGACCTTGTATCAGAACATTGTACCGAAAGATGGTCCTCTGATAGGGGGCCCGAAAAACCTCCGAAGAAGAAATGAGCGCAATGAGCAAGATATTTCCCACCAAGAACCCTGTTATCCAGCGGATCCGACGTGGGGTGAAAGCCTTTTTAATAGATAAGCCCCGTTCCTTATATTGGATATACAGAGCTTGTAAAGCGATCAGGCCAAGGGTGAAAAAGAAAAAGAGGATCGGTCCCCGAGCAGCCGTACCGACGATAAGGAAAGCCAATAAATTCAAAAGGACCGCTCCCAATAAATTCCTTATATACAGGGCCAATATCCCTGCCACCCCCAAGACCAATCCAGCTTGTAAATACAGGGATCGTAAGAGCTGCGGATCATCCATCCCCATAACCTCCAACATATCCAACCTTTGCAAGCCATAAGCAAAATAGGCAAAAAGCCCATAGACCAAGGCGAAGCTGCACAACCACTTGATCAGCCTGTGAGGACACAAGCGTCGGTCGAGCAAGGGGACACTAAAGGCAAGCACATTGGTCAAAAAAGCCAAACATTTCCAATAAACGTAAGAAGGGGAAGGGGTCAAAAAAGCTGCGGAGAACAAACACCAGAAGTAGAACCCTCCAAGGAGAATAACAGGGAGCTTCCCATCTTGTAGTCCATTTCGCAGCTTGCCCTTCCAATCCGTTCCATTCGGTCCTGGCCTTCCGAACAGGGCATATCCGATGACCAACACACCCGACAATAAGGTGAGGTCCACGGGGCTATGGATATCATAGGCCAGTAAGACGCCTTTAAGGAACCCGGAAACTATATAGAGAAAAAAAAGGAATTCGAGCATAATCGGTTCTCAACCGGGGCACCACCCTGATGTACGGGAAGAGTGCTCTTATCGACCCTTGCGAGCGAAATTATAAAGGATAGGACAGCAGGAAAGTAACCGTTCCCTCCTTTATTCGAAAAAGCTCCCAATAAGGGATCCTTCCTTTCTCAAGAATCCGGAAATTCATTCCCGGCAAAGAACGAAACCGATGAAGAACGTGAACCGGGCCTTTTTTGCATTCCTGCGTCGGATCAACACCCCCTTGTCTTATCTGTTAAAACCTCTTGAGGACGCAAAATGTCAGAAATTTCGGGAGGCCGGAAGCTCCCTTGGCCCCATTTTCATTCTCGGCCCTCCCCGATGTGGAAGCACCTTCACTTACCAATTGTTGAGTGAGAATTTTCTTCTCGAATACATCGACAACCTGACGCATCTGTTTTACCGGACCCTTTATTTAGGAAATCGCTTTTCTCACTCCATTTACAACGATCAACCCCATGGGAACTTCAGTTCAAAAGCAGGCAACACTATTCATGCAGGATGGCATGCCCCCAGCGAATGCCCCCCCTTTTGGTATCGGGCTATACCGAAACAAAACCATTGGGTGAGCAAAGAAGATCTGGACCAAAAGGCCATAAACCTTATTTCCGATCCCATTTACGGGATCATGGGGAGAACTCGTCGTCCCCTTTTGATCAAAAACCTGTTCATGGTCGAACGCATCCCTTTGATCAAAGAAATTTTCCCGCATGCACGTTATTTGATCCTTAAGCGTGACCGCCTTCAGACCGGAAGATCCATCCTTAATCAAAGAAAAAAACTCGGTATTCCAGAAGATCAATGGTGGTCGGTCAGACCCAGGAATTATCAAGATCTCCAATATCATTCGGTCGAAGAAAAGACCGCCGCGCAGATCCATTACTTGGAGGAGCAGATCGACGAAGAATTGAAAGAGGTCCCTCCCCAACGGAAGTTCAACCTCCACTACGAAGAGTTGACCAAAGACCCCGAGCAGAGCCTCGATCACCTAAGGACCACTTTTTTCGAGGATATTTCCCTCCGTACCGGAAGCTATCATTATCCCCCTACCGGTAGTTCCCGCCCGACCGATAAGGATGAGGACCTGAAGCGGGTGGAAGAAGGATTTCTTAAACTTGGAATTCCTTATGAAAGATGAGAAAGCTCGTTTCAAGGCGTTTTGTAGTGAAAAGCCGGAGATACCTCTTTTCCTGAGTCACGAGTGGTTGTCCACAGTTGCAGAGGATCATGAATGGGGTGTTCATTTTTCGGGGAGTTCCGAGGACCCAAGTGGCTTTATCGTATATTTTATTAAAAGGAGATTCGGCTTTAAGCGGATCACGATACCTCCGCTCACCCCCTACTTAGGCCCCTGGATCTTTTATCCTGAAGGCCAAAAACAAGCGCAACGTTTGGCGCATGAAAAGAAAGTTCTGGAAGAACTGATCGCTGGATTGCCTCGCTTTGATGACCTCACCCTTAAACTCCATCCGAAGATCTCCAACGTCCTTCCTTTTTATTGGGAAGGGTTTAAGACCCGCCTTTGTTATACCTATATCATCCAAGACACACAGGATACGGAAAAATGCTTCAACCAGCTTCGTGGTAATATCCGGGGAGCGATCCGGAAGGCCATAAAAAAATACACCGTGGAATATGCCGACGAGGTTGAGTCCATTCATGAGCTAAAGCTCAAAGATTATCGGGTCAAAAAGAAGACATTGAGTTACAGCCTTGAGTATTTTCAAAAGATCGACCAGACCCTCGCTGCTAATGGAAAAAGAAAGATCCTACATGCGGTCGACGCCAACGGAACGGTCCGTGGGGGGGTCTACTTGGTCTGGGACAACGAGCAGTGCTATTATCTCATTGGTGCTGCGGATCCCGAAGTGAAAAACGAGGGCGTTTTGGCCCTATTGATATGGGAAGGCTTGGTATATGCTTCGGAACTAGGGCTTCCCTATAACTTCGAAGGGAGTATGATCGAGCCTATCGAGCGCTTCTTCCGCTCTTTCGGGGCAGAGCAACTCCCCTACCCTCTCGTGAACAAAACCCCTTCGTGGACCTTAAGGGGGCTCAAGGCCTATCGGGTTTTAAGAGGAAAAGACTTATAAAAAGCCTATTTGCCTTTACTTCACCTTGGTGTGTAAGGTGAAGCAGTCATTGTCATAGACCTTTTTGTAAGCGTCCCCTTTCAGATATTCTACAAAAAAATCGTAATAGGGAAGCTCCTCCTTTTTACAGCGAGTTTCGACATTGGGCCAATCCCTATACCTTGGGGACTTATGGATCATAATGATATGATCGGGCCCATCGGGTGAATTAAGAGCCTCCCTGCGCTCCCTTTCACTCATCCCCTTAAGCTTCCAATGCTTAGCGAACGAATAGGGACTTTCGGTCAAGTAATAAAAGATGGGGATCGTATTCACCGCCAATAGATTCTCCTCATAAGGAGTTATCGATCCATTCGCCGCCTTCATGATCCCATCGACCTTTTCCACCCGAGCGGGGGTACTGAAGATCCCGAAAAGAGAAGGTGCGGCCATCATCTTTGTAAGCTTCTCCTGAGCTCCGTCCCGATAGATGTTGTGGGGCTTTATATGCATCACATAAAAAGGAAGGAAAAGCAAACATGAAGCAAGGACCGGAGATGGATCGAACCGCTTTTTCCTCACAGATGGGGACATTTCCCTTAGCAGCATGAGGGTATAAGCGATAAATAGGAGACCACCTCCGGTGATCAAGATATTGATGATCCCGTTGTTACTTCCCAAAAAGGAGAAAAAGAACAGAACACCACCCCAATAAGCCAGAAAAGGTGCAGGAGGAGTCCTTCTTTCAGATATAAGGAAAAGGACAAAGATCGCCACAGGTATCGCCAGGATCCCATGATACCAATCCTCGAGCTCAACGATCGAAGGCATATATCGGTAAGTGATAAGGGCTAAAACAGGTGTTGTGAGCCAACGCCAGCGACCTGAAAAGAGGCCGAGCACACTTAATAAAAAGAACAGTGGAAGCATGCGGAGGAGAACGTTCCCGAGCATCCGAAAGTCCTCTCCATACCGCTCCATCAAAGAGGCCTTATCATGGCCATGACTTTGAAGATCGCTATCAGCCCCATGGAAAAAGCCCTCGATCAATTTCTTATCGATCGTGCTCCAATAATTACCCAAGCTATCGGTCAGAAACAGCATAAGAAGGATAAGGAGCGACCCTGTGAGAAATCCTCCTAAGTTCCATCCGATCTTGGGAAGAGCCGGTTTCTGAACTTTTCTCCTGTTCAAGTGAACGATCGAATGCCAGAGGATGGGTATCAGGAAAAGGATGAGAAAAGGGAAACGGGAAAGGATCGCCAAGGGAATGAGAGCGTTGCCAAAAAAGATCGCTTTAGGAGAAACCGGGTGCTGGTTTTCGTCACTGCCTAGCTGGAAAACATAGACCGCCCCTAACATAAGGGTGACGGGGACGTTGTTGTAATTGATCACCTGCCCACCGTAGATCGAGATGATCAAAAGCCCCACAAAAGCAAAACAAAAAGCCTCAAAGCGTTTTTCGGGGAAAGCCCTGCGAAGGATCAGAAAGACGAAGAGTCCCATCGTGGATTTAAGCAGGGCGTAACCGATCCTTCCCCAGAGGACGCTTGGCCCCGGCAGAATATGCAACCAAAGCCCTTTAAGAAGATGTCCGCCCATCCGGAGGTCCACATGCATATCCCATAAACCGAGGTACATGAACCAGGAATGGGCCATTCGGCGCCCTTCATCGGTCGCATCGAAACCCAAAGGGATCCAATAGAGCCAAAAAGCGAAAGCCATCAGAAAAAAGAAGAATGCTTCCTTTCTCCATCCCCAGGAGGTTCGATGAAAAGCATGAGCCGCACGGATGAAAAGGATCCATAGGATACCGGATACGCACAGGGCCTGAAAAGCATGAAGGAAAAAGCGGGACCATTCCTCTTTCCGGACCAGAAATGGGAACCCTCCTTTGCTCCCCAAAAGTTCGGAAAAGGGGAATTGGGTAAGGAAAGCAAGGAAGCCCAAAAAGAAAAGGACGCGGAAACGCCGCTCTGGCGCCGTTAAAAAAGAGGCAAGCTCTTTAAACATTCCGGTCATGGGTTGACTTGGAGCTAAAGGGCCAGAAAAAGGTGAGCACCCGGTCCTTTTTCCAAATATAGATCCCTCCGTAGATGTTCCAGCCTGCAATAGCAAAGGTGCTGGCGATCGCCGCCCCCTCGATCCCCCA
>CAZOSO010000067.1:0-11544 GCA_964582635.1 uncultured Weeksellaceae bacterium | reverse complement strand
GCCCGGGCTATGGACATTCCATCGTAAGTGCTCGTCCCCCGGCCGATCTCATCCAACAAGACCAGGCTTCGAGCGGAGAGGTTGTTGAGGATACTGGCCGTCTCGTTCATTTCGACCATAAAGGTCGATTCCCCTGAAGAGATGTTATCGGAAGCCCCCACCCTTGTGAAGATCTTGTCCACCAGTCCGATCCGGGCCGAATCGGCAGGCACAAAACTGCCGATCTGGGCCATGATGGTGATCAGGGCGGTTTGTCGAAGCAAAGCGGATTTCCCGGCCATATTGGGCCCGGTGATCATCATGATCTGCTGCTCGTTCTCATCGAGGTTCACATCGTTGGCCACGTATTCTTCCCCCATTCCCAGCTCTTCTTCGATGACCGGATGGCGCCCCTGTTCGATGTCGATGGCCTCTCCCTCATGGAGTTCCGGCCGAACATAGCCGTTCTTCACAGCTGATCCTGCGAAACTGAGCATGGCGTCCAGCTTCGCGATCTGAGTTGCTGTCTTTTGGACGGGGACCACGAACTCCGCGACCGCTTTGACCAGTTCGTTGAACAGACCGGTCTCAACATCCAGGATCCGCTCTTCGGCCCCGAGTATCTTGGCCTCTTCATCCTTCAATTCTTCGGTGATATAGCGTTCGGCGTTCACCAGGGTCTGCTTGCGGATCCAATCGTTCGGCACCTTGTCCTTATGCGTGTTCTTGACCTCCAGGTAATAGCCGAAAACGCTGTTATAGGCGACTTTAAGGGAAGATATCCCGGTCCTTTCGCTTTCCCGCTGCTGGATACCGAGCAGGATGTCCTTTCCGGAACGGGTGACATGGCGAAGCTCATCGAGTTCTTCGGAAACGCCGTCCGCGATCACATTCCCTTTGTTGACCACAGCAGGCGGCTCTTCTCGAAGTTCATTCCCGATCCGCTCGCGCACGGTATCACAGGGGTCGAGCTCCTCCCCGATCCGCCGCACGGCATCGACTTCGCTGTTCTTGCAATAGGACTGAAGTTGAGGGACGGCGTCCAGAGCCACTTTGAGCTGGAGCAATTCCCGGGGTCCGATCCGACCTGCGGAAACCTTGGAGATCAGCCTTTCCAAGTCCCCTATCCCTTCGATAAGACCAGAAAGGGACTCCGCTCCTTCCCGGTCCGACACGAAATGGGACACCCCATCCAAACGCTCCTCCACTGCATGAGGGTCTTTCAAGGGGAGCAAGACCCAACGCTTAAGCAAACGAGCCCCCATCGGAGAGACGGTTCGATCGAGCACGTCCAGGAGGGTCTTGGCATCCTGATTCGGGGAATCGACCAGTTCCAGGTTCCGGATGGTGAAACGGTCCATCCAAACGTGATCGTCGGGGTCGATGCGTGAAAGCCCGGAAATATGATCGACCCGATCGTGCTGGGTCGTGCGCAAGTAGTGCATGACGGCGCCTGCAGCCACGATCCCCAATTCCATTCCCTCGACCCCGAAGCCTTTTAAAGAGCTGGTCCCGAAATGAGAAAGGAGCAGGTCTTCAGCGAACTCCCGTTCAAAGACCCAATCCTCCAGCGTATAGGTGTAGAAGCGGTTTCCGAACTGCCCGAAGAAGCGATCGTCGGTCCTTCTTTGATAAAGGACCTCGTTCGGATCGAATCCCTGAAGCAGCTTGTCGATGTAAGAAAGGCTTCCTTCAGCCAATAGGAACTCCCCGGTGGACACATCCAAAAAAGCGACACCCCCTTGCTCTTTATCCATATGGACCGCTGCGAGGAAATTGTTGCTCCCTCGTTCGAGCAACTTTTCGTTGTAAGCGATCCCGGGTGTGACCAGTTCCGTGACCCCTCGTTTGACGATCTTCTTCGCTTGGGAGGGGTCTTCGAGCTGATCGCAGATCGCCACCCTTTCACCGGCGCGAACGAGTTTTGGGAGATAACTATCGAGGGCATGGACCGGAATGCCAGCAAGATCGATCGAAGAGGCAGCCCCGTTGGCCCTCTTTGTGAGCGTGATCCCCAAGACTTCCGAAGCCCGTACAGCATCATCCCCGAAGGTCTCGTAAAAGTCCCCGACGCGGAAAAGGAGCATCGAATCGGGATATTCCCGCTTCACCTTGTAGTACTGCTCCATCAAAGGGGTCTCGGACCCCTTCTTCCCTTTCTTGCCTCCTTTTTCTTTTTGAGAGCTTTTTGCGCTCTTGGTCTTGCTCGCCACGGTCCTTTATTTTTGGTCGCGCTTCAGGGCTTCCTATAAAATTACGGAGTTCCAAGGGGGCGTAAGAAAGCTCTACCCCAGCACTTTTCCACTTTTCTCCACGATCATGGAAAGCAAGATCCCCAACGATGAAATGGACCGCCTCTCGGTAGAATCCTTCAAAGAGGCCGAAAAACGTCCCATCGTGGTCCTATTGGATAATGTCAGGAGTGCCGTGAACGTAGGGAGCGTTTTTCGGACGGGGGATGCTTTCCGGATCGAAAAGGTACTCCTTTCAGGGATCACCCCGAGTCCGGACCGCAAAGTCCGTAAAACAGCCCTAGGAGCTACTGAGAGCGTGGATTGGGAACGGGTGGACGATCCCATCCGTACCCTACAAGCTTATGGTGAAAAAGGTTATTACCGTTGGGGGATCGAACAGACCCGGGAGGCCACTCCACTCGAAAGCCTGGAAACGGGGGATGCAAAAGGCCACCTCCTGATACTCGGACACGAAGTGGATGGGATCCAGGAGGAACTGCTGACCTATACGGATGCTTGTCTTTACATCGAACAGGTCGGCACCAAACACTCGTTGAACATTTCGGTCTGCAACGGCATCGTTCTCTGGGAATTTCAGAAACGCCTAGGCTGAGCGTCCCAACTCCGCTGCGATCCCTTCAGCGATCCGGACAGCGTGCTCCCGTCCGTTCTCGATGAAAACACGTTCGGTCCGAATACCGGCGAGGACCGTCCCGCATAGGTAAAGGCCGGGAACATTGGAAAGATAGGTGTCAGGGTCGTAAGTGGGGATCAGCTCCTCAGGATCGACCTCGACCCCGAAAGCTTTGAGCAAAGGAGCATCGGGCAGATAGCCGATCAAAGCCAACACGAAATCAGCTCTAAGCGAACTACTGCCGGACCCATCATGGATCTCCAGCCATTTCTCACCGATCCGTTCCACGCGGGTATTGAAGTGGACTTTGATATGCCCTTCCTTGATCCGATTCCGGATATCGGGGAGCAACCAATACTTGGCGGTCTCTTTAAGGTCAGGTCCCCGGTGGACCAGGGTTACATCCACATCGTGCCGATAAAGCTCCAATGCGGTTTCGATGGCCGAATTCCCCCCACCCACGATCACCACCTTGGTGAATGAATAGCGGAAGGGTTCATCGTAATAATGGCTCACGTGGGGAAGGTCTTCTCCCGGAACCCCGAGTTTTCGCGGGCGATCGAAATAACCGGTGGCCATGATCAGCTTTCGCCCTTCAAACCGTTCCCCTTCGGCTCCATAAACCACAAAATGACCGTCCTGTCCTTCCATGCTCACCACCCGGGTATAGAGGGAAGTCCGGACGCGGAAATAAGCGGCGACCTTTCGATAGTATTGAAGGGCCTCGTTCCGGCTCGGTTTCACATTGGAGCTGGGAAAGGGGACTCCCCCGATCGAGATGTTGTCAGCCGTCGAAAAGAAGGTCATCCTTTCCGGATAATTCCGGATGGATTCGGTCAAACTTCCCTTTTCGATGATAAGGGCGTCCAATCCTCTTTTCCCGCATTCGATCGCTGCGGCAGTACCACAAGGCCCTCCACCGATGATCAGGACGTCATACATGCTGGGTAGGCTTCAGAAAACAAAAGTAAAAGCCCGGAGCTCCCGGGCAAAAAAAAAGCCCCGGTGAATGACCGGAGCTTTTTCCTTAAAGAAGACCGAGCACTCAGTTTCCACTTTCTTTCTGAGCCTCTTCCATTTTTTGCTCTTTGATCCGTATCATTCGGTCCCGCACTTCTTTTTTCTTCTTCATCCTGGAAATTTCCCGATATCGCTCGGGTTTCATTCCCATTTCCTTCATCTTCTCTACTTCTTTCTTCCGATACTTCTCTTGGAGAGCTTTCACTTTCTTTTTGATCGCTTCATATGCCTTCTGCTTCTCTTCAGGGACCTCAGCCTTTTCGTCATTCTGTTTGGTATCCACTTTTCGATACCCTTGGATCCCAAGTTCGGAGTTCTTCAGTATCTCCATCATCTTGTTTTGCCTTTCTCTACGGATCTCCTTAAGGGCGAACTCGACCTCAACATATTGCTCCAATTCGGCATCTGAGGGGGTATCTCCCTTGCTTTCCTGAGCAAAAAGGGAACCACAGAAGAACGTAATGAGCGAAAGGTTTAGAAGAAATGCCGGAAATGCTCGCTCGATCGCTTTCATAAAGAACTTTTTTCCCTGGATTGAATCACTTAGTTTCTATAAAAGAAACGGGCTCAATCCTTCGTGGTTGCCTCCCAAAAATAAAAAAGTCGCCCGGAATAACCGGGCGACTTTCTCATATCCATAGTGAACCGAACGACGGATCACCCAACGATGGAATTAAAATCGCTTGTTCCCCAATATTCACGGAATTCCACATCGTCCTTCGCTTTCTTTTTAAGGGACTTATCCTTTTGCACAGCTTTCTTCAAGTTGTCCATCACCATTCCCTTATCCTCTTTGCGTGCACCGATGATGGCCTTAAGATAAAGCCCTTTTGCGGTGGTCGCCTCAGGGGCCTTGTCCAAGGTATTGAAGCCCGCGTCCGTTTGTCCCATAAGAACCTGGAGAAGGGCCTTGTTGAAGCTGGCCTCATCGCCGATGTTCTCTTTAGCGGCCTTATAATTCCCGTTCTGGATGTTCACAAGAGCCAAATTATAGCTGACCTCAGGACCAGCGGTTTTGGCCGCTTTGAACTTCTTAGCCGCCTTGCTACGGTCTCCTTTTAGCCGAGCAGCCACGCCGAGGTTGTTCTTGACGACAGCGGTCTCTTTGATATCGGCCGCTTTTTTGAACTTCTTACGAGCCTCCTTGGGCTTGTTCTTCATCATGAGGATCTTACCCACGTTGTTCGGTCCTCTCCAATCGTCTGGATACTGCTTCTCCACCTGCTTGTAGACCTTCAATTTCTTGTCCGGATCCTCGAAAAGGCTCGCAGCCTTCATCAGTTCTTCCACGCGAAGAGAGTCGGGGTTGGACATCGCGAGCTCTTTAAGCTCTTTATCGCTCTTCCCGATCTTCTTGTAATGGAGGACGAGCTGCGTACGACGGAGCTCGGGGAGGATCTTATCGGCGATCACCTTATAGGTCTCGGCCATGTTCTTGATCTCCTTTTCGCGCTTCTTCGTGTCCCCGTATTGCTCGAGGACCCGTAGGATAAGGTCCTTATCCTCGATATCGGACGCCTCCATCTTTTTCTTGAAGCCTTTCCAGTCCTCTCCCTGGGGTTGCTTCTTGTAAAAGCCATCGTCCTGGGCATCGAATCCGGCTGAGGAGAGCGCATCCTCAAAATAACCCTTACCGGATTTCGCACGGTTTTTAGCAAGGTCTTCGTTGAGGGTGAGCTCCCCATCGGGAGAAGCATAAGCGATCAACTCGAGATTCTTCATCTCGAGGTCCTCGCTACTATTAACAGAATCGAGGAAGCTCTCCATCGCTTTGATATCATCGTCCCTCAACTCCGAACGGCGGACCCGGGGAGAATTGATCCTGTAGTGGATCACGGCCCGCTTCTTGTGATGGGTCGTGCGCTTGAACTGATCCTTACCGAGGAGGACCTTGTCGTCGTTCATCATCAAATAGGGGGTCGTGATCACCCCGAGGGCCAAGGAATCCTCGCCAAAGGATTCTTTATCGTCCTTACCCGCTTTAGCGCCTTTCAACTTGACGTTGAGGACGGAACGGTTCATATCCTCCGAGTAAGCGATCTTATCGTTATAGGTATACTTCTTTCCCTTTTTGTTGGGAATGGTTTCGTGATTCTGAGTTACGTCCTCTCCCTGGAAAGTCACGGATTCGTATTCTTTCTTTCCACCCTCGTATTTCAGATAAGGGGTCGCGGTGACCACCGCTTTCTTGTGAAAGGATTCGGGTTTAAAGTTCACCTTGACCTCTACACGGACACTATCTCCCTTCACTTCCAAGGGTTTGGGGCTCACTTCATATTCAGGAAGTGGGTCCAGAAGTTTACACCCTGTAAAGGGGAGTACCATCAAAAGAATAAAGGCAAGCTTGCGGGGTTTAAGGTCCTTCATGAGTCATCGGTTTTTATTCGTCCCGTCGTTGAACTGCAAGTATAATCAAAGTTTGATCTTTTACAAAAAAGCGAAGGAAGCTTATGTCCTCAAAATGTCGGCCTCCCTTCCTTCATCGTTCAAAAAGTTCATCCCTTTGGGCAGGTCCTGTTCCAGGACTCCCTTTAAAAACTGAAAATGAGCAGCATCATTCACAAAGTCGAGCTTATTGCTATCGACAATAGCGATCCTTAACTCTGGCTGCTGACGGAAAAAGGAGAAGTAACCATTTTCCAGACTTTCAAGGTATTCGTTGCTCACGTTCTTCTCATAAGCACGTCCTCGATGGGCGATGTTCGCCTGGAGGTTTTCGGGGTCTTTATGGAGGTAAAGGACCAGGTCCGGTTTGGGCAAACTTTCGTACATGATCCGAAAAAGCCGTTGGAAGAGCTCGTATTCGTCCCCTTCCAGGTTGTTCCAGGCAAAGATGAGGGACTTTTGGATGAAGTAATCGGAGATGGTGAAAGGATGAAAAAGGTCCTTCCCTTCTTCGGCCTTTCCCTTCAACTGGTGATAGCGTTCAGCCAGAAAGAAAAGCTCCAGGGGGAACGCGTGCTTTTCCGGTTCTTGGTAGAACTTGGGAAGAAAGGGGTTGGCCTCAAAGGCTTCAAGGATGAGCTCGGCCCCGTACGCTTCGGACAGCATACGGGCCAAAGTGGTCTTACCGGCCCCGATGTTCCCTTCAATGGCTACGTGCTGGTGATCCACCCTTTCTCAAAAACTTTCACCCCCAAGGGGTCTTCGCATTCACGGATCATGGTCCGAACACTCTTTTCGGTCAAAGGATCGGTCATTTCGGGTGCTACCTCATTCAAAGGCTCCAATGTGAAGCGGCGTTCCGGTATTTTTGGATGAGGGATCTTCAAGCGTTCTTCCCATACGATCCGCTCTTCGTAATAAAGGATATCGAGGTCGAGGATCCGGCCTTGGTAAACCCCTTCTTCCTGCCGCTCCCTGCCAAAGGTGTCCTCGATCGCGAGAAGCTCCTCCAATAAAGCCAGGGGCGTATGGGAAGTGTCAACCCCTATGACACGATTGAGGAAATAGCGCTCATGATCGAAGCCCCAAGGGGCACTCTCGTATAAGGAGGAGGAAGTGAAAACAGGACCACAACTCTCCTCTACCGCTCGAAGCGCTTCTTTCTGAATCCGCTCCCTCGGGCCAAGGTTGCCACCGATCAATAGATAAGCTCGAGCCATCGTCGAAGAGGCAAAATTAAAGGATCCGATCCAGGGAATTCGCTTCCGCTCATCCTTCTCATTATCCGCTAATGGAAAAATCCCTTTCTCTGGAGCCTTTTCCCTTCATTTTCGTTTTGGATAAAAAAAGCATTCCGGTCATGAATCAATTCATTAAGAACACGCTCGCCTCTGCATTAGGGACCTTTCTCACCATCGTGGTCCTAACGATCCTCGGTGGTATCGCCCTTTTCGGACTTTTCATGACGATCGCTGGATCTTTCGATCGTTTCACCAGTGAGAAAAAGGAAGAGATCCAAGACGGATCCGTCCTCAAGGTGGAACTCGACGAGCCGATCATGGACCGGGCCGGACAAAAACGATTCAAATTCGAAGGGCCCGGCGATCTTTCCATGTTCAAAGAAGCCGGTCTCAATGAGATCCTCGAAGCTCTTGAGAAAGCTCGCCATGACGAGCGGATCGAAGGGATCCAACTCAAGATCGACAAGGTCGTAGCGGGAATGGCGACGATGAAGGAATTGCGCGAAGGCATCGAGACCTTCCGGGATTCTTCGGATAAATTCATTTGGGCCTTCGATCAGGGCTATTCGCAAAGAAGTTACTACCTAACATCCACAGCGGACAGCCTCTTCCTCTATCCGGAAGGAGGAATGAGCTTTAAGGGATTGGTCTCGGAAGTGACTTTTTTCAAAGGCCTTTTGGACAAATTCGACATCGAAATGCAGGTCGTTCGGGGATCGAACAACAAGTACAAAAGCGCAGTAGAGCCTTTTACCCGCAAAAAGATGAGCGAAGCTAGCCGGAAACAGGTTAGGGCTTATCTCAACGACCTATGGAGCGTCGTTCTTGAAGATATTGAGAAAGCCCGGGATATCTCCCAAGGAACCTTGAACCGGATCGCGGACAGCCTTCTCATCAGGTCCCCCAAGGACGCGGTCGAACACGGCCTTGTGGACAAGCTCGCCTACCATGATGAGTTCAAGAAAAAGCTTCGGGAGAAACTCGACCGCAAGGAGGACGAAGAGATCCCTTATGTATCCCTTGAAGATTATATGGGGGAAGAGGTTCCCGACGAGCATTGGGCAGGACCCGAACGGGACCAGAAAGAGGATAAGAAAGAAGAAGAAAAGATCGCCGTCGTTTATGCCATGGGCGCTATTCAAAGCGGAGAGAACGAAAAGGGGGTCCTCGGTGCTAAGAGCACCAGCAAAGCCATTCGCAAGGCCCGGGAGGATTCCACGGTAAAAGCGGTGGTCATGCGGGTCAATTCACCGGGCGGAAGCGCCCTGGCCTCCGATCGGATCTGGCGAGAGGTGAAATTGACCGAAAAGAAAAAACCCTTTATCGTCTCGATGGGGGACCTGGCAGCTTCCGGGGGATATTACATCTCTTGCGGGGCCGACCGGATCTTTGCCGATCCCAATACCATCACGGGATCGATCGGGGTCTTCGGGATGATCCCTCATACAGGGGACCTTTTCAAAAAGCACCTCGGCATCACCTTCGATCGGATCAAGACGAACGAATACGCGGATATGGGGAACCCCAATCGCCCCCTGCGGAAACAGGAAAGGGAACTGATCGAAGAACAGATCGATTCGGTCTACCAACAATTCCTGCAAAGGGTCGCGGATGGACGCGACATGGAAAAGAAAATGGTCGATAGTCTGGCAAGAGGAAGGGTCTGGAGTGGAAAAGATGCCGAACGGATCGGCCTCGTGGACGAGATGGGTGGCCTGGAAGACGCGATCGCTCACGCTAGCGATAAGGCCGGGCTCGAGGATCCTGAGCGGATCGCTTATCCGGAGCGGGAAAGCCCCTTCAAGGAATTCCTCGAGTCCTTTAAAAGCAGCAGTAGCAGCAAACTGCTCGAAGGAACGATCGGAAGGGACCTTCGCTTCTACCGGAAGTATCGCTACCTGCGTTCGGTGTTGGACATGAAAGGGATCCAAATGAGGATGCCCTATCATATCGAGGTGCGTTAACGGACCACAACAAGGCCAACAAACCAACATTCCAACAGACCAACAGGCTATAGGCCGAATTCACTCCAGGAGAGGCAGCCTTGGGTCCGCTCCCTGATCGATCGTCCCTTGATCGTTCTTTGAACCGGTTTTTGACCGTTCCTCACTAAGAAGGGTCGATCTCCACACCCATCGTATTCGCTAATTTAGCGGTGCCATGTCCCTCACTTCCATTCTATCCCGGGCCCTGAGGTCCCGTGCGGACCGTATAGAGCGTTTCAAACAAGACCCTCACGGTGTTCAGGAAGCTGAACTCGCCAAGCTGATCCTCAAAGGCCGAAGGACCAAATGGGGCCAAGAGCATGGACTTGATCGGGTAGAAGGTCCTGAGAACTTTCGTTCGATCCTCCCCTTGAGTTCCTACGAGGACCTCACCCCTTATATCGAAAGGGCCATGCAAGGGGAAAGGGACGTTCTCTGGCCGGGCAAGGTGCGATGGTTCGCCATGTCCTCCGGAACAACGGCCGACCGTTCCAAATACATCCCCATCACTCCGGAATCCCTCAAGAATTGCCATTACAAAGGAGGCAAGGACATGGTGGCCTTGTATTTGAAGCAGCGGGAGAACAGCAGGCTCTACCAAGGCAAAAGCCTGGTGTTAGGAGGAAGCTCCAAAGTCACCCGCATGGGCAGCAACGCCAAAGTGGGGGACCTCTCCTCGGTCCTCATCGAAAACCTGCCCTTTTGGGCCGACTTCCGTAGAACACCGGGACGTTCCGTTGCCCTCATGGAAGATTGGGAAGAGAAGATCGAGAAGATGGCCCGGATCACGATGAAGGAAAAAGTGACCAATATAGCAGGTGTTCCGTCCTGGACCCTGGTCCTTCTCAAGAGGATCCTTTCGATCACGGGAAAAAAGAATATCCTGGAGGTTTGGCCCGACCTGGAGCTTTTCATGCACGGAGGCGTGAGCTTCACCCCTTATCGGCAGCAATTCGAGCAGTTGATCCCTTCGGAGAAGATGCAGTACATCCAGAACTACAACGCTTCGGAGGGCTTTTTCGCTGTCCAGGACCGGCTCGAAGCGGACGATATGCTCTTGATGCTCGATTACGGGATCTACTACGAGTTCATCCCCCTCGAAGAGGTCCACAAAGAAGAACCGACCCTTTTGACCCTTCGAGAGGTCGAAGCAGGAGCCGATTATGCGATCGTTATAACGACGAACGGAGGGCTCTGGCGCTACATGATCGGGGATACCGTTCGCTTCACAAGCACCGATCCTTACCGGATTCAGGTAAGCGGACGCACGAAACATTTCATCAATACCTTCGGCGAAGAGCTGATCATCGACAATGCAGAGCAAGCTCTGAAAAAGGCTTCAGAAGCTACTGGCGCGGCGATCGAGGATTATACCGGAGCCCCTGTTTATATGGATGATTCGAGTGCCGGAGCCCATGAGTGGGCGATCGAATTCGCAACAGCCCCTTCCGATCTCCAAAAGTTCCGGGACCTTTTCGATGAAGCCCTGATCGAGGCCAATTCCGATTACGCGGCCAAGCGCTCCTACAACCTCACGCTCCGTAGCCCGATCCTTCACTCCATGCCCCAAGGGAGCTTCTATACCTGGATGAAAGAGCGCGGAAGATTGGGGGGGCAGAACAAAGTGCCTCGCTTGGCGAACCATCGCGAATACCTGGAACCGATCTTGCAGCGCTTCGACCCTATCGAAAGCGTAAGATGAAAAAGCTCCTGGCCATATTCTCCTTGCTCCTCCTCTCTCCCGCTGCTCCGGACCCAAAAGAGGAGCTATTGTTCCGGATCGAAGAAAAGCACGAGCGATTCCGCACCGATGAACTCGATAACCTCTACTTGATCGACGGAGTGGAGATCCGGATGTGGGACAAAGAAGGAAAATATCAGTTCAGCTTCAGCAAGAACAGCTTGGGGAACATCAGCGATGTGGACTTGAGCCGCTCCCTCAAACCCCTCGTCTTTTACTCGAACCTCTCCACCCTGATCGTCCTGGACAACACCCTCAGCGTCCAGGGATCGCCCGTGGACCTTTCCGATCATGAGCTTTCCCAGGCTGAGCTCGTCTGCAACTC
>CAZOSO010000066.1:3499-11811 GCA_964582635.1 uncultured Weeksellaceae bacterium | reverse complement strand
TTGTATTGGTACAAGGATGGGAAGGAAAAGCTCATCGCTGCGGATACCCTCGAGCGCTCGTTCCTCGGAGGTCCCAAGCTTTTGAACCTCGGCATTCAGAATGGGGAAGTGGTTGTCAACGATCGCATGGGAGAGCTCATGTCAGCAACTCTGCCAGATGGGAAAGGTCCTCGGAACGGAAGTTTTTCTTTTCGCCTGCGCGATCTGCGGGCGGTCCTGCATCGGATGACGATCAGTTCCATGGACCGTCAAGGCCAGGAGGGTGACTAAGAAAGGGTCACGTGGAGGTCGGTTCCGCTTTTCCCTTCGTGTAATGCCGCCATTTGTCCACCAAATTTTGGAATGCTTCCGGCCAGGGAGCTTCGAATTCCATCTGCTCTTGGGTCATCGGATGCACGAACCCTAACGAATAAGCATGAAGGGCTTGGCGGGGAAGGATCCGAAAGCAGTTCTGGACGAACTGCTCGTACTTTTTGCTGCGGGTCCCTTTCAAGATGCGGTCCCCTCCGTAGGGTGCGTCGTTGAAAAGGGGCTTGCGTTCGGCTTTGAAGTGAACGCGGACTTGATGCGTTCGCCCCGTTTCCAACCAGCATTCCACCAAGGTGACGTAATGAAAACGCTCCAGAACGCGGTAGTTCGTGACCGAATGCTTGCCCCGTTCAGGGTCCTGGAAGAGTTCCATGACCTTTCGGTTCCGCGGTGATCGTCCGATATAACCTTCGATCCGTCCTTCGTCCTCGGTCAGATCCCCCCAGACCAAAGCGTGATAGCGCCGTTGCGTCTTTTTGTTGTAGAATTGGTCCCCGAGTGCGCTGAGCACTTCCTCTTTTTTGGCCACGACCATCGCACCGCTCGTGTCCTTGTCGATCCGATGGACCAGGCCGGGACGTTCCGGGGCGGAGCCTTCAGGAAGTTCCTGACCCAAATGGTGGAGGAGCGCGTTCACCAGCGTTCCGCTCCGGTTACCATGACCCGGATGGACGACCATCCCGGCGGGCTTGTTGAGAACGAGAAGGAACTCGTCCTCGTAGAGGATGTTCAACGGGATATCCTCAGCTTCCAGCGAGACCGGTGCCTCTTTGCGGGGGAGAAGGCAACGGATCCGTTCACCGGGCCGGACCTTGTGGTTCGCTTTGACCGCTTGGCCGTCGACTTCGACGTGCCCTTCCTGGATCCCTTCCTGGATGCGGTTAC
The DNA here is from genome assembly GCA_964582635.1 of uncultured Weeksellaceae bacterium. Classification (GTDB taxonomy): domain Bacteria; phylum Bacteroidota; class Bacteroidia; order Flavobacteriales_D; family CAYVSK01; genus CAZIDL01. The sequence goes on along the minus strand of CAZOSO010000066.1, from coordinate 10,617 downwards.
GGGTCACATTGGGAAGGCGGTCCACCAGGAACTTGTCGATGCGAACGGGCGATTGACCGGGATCCACCTCGATCTCGAGCTCTTCCTGATAAGGAGGCAAGTCCGCGGACCGGCTCATCGTTGGATCATCAGCTTCTTGACCGTGGATTTCCCGCTCTCGGGATCCTGGATCCGCAGAAGATATACCCCTTGGGGTTGATCGGAGAGGTCTAGCCGGGAGTGGACCTGGTCACGCTGCAGCACCTCTCGACCGGAAAGATCGTGCACCGTGACGCGAAGCTCTTTCCGCGTTCCTTCTTGCACCAATCGCACTTTTCCTCGGCTCGGATTGGGATGGACCTGAACCGATAAAGAAGCGGGTTCTTGTGGGGTGGGGACGCTGGTGAAGGGAATATCGCTGGCGAATATCGGCCGTATCATCAAAGAACCGTCGAAGCTCGTATTCTGCCAGGAACCGCTGCTGTTGAAATAAATGCGCTGGCTGTTATCGGTGTTCCGGTCCATACCGATGTTCAGCCTTGTTTGGGTGGTTTGATCCACGCCGATGAAAAAGGCATCGGGGTTCTGGAAGACCACGGGGTTGTCCAGTGGATAATAGAAGAACTGTCCGCGCTGATCCCCGTATTTCGGGATGGAAAAACTGATGTTCTGGTATTTCAGGCCTCCTGGGACACCGCCGTCATCCTTCCAGACCGAGAGGAAGAAGGACTCTTTCGACTTATCCTCAAAAGCCGGTGCGAACATAATGTATGCCCCGACGAGCGTGTCGGCCACATAGGGATCGAAACGTTGGGCGATCTTGGGCGTGTTGGTCCCACTGGGGGAAACCCCATAAGCCACTTCGGCCGTTCCATCGTCGAAAGCGTAGTAATTGAGGAAACGCTGGGTGAAGGTGATCGAATCGTTGCTGGCGTTCGTATCGGGATTCGTCCTTTGGATCAGGGAAACGCGGAAAGAAGCGCTGGTGTCCGTCAAGCTCGGAGAGAACTCCAACGAGGAAGGGCTTTGGCCTGCTAGATTGTCGTGGGTGAAAGAGCTGTTCGCTTGAACATTGGCGTCCACCCCTTGATCGTGGAACCAGATCTGATTTCCCTGGAAGAAAGCGCGGCTTGAGAAATCCACAAAACGGCCGGCATCGTCCAGATTACGGTGTTGGGAGACGTACTTGTTCCGCACATGCCCGGAATCTTGCTGGTAGTGATCCCAGGGAACGGAGGTGTAGGTCTCAAGGAAGGTACTTGGTTTCTGCGTATAGGCGATGTCGCTGATAACGGTATCGTTCGGGTTCCGGTTGGTCTGGATCCGTACATAGTCGATGTGCCAATGATCGAAACCACCGGATAAGGTCGCGAAGTTCTTGAAGCGGAAACGGAAGCCTTTGTGGAGGTAATCGGGCTTTTGAACGGGAACGAGGACTTGCCTGGGTGCCGTTCCATTCCCGCCCTCTTTGCTCCAGACCTGCACCCATTTATCGTTCGTGGCTTCGTAGAATTCCAGAACCAGGGAATCTTCCGCTTCAGGGGCGTTACCGATCCCTTTTCGCTGGTAGAAAAAGCTCAAAAAAACCGAATCCAGAGGGGTGTAGCTCATGTCGATCGGTTTCGAGGTCAGGTGATCCGCCTCTCCGTATGCGTAGGGGTCGCTGAAATTATAGGGGAGCCCTTCCTCGTCCAGGCCGTCCATCGTGGCCACCCCGATCGTAGGCGGGTTCTCGGTGAGCGTGAAATTGCGGAAGGCTTTTCGATCGACCCATAGTTGGGTGGAATCGGGGGGGAAATAAAAGACCGGAAGGGAGTCCTGGATGTAGTCGTAAGACCCGTTCGCTACGGTGTCCACTTTAGGGATCCAGGTGGAGTCCCGCACGGTCAATGCGGGCCAAACAGTGTCGCGGACCGTGTCGTGTACCTTGGTCCAAAGGTCATTGATCAGAATATCCCGGGATGGGAGGGGGGTCTTCCCGATCACCACTGTGTCCCCGTTGCTCGTGTCGTATTGGACCGTGTAGGTCGTATCATCCGACCATCCGACCGTGTCCATCGGCCAGCTTCCGATCGTGTCGTCGAGGATCTTGTTGTTGCCCGTGAACAAGCGATAGAAGATGGAATCCTTGACACCAGTGGCTCCCGTGTCGGTGGCGTAAGGCTTGAAACGGTCCGTGGAGAAATCATCCTTGATAGGGAGCGACAAGGTATCCAAAGGGTATACCTTCAGATAGAGGGAATCGTGCTGGGACTTAAGGCCGCTATCCTCCGGTTTGTTCACCACATAGGGATTGGAGGCCATAGGGGAAAGGGATTCCTGGGCCCCTAAAGTTGATGCGATTAGGAGGAAGGGGATGAGGAGGATCCGTTTCATGGCATGAAGGTCCCGTTGGTGTCAGCCGCAGGTTCGCTCGTGTCGGAGTCGGCCTTGTTCACTTTAGCGGTATCCCGGGTCAAATAAAGGGTCACAGAACTTCCCGCTTGAACAGAGTTGTTCTCATAGGAAGGAGGAGATTGTTTGTAGACTTTGGCTTTCATGGAATCTTCGGAGGTGGGGCAGCACCCTTTCTCATATATAGCCGCTCCTATGTTCAGGAGGGCATCAGCCAAACGGTCTTTGCTTTCCTCTATTGTGAGACCTGTAAGATCAGGGATCTCCGTTTTTTTATCGCCTTTTCCTTTCCCTAGGACGACAGTGATCTCCGACCCTTCGGGGATCCGTTCCCCGGGTTCGATCGGATCCCCTTTGTATTTCTGTTCGAGGACACAATTTTCACAGTAGTGCGGTTTGAATTCGTAATCCTTGACTTTCAAACCTGCCGTTTGGAGGAGGGAAGTGGCCAAACGACGGGATCGATCGTGCAGGTCCGGCATGCTCACCATCTTCTTCTGCTTAGCTTGAATGGTGATGTAGATGTTCCGCCCTTTCTTCACCTTTTCGTTCGCCTCCGGGTCTTGTTCCAAAACCTCGCCGGGATCTGCGCCCTTGGAATGAACGGAGTCCTTCAGGATGGCATTGAGATGCCGCTTTTCTAGGATTTTCTGGGCTTCTTGGAAATCCCCCCCTTTTACGTCCGGAACAGTGATCCTTTGCCCATGAAGGGTGATATGGTCCAGGTAAGCCCTTACCCCGAATACGGCCGCAATGAGGAGAGCCAGCATCAAGGCCAGATTGATAAGGAAAAGGCGGCTTTTAAGGAAATCGAGCAGGTCTTTAAGCATGAAGCTCCCTTGAGAAAGAAGCAAATATAAAGATCCGTATACTCCCTTTTTGCCCGCCTAGATGCCGGATCCTCCTATATTTGATCTTTGAAGGCGAAATTATGGGTCGAGCACGGATCGCTATCCTCTTCGGGGGCTATTCCGGAGAATATGAAGTTTCCAAAAAAAGCGCTCGCTTTGTGGAGCGGAATTGCGACCCGGAGTACTATGAGCCTTATCTCGTGGAGATCACCCAAGAAGGATGTAACGTTCTTTTAGAAGAAGGGAATTACCCCATCGATTTCAAGGACCTTGCTTTTGAGAAGGACGGGGAACGTTACAACTTCGATCTGGCCTTTATCGCTGTCCACGGAACTCCCGGAGAGGACGGGAAGTTACAGGGCTACCTCGACCTGATCGGCATGCCTTATACGACCGGCGATGTCCTCAATACCTCGTTGACCTTCGATAAAGCTTTCTGCAAAGAGATCCTCGCTTCCGAAGGGGTCCATACGGCAGAATATCTCCGCTTCACCCCCGCTTCCGAAGATGTTTTGGAGAAGGTCCGGGATCGGATCGGCTTTCCCTGTTTTGTGAAACCGAACCGAGGAGGCTCTAGTTTGGGCAATTCCAAGGTGAAAGGCAAAGAGGAGCTCAAAGAAGCTATGGATGCGGCTTTCGAGATCGACGATGAAGTGTTGGTAGAAGAGCTTTTGGAAGGGGTGGAGCTCGGTTGTGGTGTGCTCCGCTATCGGGGAAAGACCACTCCGCTCCCTTTGATCGAGATCATCAGCAAGAACGATTTCTTCGATTACGAAGCGAAATACCTCTCAGATGCCACCGAGGAGATAACCCCCGCACGCATTTCGGATGAAGCTACGGAACGCCTCCAGAAATTGGCCGCTCATCTTTACGAGCATTTTCGTTGCAAGGGGATGATCCGGGTGGATTTCTTCCTTCTGGACGACGGCACCCCCTCTGTGATCGAGATCAACACCGTTCCCGGCCTATCCGACGCGAGCCTGTTCCCCCAGGAAGCTGAAGCTTATGGCCTTTCCTTCCAGGAAATGATCAGTGCATTGATCGAAGACGGAATGGGAAGAGGGTAGACCGAGATCCCGAACTATCTCCAAAACTCCTTTGGCCTTTCTGTCCATCGTGGTCAAGGTTTATAGGTCTTGGCATAGTTGGGAACCACTAAGGGCACGAAGGAAAACACCAAGGACACGATGAAGGAGTCAAAAAAGGCTTTTGCGAGGTCCTCGTTATTTTGGTGGCGGAGAGTGAGGGATTACTGACGTGATGCCCTTTTTTGAGGGGAGGCTTCACCAAAAGAAGCCGGACTCGCTCCGCTCGTCCTGGCTTTTTTGCTGCTCGCTGCTCCCTGAAAGCAGAGCTTTCGGTCGCAGCTCCGTACAAAAAAACCCGCCAGTAGGCGGGCTTCTTTTGGTGGCGGAGAGTGAGGGATTACTGACGTGATGCCCTTTTTTGAGGGGAGGCTTCACCAAAAGAAGCCGGACTCGCTCCGCTCGTCCTGGCTTTTTTGCTGCTCGCTGCTCCCTGAAAGCAGAGCTTTCGGTCGCAGCTCCGTACAAAAAAACCCGCCAGTAGGCGGGCTTCTTTTGGTGGCGGAGAGTGAGGGATTCGAACCCCCGGTCCGCCGATAGGCGGACAACGGTTTTCAAGACCGTCGCATTAGACCGCTCTGCCAACTCTCCCTTATTGCAAATTTAACCCAGGTGCCTGACACAAAAAGGGGGCTTCCGTCGTAAATTCGAGGGTATAATGATAATGGACTTTTTCGAACGAGCATTTTCCCGAAAAGGAGGTGTAAGCTTCTTTTTTTTCTTGATCTTCATTCCTTCCCTTTTTGCTCAAAAGGGAGGTGAAGGAAAGCCAGGAAAGAGTGGGGGACAAGAGGGAAAAGTGATCAACGGCTTTTACGATCAGAAGGTCTTTTACCATCCGAAGTCGGGGCCTTACCTGGAGACCTATATTACCATCGATGGAAAAACACTGCATTACGAGAAGGGGAAGGATGGGAAAGCACGCTCGAAAGTCCGTATAACCTCTACGATCAAAAGGGGTGATTCGGTGGCCACAACCGATACGGTGGTTTATCGAGGGCCGAGCCCTGAAGGGAAAAAAAAGGTCCCCAACCTGGTGGATGTCAATCGCTTTTTCCTGGACAGCGGCCTTTACAAGGTCAAGATCCATCTGGAGGACCTGAACGCCGATACCGTGAAGAAGTTCACCATCCGCTCGAGCTCTTTTGTGCCGCATTTCGATCGGGATAGCGTTATGTTCTCGGATATCCAATTGCTCCAGAGCTACCAAAAGACGGAGAAAAAGGATCGCTATTACAAAGCGGGGTATCGCTTGATCCCTTATGTGCAAGGGATCTATCCGAAAGAGTTGAAGAAACTGAAATTTTACGTGGAGCTCTACAACAGCGATCGCTTTTTTGCCGATAGTGCCCATTTTGCTGTCAACTATTACATCTACGACCTCGATCGGCATCAGAAGATGAAGCAATTTCAAGGGGTCAAGGTTGAAGAACCTCAAGACCTGATCCCCTATTTGATATCCTTCGATATCGATGAGCTCTCAGGAGGGAATTACTCTCTCATCTTCGAGGTCCGGAACTCGGATAACGAGGTGGTTACGGATCATGCGGTCTATTTCCAACGGAAGCAGCCCAAGCAAAAAAGAAAGGAGTCCATCCTCGCTCAAAAAGTGGAAGGGAGCTTCGTGTCCGAAATGAACGATATGGACTCGCTCCGGATGTATACGCGGTCTCTGATCCCCAAGGCGGATCCGGTGGAATCGGACCTGATCAAGAACCAGGTGGACGTCATGGATGAGGAGACGCTCAAGCGCTTCTTTTATGGTTTTTGGGTGGAGCGGAATGAAAAAGAGCCGGCCAAGGAGTGGTTCCAATACAAGAAGTTGGTCGATCTCGTGAACGAGCGGTACGGAGGGACTTATCAAAAAGGATTCGAAACGGACCGGGGACGTGTGATGCTCCAATACGGAAAACCGGACCGCCTCGTGGAAAGAAAGAACAAGCCGCACTCTTATCCCTACGAGATCTGGCAGTATTACAAGATCGGCCAGTTCAGCAACAAGAAATTCGTGTTCTACGACGCCGATCTAGCCGGCAACGATTACCGACTCCTCCACTCGGATATGCCAGGAGAGCTGAAGAACCGTCGATGGAAGCGTCAATTGCAGGATCGCCAGAACATCATGGACAACGTGGACCAGGAAAACCCGAGACAGCACTACGGTCGCGAAGTGGACGAGCTGTTCAGGAACCCTTGAGGCGAAGAAGACCCTCTAAAGCCAGGCGATAACCATCAGCCCCCATCCCCATAATGCTTCCGACAGCATGCGCTGCTATGTAGGATCGGTGCCGAAAGCTTTCCCGCGCCAGGATGTTGCTCAGGTGGACTTCGATGACCGGGACCTCGATGGCTTCCACGCAGTCCCCTAAAGCCACAGAGCTATGGGTGAACCCGCCGGGGTTGAGGATCACCCCGTCGTGATCTTGATCGGCACGTTGTAAAGCATCGATGAGCTCCCCTTCGTGGTTCGTTTGGACATGATCCAGGTCATGGTCCGGGGCTTCTTTTCGAAGCTCTTCCAGGATGGCCTCAAGGTCCTTCTCCCCGTAGTGGGAAGAAGGTCTTTGCCCTAAAAGGTTTAAATTCGGTCCGTTCAGTACGAGGATCCGCATGACTCAGGATTCGGGCCCAAAGCTAAAGGATCTCCTCGAATGGAACGTCGTTCCGCAATATCCGGCTTCAAAGAGCAACTCCGCCTTGAACGGAATTACTCCGAGCATACCGTTAGGGCTTACCTCGCGGATCTGGAGAAATTCCTCGATCATGCCGAGGTGAAGGATGTCGCTTCCATCCGGACCCCCACGATCCG
>CAZOSO010000066.1:0-3399 GCA_964582635.1 uncultured Weeksellaceae bacterium | reverse complement strand
GCCTCCGCATTTCGGACCTCCATTTCGATGAAGGCTATGTGCGGATAAGAGGGAAAGGGGAAAAGGAACGATTGGTCCCCGTGGGAAAGGCCACCCAGGAAGCGGTCCGGCAGTACTTGGACCACGAGAGAGGCCAACAAAAGGCGGTTCACCGCCATGAAGACCTTCTTTTCCTCAATCAACGAGGCAAAGGTTTGAGCCGGGTGATGGTCTTCAATATCGTGCGGAAGACCGCTGCGGATGCCGGCATTCAAAAAAAGGTCAGCCCCCACACCTACCGCCATTCCTTCGCTACGCACTTGGTAGAAGGCGGAGCGGACCTGATGGCCGTGAGGGAGATGCTCGGCCATGCTTCGGTGACCACCACCGAGATCTATTCCCATCTGGACCGGCAATACCTGCAGGAAGAGCTCGTCCACCACCATCCCCGCAGTCCGAGGAACCGAAAAGGCTGATCCTCCAAAAGGAGCACGGCCTCTTCCCGTCCGAACATCTTCCACTCTAGCTGCTTACCTTCGTCGCCAATGGCGTCGGAGAACCGCATCAAGGAATTGTTCGGGATCCGTTATCCCCTTATACAGGCCGGAATGGTGTGGTGTGCTCCCTGGGAATTGGCCTCAGCAGTTAGCAACGCCGGGGGATTGGGGATCATAGGTTCAGCTTCGATGTATCCGGATGTCCTACGAACGCATGTAAGAAAGTGTAAGGAAGCGGTGGATGCTCCTTTCGCCGTGAACGTTCCCCTTATCTATCCGGACATCGATGCCCATATGGAGATCATCCGGGAGGAAGAGGTGCCGATCGTGTTCACTTCCGCCGGGAATCCCAAAACCTGGACACAATGGCTCAAGGAAGGAGGAGCGCAAGTGGTCCATGTGGCACCGAGCGCCAAATTCGCAGCTAAAGCGGCTGAAGCCGGAGTGGATGCCGTGGTGGTGGAAGGGTTTGAGGCCGGAGGTCATAATGGGAGAGAGGAAACGAGCAGCTTCAACCTGATCCCCGATGCCCGACGCAAGATCGATCTTCCCCTGATCGCTGCCGGGGGCATCGCTACAGGGGGCCAAATGCTCGCCGCGATGGTCCTGGGAGCCGATGGGGTGCAAATGGGAACCCGCTTCCTCGCGTCCCAAGAATCTTCGGCGCATCCCGATTATAAAAGGAAAGTGGTCGAAGCGGGTGAGGGAGATACCCGTTTAACCCTGAAGGAACTCACCCCCGTGCGCTTGATGAAGAACGCTTTCTATGAGGAAATTCAGGAAGCATATCGGAATGGAGCGAGCGAGGAGGAATTGAAGGAGCTTTTGGGAAGGGGAAGAGCAAAAAAGGGGATGTTCGAAGGGGTCCTCGAGGAAGGAGAACTGGAAGTGGGCCAAAGCTGTTCTTTGGTGGACGAGATCCTTCCCGCCTCCACCATCGTCCACAGGATCATGGAGGAGTACGAAGAGGCCCGTCAAGAAGTCCTCAATGGTGAACGTTATCTATAGACCGAAGCATCGATGATCGATTACGAACGATTTGAATTGCCCAACGGACTCCGCTGTTTGGTCCATGAAGACGATGCGACCCCATTGGCAGCGGTGAACGTCATGTACGACGTCGGGTCGAAGGATGAGGACCCGGAGCACACCGGTTTCGCCCATCTTTTCGAGCACCTGATGTTCGGTGGCTCGAAAAACATCCCCGATTACGATCATGAGGCGGAAAAGGTAGGGGGAGATAACAACGCGTTCACTTCCACCGATGTGACCAACTATTTCCTCACCCTTCCGGCCCCGAACATCGAAACGGCTTTCTGGTTGGAGTCCGATCGGATGAAGGAGCTGGCCTTCTCGGAAAAGAGCTTGGAGGTCCAGCGGGACGTTGTGGTGGAGGAGTTTCGACAGGTCTACCTCAATCAACCTTATGGAGAGGCCATGCTGGAGCTTAGACCCATGGCTTTTCAAAAGCACCCCTACCGTTGGCCTACGATCGGCCGCTCCATCGAACACGTTCAGAAAACAACGATGGAGGATGTAAGAGCCTTCTTCGATCGTTATTACCACCCTGCGAATGCCATCTTAGTGGTCGGAGGGAATGTCAAGGTGGATGAGGTCAAGCGATTGGTGGAGAAGTGGTTCGGGGATATTCCGGCAGGACCTGAGAACGGACGCTCGCTGCCTCAAGAACCTCCACAAAAAGAGGGGAGAAGCAAGGTGTTGGAGCAGGATGTCCCCCTCGATGCCATTTATAGAGCTTATCCGATGCCAGGAAGAGCTGAAAACGGATTTCATGCCGCCGACCTTTTGAGCGACCTTTTGGGAAGGGGCGATAGCGCCCGGCTTTACGAACATCTTGTGAAAGGGAAAGAGCTTTTTTCCGACCTGGAAGCTTATGTGACGGGGGAAACGGATATCGGTCTCCTCATCCTGGAAGGGCGTTTGAGGGACGGGGTGAGCTTCGAAGAGGCGGATGGAGCACTCGATGAGGAACTTCGAAAGGTCCATGAAGAACGCATCGAGCCAAAGGAATTCGAAAAGCTGCGGAACAAAGTGGAGAACAGCAAGGTCCTCTCGGATATGAAGGTCCTCCACAAGGTGATCGGACTCGCTTTCGGCGAGGTGATGGGTGATCCCGATATGGTGAACCAGGAACTCGAACGCTATCAAAAGGTGACCCCCGAAGAGGTCCAGGAAGAGGCTCGAAAAATATTCCGACCGGAGAACTGCAACGCCCTTTATTACAAAAGAAGCACATCATGAGCCAGGAAAAGGATGAGCAAAGTGTGAAAGCCCCCGACCGCTCAGTGCCCCCACCGGTCCATGCGATCGAACGGGCCGAGCTCCGTGCCCCGACTTGCCACCGCCTGAGCAATGACATACCGGTCTATGAGATCCACGGAGGGACCGCTCCGGCTGTTCGGATCGAGTTGATGTTCCCGGCAGGGATCAAATATCAGGACCGAGTGGGATTGGCATCAGCGGTGAACCAGGTCATGGATCAGGGAACCCGGGAAAGAAGCGCTACAGAGATCGCTGAAGCGATCGAATATTACGGGGTGGACCTGATCCAAAGGGTCGATCGAGATCATGCCTGGATCGGAGCTTATGTGCTAGCACGCCATGTAGAACCCGTCCTTCAACTGATCCGAGAGATATGGGAGAACGCCATCTTTCCCCAAGAGGAGCTCGAGCATTACATCGAACAGCAAAAGGATGAATTGCTGGAAGAACGGGAAAAGGTCTCTTTTCTGGCTAAGCAACGTTTTTTACCGATCGTTTTCGGAGAGGATCATCCCTACGGGCGTACCCTCGAAGATCCCTTCGCGCTGGATGGGATCGAAGCGGAAGAGGTCCGCGGATTCTACAGGGACCACTATCAGGAGAAAGGGGGGGTGAACCTCATCCTTTCCGGAAAAACGGA
>CAZOSO010000065.1:0-11861 GCA_964582635.1 uncultured Weeksellaceae bacterium | reverse complement strand
TTGACCTCCTCGGCTTCGCCTCCGATCCCTTCGCGGTCCCCTTTGAGCATATAAGCCTCTCCTTCACGGATGATGTAGCAATCGTGACCAGCTCCTGCAAAACGTAGCTCAAGGGTTTCCCGGTCCAAAGCGCAAAGCCCCATGTCCATCCCATCCTGCACTTGCGTTTCGGCCTTGATCTCCGAGAGAGTGGCGTTCAGCTCCTCATCGATATAACTCAAAGCCTCTGCAGGGCTTTTTAAAGCCGCTTCCTTTTTAGCGCGGGTCAGGATGCTCTGGCCCAGGAAGGTTAAAAAAGCCCCCGGCACGCCGTGTCCCGTGCAATCCATTACTGAAAAGAGGCTCTTACGGGCATTCTCCGGGACAGGATCCTGAGAAAGGCCCGAAAAGGCTATCCCTTCCGGGGATACGAGCGTACTTTCATCCCCTTCGCTATCTTGAGCATCAGCCGAGCACCAATAAATATCCCCGCTCACGATATCCTTGGGGCGGAAGAACACGAACCAATCCCGGAAGAGCTGATCGAACTTCGCATCGGGAGGAAGAATAGCCCGCTGGATCCGCTCGGCATAGCGGATACTGCTGACCATTTCCCGGTTGATGGCATCCAACTTCTCCCTTTCCCGTTCGAGGTCTTCGGTCCTTTCTTCGACCTTTTGCTCCAATTCCCGATTGTATTCGTCCTTGATCCGATTCAACTCCTCCATCTGCTCGAGGGACTCCTTCTGGGCCAATTCCTTTTCCCGTTGGATTTCACGGTACTTCTCGGCCATCGTGAAAGAAAGAAAGAGGACTTCTCCTAACCCGCCGTATTTGAGCGCATTAAGGGTCACTGGGTTGCTATCCAACACACCCGTATTGCTGAGAATGAAGAGTATCGCCCCGCTTATAAGGAGCACATAGGCAATGGCGAAAAGGTTCGAAACCTGGAACCCCCTTTTTTTGAGAAAAAAGATCGAAGCGAGCACAAAGATCACCGAGAGAAAGGAGAAAAGATTGAGCGTTGGATTGCAGTATTTGGAAATGCTCTGGGGGAAGAAAGAAAGGATGAAGAGGAAGAGCGCCACTCCCATCAAGCCCCGGAACACTCGATAGAGCTTCGGAGCCCGCACCATCACCTTGAGATAGCTCTGAGCATATAGCAGCAGCATAAAGATGGTGAGGGAAGAAGTGAAAAGGATGATCTTATCCGCCATCCAGGGGGCATCCCTGAAGAAAGCCCGATAGCTGTACCCATCGATCGAGAATTGGAGCAACCCGAAACATAAGATGTAGAGCACATAATAGAGAAAGGATGGGTCGCGGAGGGCGTGGTAGAAGAATGCGAAGATCAGGAAGACGAAGAAGAAAATGCCGTAGAAAAAGCCATCGTGCCATTGTTCAATACGCTCGTGAGCGAAAAAGCCCTCCGGTGTCCAGAGGATGAACGGGAAAACGAGGGATTCACCGTCGCTTCGGAGTTTGATGATGAAACGGACTTTCTCGCCCGGCTCCACTTCGATCGGAAAAGCGTTCTTTCTGGAAGGGAGCGGACGCTTATGGAAAGCTCGATGGTCGCCGGCCATCAAGCTATCCGTGACCTTGCCATCCCGCACCACATAAAGCTCCACCACGTTCGTCAGGGATCGCGAAGCCTCCAAGATGAATTGCTCCTGCTCCTGCATGCGGTTCACCAGTTCTCCCTGGACCCAGAGGCTAGCGCTCGTATAGCCGAAGTTGGCCCTTCCCGAAGATGGCTTCCGGAAACGATCGCTCAGGTCCTTTTGCAGGATCGAATCGAGCGTCAGACGATGGCCCGGGTCTTTCAGATAGTGGGTCCGCTCAGCGATCGAACGCCCCAATACATTTTCCTCGATAGGGATCGGATCCTCAGAGGCATCCAGATCTCCGACGAGGGAAAGCAACAAGAGGATGAGGAAAGCAGCCCGCATCGCTCTTTAAAGGTAGAAAAGAAGCGGGAGCTTCAGAAGCAGAGGCACGCCTTCCTATTCACGCGGTCCCAACTGATGCAGAAAGATCGCTTCAGCGAGCGATCAGCATCTTCTTGGTCGCTCGCTCACCGTCCACTTGCAGGGTGTAGTAGTACATGCCTGCGTCGAACTTCGAGCTATTGAGCTCGATCCGATGACGGCCTTGCTGAGCTTGACCGTGATCTTCACTGTGAACGAGCTTACCGGTCACATCGCGAACGATGAAGCTCACCTTGGCGGGCTCTTCGAGCTCGTAAGCGATCGTCGTTTTACCGGTAGCGGGATTCGGACGGTTCTGCCCTAGGAAGAAGCCACGCTCCTCGAGCTGATCTTGAGCGGAGGCCACCTGACAATTCCCGTCCTTCTTGTTCATTAGAAGTCGAAGCATCGGAATGTTACTGGAACGGTAGAGGGCTTCACCACTGCCTCCAAGGTCGCCGTAGACCCAGCTTCCAATACCGGGATCATCCCCGTGGTCACCTGCGGTCCCGAAACCGAAACGCTTACCACCACCTGGATAGTGAACGAAAGCGGTCTTGATCGTGTCCTGGTGAGTTCCCGTGATCAAAGTATCAACGGGCAAGCCGTTGGGCAAGGGATTGCCTTGTCCATCCCGAGTGATCTTCCATTTCACCCAAGAGCCCACATCGGACGACTGAATGACCTTACTTTCGGTCATCCCATAGCTGGTCTGCTTGGGAGTCGCAGAAGCATTTGGGCAGATCCCTGCAGTAACGGGGCCTGCCCCAGCCTCGGTGGTATCATCAACATAGAAGTAGACATACTTGATGGTGTCCTTCATTCCATCGAACCAGATGAATTCAAAGAAATTGTAGCCCGTGATCCTCTTGTAACCCCCTCCACCATCTTGGGGCGAGACGAGACTACCACCAGGGCCACCGATCCGATCGGCTTCATCGACCGCGTACTCGCGCTCCGTGATCCGGAATTGCTTCGAAACACCCTTATTATCGCTGGTGTCACAATCCGCAGAATCTCCTAGGATGGCTCGATATTGGGCCACGTAGGTTCCCGTATCGGGCATGCTGTTATCCCATTGATGCGGAGAAGCCCAGACCGTATCCGGTCCAGGAGGCCGATAACCTTGCAGGTTACCCCCGATGCAACTGAGGGAATCCAAAGGTTGACCTGCACTGCTCTCTTGGTAAACCACCGACCCTATATTAGGCCCGGAGGAATCGATCACCGTAACCTGCATCTTCGCATCGCTCACGGAATTGCCTCCCACGTTACAGACCTCTGCACCATATTGGAGGGCCGGAACATTACAGTGGGGAAGGGCCGTATATTCAATGGGATTGTTGAATTCACCCATGAAAGTAGCCGTATCCACTTTATAAGTGGTTTTCTCCATGGAAAGATCGTTCCGGTTAGCACCCTTGATCACGACGTCGTCGATGTACCAATTGTAAACCCCTGATATCTGTACACCCGAAGTAGGAGGCCATGTGAAACGAAGGCTCACATTGCTCGGGTTCGCACTGATCGGAGCGATCAAGGGCATCATCACCTCTTCAGGGTTCGCGCTCGCTTCGTTCCTATCGATAGAAGGAAGGACCGGAAGCGTATCCGACCATGTCGTACCTCCATCGGTGCTTACCTGGACCTGAAGTTCGTGACCCGCCGCACAACAATGCTCGAAAGCGGTCTGGAAACGAAGGACGGCAGAATTGCTGATGGAACTGAGGTCCATCGGACCGACCTCGAGATGCTGCTCAGGAGCAGGACCTCCCGAGGTCGGAAAATTCTGAATATCCAGGTTCACATACCCGTTCGTATCCGTGCTCGACTGGAGTGGCCCAACGTCCGAATAAGGGCCATTGCTGGTACAATTCGATGGACAGTCGCGCCAAGCTTGATAGGTGCCGCTCGTGTCCCAGGATAAACCGAGCGAATTGTTCCCGCTGAAGCCGTTCGCGAAATCCTCGTAGAGGATGGTATCCCCGATACAGGATTGGGCCTGAAGGCCGGTAGCGAGGAAGAAGAGGGCGCTTAAAAGGAGGAAAGATCGTCGCATAAGTCGAGGATTTTATTTTCCGTAATGGGGGCAGAAGGTCCTGCAGCTAGCCCCCATCTATTCGATCATCATTTTTTTCACGTTGAGCCGCTGCTGCCCTTGCTCTCCTTTCCAACGGACTTGGAGGAAATAAAGACCGCTCTCCAAAGCATCGAGCTCGATCGTCGTCCGGGGAGCATCGAAAGAGGTCCGATGGATCGCTTTACGGCCCGTACTCGTATATAGCGTATAGCTCATTTTCCGATGAGCGCTCCCTTCGAGTTCGAGATGAACCCGATCGCGGGCCGGATTCGGACGGATGGTGACCCTAGCTTTTTGCTTTGTGCGGGAAGAAAGGGACGCGGTTCCAGCCCCTTTCCGAAGGTAAGTACCAGCTGCTCCCACGATATAAGCCGTCCGCTCATCGATCACTTGGATATCGCGGAAAGAATGCAAGCGCGTATCGAACACTTCGTTCCATGTCGTCCTTCCGTTCGTGGTATGGAGCAAGGTTCCGTTAGCTCCCACGATCCAGCCTTCATTCTGGCTTACGAAATTCACCGAGAAAAGAAATTCATTGGTCCCACTGGCCTGAGAGGACCAAGATCCACCCCCATCATCCGTATGGAGAACGGTCCCGTTCGTGCCGACGGTCCACCCGGCCGTATCGCTCACAAAAGTGATCCCATAGAGATCTTCACTAGTACCGGTCGATTGAGTGCTCCAACTGTTGCCGCCGTCCGTGCTATGCAGGACCGTACCGCCGTTACCGGCGACCCACCCGAGGCTATCGTCCTCGAAATGAATGGCATGGAGGTCCATCGTCAGACCGCTGGGAACCGTGGACCAATTGCTCCCCCCATCGGTGGTCTTTAGGATCGTCCCGTTCTGGCCAACGACCCAGCCCGTGTCCGGACCCCGGAAATGACAATCATACAAGATATCGGTCACACCGCTGGATTGGGGATTCCAGCTCGAACCACCGTCCGTGGTACGGAGGATCTCTCCATTAGCACCGACCACCCAACCATTGGAACTGTTCTGAAAATGAATCGCAAACAGGGCTAAATTGGTATCCAGCCGGAGGTCCCATGAGTCTCCGGCGTCGTTGGTGTAATGAGCCTTCCCTCCAAGATCGACCACCCATCCCCGGGTGGAATCGAGGAAATGGGATCCGATCAGGAGCCCGTCGGTTTTAAGGGCCGAGGCATCCCATACGCTATTGGGCAAACTTGTGACGCAAGAGGGACTGTCGGTACAACTCGTACTAGGATCGTTTACGCTCACACTGTAAAGGCCATTGGAATCCGGATAGAACACAGGACCACTGGCCGAACTGATAACGCCCCCCGTCCCCGTATCGCAATCAACCCAGGTATAGCTCGAAGCGTTCGGGTTCGCAAAAAGGGTGTCGTTCGAAACCTCGAGGTCAGCGGGGAGGAAGCTATCGTCCATAATGACGCGGATCATCGGGATATTCGAGGTCCGGTAAAGGGCGCTCCCTCCCCCTCCGAAATTTCCTTCGGCATAGCATCCATACCCGGGATTATTCCCGGAGGTGCCAAGGCCAAACCGATACGATCCTCCTGCATAATAGAGATAAGCCGTCGTAATAGAATCCGAAGAGAGGTCGGAAACCGGTAATCCATTGGGGAGGCTATCTCCTTTTCCATTATGGGTTATGGGAAGGGTCACCCAAGAACCGATATCGGATGCGGTAACATAGTGATCCGGAGTTAGACCATAGATGGAATCGGAAGGACTGGTCGAGAGGTTGGGGTTAACTCCGAGGCGAATAGGCCCGGCCCCGACTTCCGTGGTATCATGGACGTAAAAAGAGAGACTGTCGATCGTGTCGTTCTTCCCGTTAAACCAATCTTGACCGATCACATTGTAAGCAGTGAACATGTCATAGCTCCCCCCTGCCACAGGTGCCACTATCGCATCATCCACACTGCCGGTCATCGCATATTCATCGAGAGCAAGGGTGTTAAGGGTGACCTTGAATTGTTCCGCTTTTCCGAAGTTGTCAGAGGTGTCGCAATCCACCGAATCATCGAGGACAGCCCTGTATTGGAGCTCATAGAACCCCGTATCGAGGGTCGAAAAACATCCTCCGGGCCACACGGTGTCGGGGTCAGCAAGGCCCGAAGTATCTCCGACACAGGTCATCGGAGCCAATGTATCAGCATCACTCGTCGCTTGAAAGACCTGATTCCCATTTGATAGCTTCAGGACACGGGTTTGGAGCCTTGCCCCCCATACGGTATCTCGTCCTACATTACAGATCTCACCCCCTGCCTTTATACAGCTATTGTAGCAATTCGGGACCATGGTATATTCAACCGGATTTCCTAAATCAGCGGTCACGCCCGCTGAAGCCATTTCATAGGTCGTTTCTTTCGCCTTCATGTCGTTCAAATTGTGCTGACCCACCCAAACGTCATCGATATACCAATTGTAAACTCCGGAAACATCGCTGCCGGACAAAGTAGGGGGCCAGGTAAAACGGAGGCTGACATTGCTAGGATTGGCACTGATAGCACTGTCCAATCGGATCACGACCTTGGATGGATTCTCAGAGGTGGAATTACCTGTTCCCGGAAGGACCGGAATGGTATCGGGCCAAGTGGTCCCTCCATCGGTGCTGACCTGAACTTGTAACTCGTGACCCGAAGCGCAACAGTGATAGAATACGGTCTCAAACCGGAGCTGGACCCAATTACTGATCGAGCTGAGATCCATGGGACCGATCTCCAAATGCTGCTCAGGAGGAGGACCGGAGGAAGAGTCCACATATCCCGCTGCATACTGGATATCAAGGTTCACATACCCGTTCGTATCCGTGCTCGACTTGAGGGGCCCAACGTCCGTAAAACCTCCATTGCTGGTACAATTCGACGGACAGGCCCGCCATGCTTGATAGGTGCCACTGGTATCCCAGGATAAACCGAGCGAATTGTTCCCGCTGAAGCCGTTCGCGAAATCCTCGTAGAGGATCGTATCCCCTTGGCAGGATTGGGCCCGAAGGCCGGTAGCGAGGAAGAAGAGGGCGCTTAAAAGGAGGAAAGGTCGCTGCATAAGCCGAAGCTTTTATGCTTTATACGACCTAAAAGCTACAAAAGATCGAGAAGATGGTCTGCCTTTTACCCCTTGCTTAGTGAGCTGATCACGAGATAAATACTGCAAAAAGCCCTGCAAAAAGGGTTTCCGCACCAACTTAAAATATGCGTTCTTCGAAGAAAAGGGTCACCCTTCGGCTTTCTCCGCCCTTTGAGCTCGTTTCCGTGCGGACTCGCTCAGTTGGATCTTGCGCATCCTCAAGGACTGCGGCGTGACCTCGACGTACTCGTCGGCCGCGATATGCTCCATGGCCTCTTCCAGGGAGAATTTGGTGGCCGGGGCGATATTGATCTTTTCGTCAGCACCGGAGGAGCGCATATTGGTCAGCTTCTTCCCCTTGGTGACGTTGAGCGTCAGATCTTCGTGACGACTGCTTTCACCGACCACCTGGCCTGCATAGACTTCCTCGTTCGGGTCGATGAAGAAGCGCCCCCGATCCTGTAGCTTATTCAAGGCATGAGCGGTAGCAGTCCCGGTCTCCATGGCGATCAGGGATCCTTTACGCTCTTGTTGGATATCCCCTTTCCAAGGTTCATAACCGTCGAAGCGGTGGAAGATCATGGCTTCCCCTCCGGTCATCGTCAGGACCGGGTTGGTAAGGCCGATGAGTCCTCGGGCCGGAATACGGAATTCCAGATCGACACGGCCGTCCTCTTTTTTCTCCATGTTCAAGAGCGCTCCTTTCCGCTGATTGGCCATCTCGATCACCTGCCCGGAGCTTTCCTCCGTCACGTTGTTCACATGGAGGACCTCCATGGGCTCGTGCTTGGTCCCTTCGATCTCTTTGATGAGCACTCGAGGCTGACCGAGCTGGAGCTCATAACCTTCCCGACGCATCGTTTCGACCAGGATGGAAAGGTGGAGCACCCCACGGCCGTAGACCATCATATCATCACCGCCGCCCCCTTCTTCGACCTGAAGGGCCAAGTTCTTCTCGGTCTCCTTGTAAAGGCGATCCTTGATGTGGCGCGAAGTGACATAAGTCCCTTCCTTTCCGTAGAACGGGGAGTCGTTCACGGTAAAGAGCATGCTCATGGAAGGCTCGTCCACCTTGATCGGCGTCAGCCCTTCGGGCTCTTCCGGGTCGGCGATGGTATCACCGATATCGAAGCCTTCCAGGCCGACCACTGCTACGATCTCGCCGCTCTTGACCTCCCCCTGAGCCCGTTCCTTTCCGAGCCCTTCAAAACGGTGAAGTTCTTTGACCGTGGACTTGTGCACCTGGCCATCCCGATGGACGATGGAGACTTTTTGGCCTTCTTGGAGGGAGCCCCGATGGATGCGTCCGATAGCGATCCGTCCGGTATAGGAAGAGTAATCGAGGGAACTGACCCGCATCTGAAGAGTTCCTTCCCTTTCCTGCGGCGGATCGACCTTTTCGACGATGGTATCGAGGAGATAGGAAACGTCGTTCGTCGCTTCTTTCCAATCCGGTCCCATCCAGCCTTCTTTCGCTGACCCGTAGATCGTCACGTATTCGAGCTGCTCTTCGGAGGCGTCGAGGGTGAAC
This sequence comes from uncultured Weeksellaceae bacterium, assembly GCA_964582635.1. Classification (GTDB taxonomy): domain Bacteria; phylum Bacteroidota; class Bacteroidia; order Flavobacteriales_D; family CAYVSK01; genus CAZIDL01. Next base: position 3,241 of record CAZOSO010000065.1, on the reverse strand, counting down.
ATGAGCTCGAAGACCTCTTCGCTCACCCGATCCGGATCCCGATCGGGCCGGTCCACTTTGTTGATCACGACGATCGGCTTCAACCCGAGCTCCAATGCTTTCTGAAGAACGAATCGGGTTTGAGGCATCGGGCCTTCAGCTGCATCCACCAGCAGCAGAACCCCGTCGGCCATATTGAGAACCCGTTCGACTTCTCCCCCGAAATCGGAGTGCCCCGGCGTATCGATGAAATTGATCTTCACATCGTTGTAGCGCACCGAGACGTTCTTGGAAAGGATGGTGATCCCCCGTTCCCGTTCCAGATCATTGGAATCCAGGACCAGTTCATCCACATCCTGGCCTTCCCGAAAGATCTTGGATTGGTGGAGAACTTTGTCCATGAGGGAGGTCTTCCCGTGGTCCACGTGAGCGATGATGGCGACGTTCCTTAGCTCCATTGCAGTATTATCCCTTCGTTTTGAAGGCGCAAAGTTCGGGTTTTTCGGAAAGGTGGTATGGAAATGAAGCGATCATTGCCCAAATGACAGTTCGATAACGTCCTAAAGATCAGGATTGCGGGTCTAAAACGAGCCTATGGGGTGCATCCTCAAGCTGGCAGGGTCAACGACCCGGATCCTCGCTCCGCCGACCAAGGATCCGAGGTTCCTGCTCTCTGCGGATCCGTCCGAAGGAACGGAGGGGATACCCTTTCCCCGCCATCCATTCCTCAAAGGGTTCGCGCTGCTCCTCAGCAACGACCAGCAAGAGGCCTCCGCTGGTCTGAGGATCAGCGAGAAAAAAACGGTCTTTTTCATCCAGCGTCCGGACCCGGTCCCCATAGCTTTCCCAATTGCGATGAGTTCCGCCCGGTATGCATCCCTGCTCCAGATACTTCTCCATAAAGGAGAAGCACGGGATCGCGGAAAGGTCCAGTTCGGCCGAGACCCCACTCCCATCACAGATCTCGAGCAGGTGTCCGGCCAACCCAAAGCCGGTCACGTCGGTAAGGGCATTGACCCCTTCGATCCCAGCGAGATCCTTTCCGATATCGTTGAGCCGGAGCATGGAATCGCGGGCTTCAGCGAGGTCGGCCTCTTCCGCCATATTCTTCTTTTGGGCTGTGGCCACTGTCCCGATCCCCAAAGGTTTGGTCAGATAAAGGCGATCGCCGGGCCGAGCACCGTGGTTCCGCTTGAGTTGGTCCTGCTGGACCTGGCCGGTAACGGCCAGGCCGAAGATCGGTTCCGGTGCATCGATGCTGTGTCCTCCGGCCAAGGGGATCCCGGCCCGATGGCAGACCTGCCTGGCCCCATCGAGCACCTCCCCGGCTATTACAGGGGATAACTCTTCCGTGGGCCATCCAAGGATCGCGATCGCCATCAAAGGTCCTGCCCCCATCGCATAGACATCGCTCATGGCATTGGCGGCCGCGATCCCCCCGAAATCCTTCGGATCGTCCACGATCGGCATGAAGAAATCCGTAGTGCTCACGATGGCCCGATGCCCGTCGATCGAAACGACGGCGGCATCGTCCTTTTCATCGTTCCCTACGAGGAGCTCGGGGAATTCCGGGATAAAGGCGCCGTTGGAGCCGAGCATTTCCTGAAGAAGGGCCGGAGCGATCTTGCAACCGCACCCTGCACCGTGGCTGTATTCCGTCAAACGGACCTTTTGACTTTCGAGTTCCATCATTGCACTTTTTCCTTTTCGCAAAAGGCCTCTGCGATCCGTCGGGGATCCGCATGTTCGAAGGTCCGCTTTTCCTGGAGCCGGTCCTCCTTCTTTTCGATGCCTTTGGAATAAGCTTTATCGTAATAGGCCAGGATAATGGCCACCGCTTCTTCCAACTCCCCGTTGCGGATATGCTGGACGGCAGCTTCCGTTCGCTCATGACCGAGACGCTTTCGGATCCGCTGCGTGGCCCGGACCAGCGCTTCTTCAGGGAGCTGACCGTAATCCTCGACCAACCCCCGGATCCGCTCCTCGTAAGGGATCTCGATGTGATAGTGAGGGGCTTTTTCCTTTTGATGAAAGAGCGCCTCGACAAGGTTCACCTGGCCGATCCGAAAGGATTCATCCTCCACCCAGATCGGCTTCGCTGGATCGAGGGTGCGAAAAGCTTCGAAGAGCTCGTTCTGGAACTGCTCGGTCGTAGGCTGTCCACTGGTGGCCTGAGTCCCGAAGCTCGAACCCTGATGCCCCGCGATCCCTTCCAGATCGATGACCTGTTCTCCTAGGCGAGCCATTTCGTGGAGGACTTCGGTCTTCTTCGAGCCAGTCTTTCCGGTGAGGACCCGAAGTTCCAGAGGGGTTTCGAAAAAAGCCGATAAAGCGCGCCGATACGCCTTATATCCTCCATCGAGCACGCTAACATCGAAGCCGTAGCGTTCGAGCAGCCAAGCCATATTGGCGGAGCGCATCCCCCCTCGCCAGCAGTGCATCAGAAAAGCTTCTGAGTCGAATTCTTCGGCCGCTTCGATGAAGCCTTCCAACTTGGGACCGACGATCCGTAGACCGAGCTTGATCGCTGCCCGTCGTCCTTCTTGCTTATAGCAGGTTCCGACCTCGGCCCGCTCTTCGTCACTGAAAAGGGGGAAGGAACGGGCTCCGGGAATATGGCCTTGATCATGTTCCGAAGGGGAACGCGTATCAAGGAGCGGAAAACTTTCCCGAGCCTGAAGGAAGGAGCCGACATCGAGGGTCCGCATAGGCGAGCGAAGGAATATACCGAAAATACGGATCCTTGGCTCTTTCTGCACCTTTCCTTTCGTCTCAACTTGCTGACCTTTATGAAAGGCTCAGCCGATGAAATGGAACGTCTCTCCCTTGGATCGGTGACCTTTGAGTAAAATGAAGAAGCCCGTCCCCTCATGTCCCCCCTCCACATTTTCATCATCGGCCTCAACGATTTCAACCTCAAAAAGCTGAAAAAGCTCGACCAAGAAGGCCGCTACGAATACCACAACCTCCTCGACCCCGAACAGATCATCGATGCCGAAACCTATGACATCGAGCGCATCCTTGAAAAAGCCAGCGAAGAGCTTCGAGCCCATCCCCAGGATCCAGATGCCATCATCGGTTACATGGACTTCCCCGTGAGCACCATCGTCCCGATATTGGCTGAGCAGTTCGAGACTCGGGCCACCTCCCTTGAAAGCCTTCTGAAATGCGAACACAAATACTGGAGCCGCTTAGAACAATACGCTTCCGTTCCCGCTAACATCCCGAGCTTCCAAGCATTCGACCCGTTCGATGATAGCGC
>CAZOSO010000064.1:6452-11945 GCA_964582635.1 uncultured Weeksellaceae bacterium | reverse complement strand
TGGATCGGCATTAGCCTTATCCTGCTGTTCTCGGTCCTTTTCGGATATCAAGCCACCGATATCCGTTTCGATTACGACTTCGAGAACTTTTTTCCGGAAGGGGACCCTGAGACGGAATTCTACCAAGAACATCGTGAGCGTTTCGGGTCGGACAACGACCTCATACTGATCGGGATCCAGCGCCCGAATGGGATCTTTCACAAAGCTTTTCTCCAGCGAGTCGATGCCTTGGCGGACAGCCTTCGGGAGCTACCCCATGTGGAACAAGTCCGCTCCCCAACGGACTTAAGTTTTAGGGTCCGGGATCCCGTTATGGGAGGCAGTTTTGAAAGACCTTACCTCCGTATCGACGAGCCTCAGCACTATGCGAAGGATTCTTCACGGATCTACCGGATCCAAGAACTGGTAGGGACCTTTTTCGCCGAAGATGCCCGTTCCCTTTGCCTGACCCTTCACAACGAGGACCAACTCGCTAAAGGACCTTCCGACACCCTCGCTTCCAGGATTCGAAAAGCGGTGCATGAAGCAAATTTTCAGGATGAGCGAACCCATCTGGCAGGTCGGGTGATCGGCCAAAAGCACTACGTGAAGGTGATGAAGCGAGAATTCTTCTTCTTTTTGAGCTTATCCTTTATCCTCGTCCTCCTCTTTTTGATCTTCATCTTCCGCTCCTGGTGGGGGGTATTGATACCGCTCGCAGTGGTTTTGCTATCGATCGGTTGGATCATCGGGATCATGAGCTGGTTGAACGAACCGATCAATCTGCTGCTCACGATCCTTCCGACCATCCTGTTCGTGGTCGGCACTTCGGATGTCGTCCACCTCCTATCCAAATACGAGGAGGACCTGAAAAGGGGATGGAGCAAATTCCAAGCGCTGGAACAGGCTTTCCGGGAGATCGGGATGGCCACCTTTTTAACCTCCGTTACGACCGCGGCCGGATTTTTGACCCTTCTTACGGCCAGCATCGCACCGATACGTGACTTCGGGATCTATACGGCCATCGGCGTTTTCATCGCCTTCTTCATGGCTTTCACCCTCCTTCCCGCCTTGCTTCTATTGGTCCAACGTCCCCGTATCCACTCGACCGTACTCGCTCACCCTGTTTGGCACCGAGCTCTCCACCGAAGTTTGATGGGGATCCTCAGGCACCGGAAAAGCGTGATGGGGATCGGCCTATTGGTCATCCTGGGAAGCTTGTGGGGCATTCAACGGATCGACCTGGACAAAAAAATGTTGGAGGATCTGGACCAGGACGACCCGCTTCAACAGGACTTTCGGTTTTTCGAGCGGGAATTCGCAGGGGTCCGACCATTCGAGATGGCCATTCGCGCTAAAGGAGAGCGAAGCGTTTTCGATCCCGCCCTAATAAAAACCCTGGACACGATCCAGGACTACCTAAGAGCGCATTACAAAGTGGGAAGCATTCTATCTCCGGCCACCCTTTTCGAACAAGCCAACATGGCTTATGAAGGAGGGGATCCGGAAGCCCATGGACTTCCTTCTGACCCGGAACGCTTTCGAAGGATCCAAAAGCAACTGAAAGGATTCCGAAAGGATGAACGCATGCGGCGCCTCGTTACAGAGGACCTTCAGCGAACCCGTATCACCGGAAGGATGCCCGATCTTGGAAGCCAAAGGGTCCGCGCGTTGAACGACTCCCTCCATCGTTTCATCTCGAAAAACACCGACACGAGCCTTTATGACTACAAATTGACCGGGGCGGCCCGGTTGATCGATCGCAACAATGCTTTGCTTTCAGCGAACATGCTGGAAGGCCTGCTGATCGCTTTTCTGGTGATCACCTTGATCGTGGTGGCCCTTTTCCGTTCCTTCAAAATGATCGGGGCGGTCCTCATTCCGAACATCCTCCCGCTATTGATGATCGGGGGGATCATGGGTTGGGTCGGGATCCCCCTCAAAGTATCGACATCCGTGATCTTCACCATCGCGTTCGGCATAGCGGTCGACGACACGATCCACTTCACGAACCGCCTCAAACTCGAACTGGATAAAGGGAAAGATCTGCTCTATGCGATCAAACGGACCTATATCTCCACCGGTCGGGCCATCCTCATGACCACCCTGATCCTCTGCTGCGGCTTCATAACCTTGATCGGATCGGATTTCATTGGGGCTTATAACATCGGCCTTTTGATCACCATGACCCTCTTTTTCGCCCTTCTTGCCGACCTCACGATACTACCCGTCCTTCTGATGCTCCTATTCAAGCGGAGGGAACTTTCACGAGGGGAAAAAACCCCACCCCCTATCGATCACGCTCCTTGATCGCCTTCACCACGGGGATCTTCTCACCATCCTTGTATGCCACGATAAAGGCATCTTCAAAACCTTTCTCCGCTCGCAGGTATTTCTTGGCTTTGTCAGCCTCTTCATACCCTCGGAAGCGACCCACACAATAGCGGATATAATGCCCCGAGACCTTTTCCCCCCAGATCGGATAAAGCCCTTCTAACTGTTCTTCAGGCCGGTTCCCCTTGCTGTAATATCCGATCTGCACCCGGAAGATCAATCCTTCCGGCTGCTCTGTACCGATCGGGATCGGGCGATCGTCATAGTAGCCCCACCGTTTTACCTGGAAAAGGTTCTTCCCCTTATCGCTACTATCCACCCCGATATGCTCGAGGAGGCGGTCCTGTAACATTCGATCGATGCTCTTCACTTGTTCCGTCGCGTCCTTTTTCTTCAGGGATAAAAGTTCGATCTCCTCCTTCAGACGTTTTCGCTTTTCAGGCTCCTTTCCTTTCTCTTTCAGGTTCCGAAGGCTTTCCCTTTTTCGATCGAGCCGCTGAGCGTAGCGCTCCTTGAGGGTCCTAAAGCTTTCACGGTCCGCTTCGAGACGACTCACCTTTCGGTCATAAGAAGGGGTTTGCTTTTCTTGTACCCCTTTCATTAGATCGTAGAGGTTCTTCTCCTCCATTTTCGGGCGTCCTTCCTTGGGCTCAACGTCGCGCTTCCCTAAAAGCATCGAGGCGTGAAAGGCATCGACCGAAGCCTCCGCGGTCCTGTTCAGGGCTTTCTCGGCCAAGGTCTTTCGCTCATTTCCAGGGGAGGCATTTCGATAAGCTTTCAAAAAACCGGCCCCTTTCCGAAGGTCCTCCTGGGCCTTTTTCATAAGCATCTTGGCCTTATCGGCCGTATCCGGAGCATGATCGAGCGTGCTGTCCACCCTTCTCCGGGCGTGCAATAAAAAAGCCCGTGCGGTATCCGAATAAGCCAACGATCCTCCCTCCTCTTCGAAAAAGGAAGGGCTGATCAATTCATAGGCAAAGCGATGGGCCGCTTCAGCGTAGCGAGCTGTGATCACGGCTTGATCCCGGGCTTCATTATCCGGAAAATAATCGCGAAGGATCCGGTCCTGGGACCCCTCTTGAGCAAGAAGAGAAAGGGAGGGCGAACAAGCGAGCAAGCAACAGAAAAAGGCTTTATACCGGAAAATTAGGCCCATCCCTTCAAAAATAAAGGATCAGCCTTGGAGAGCTTCCTACCTTTACTCCCTCAAGAAAAAGGATCCATGAAGGACGAAGGAGTTTCAGAAGAAACGAATTCAGGGTCAGAACAGGGACCCTCGGAACAGGCTCCGATGGTAAAAGGGGGATGGCTTCGGGCTCTTCTCCTTTTCCTCAGTTTTTTGATCGTTCAGGGCATTGTTGGTTTGATAGCGGCAGGGGTGATCAAGATGATCAGCGGCCTTCCCATCCGTTCGGTCTCTACAGCCCTTCAGGGCGGAGCTTACCCCCGTCTTCTGCTGATCCACCAGGTCCTGGCCCTTGGGGGGACCTTGTTGCTCGTGCTCTTCTTTCGCAAAAAGGTCGACCGAAAGGACCTTCCTTCCCTCGGTCTTCGCCTCCGGATCAGCCCATTTTTAGCAGGGCTTCTTTTAGGCCCCCTCATGATGGGGGGCTGTATGCTCCTCCTTTATGCGTGGGGAGGTATCGGGATCCGCTGGGATGGGCTCCGACCCGAACTACTTTCGGTCTACCTTCTCTTGACCTTCGCGATCGCCCTCAAAGAGGAGCTTCTCTTCCGGGGATATTTGTTGAACAACCTGATGGCCTCGATGCGAGCCCATTGGGCTTTGTTGGTGAGCGCGATCGCCTTTTTAGGCCTTCACGGTTTGAACCCGAACATAAACCCGGTCGGCATCCTGAACTTGTTCCTCGCGGGCCTTTTACTAGGGGTGAGCTACATCCATGATCGACAACTCGCATTTCCCGTAGGATTGCACTTAAGTTGGAACTTCGCCCAAGGCCCCCTCTTTGGCTTCAATGTGAGCGGCCTCGCCTTGAACAAGGGGTCGCCGATCGAATCCTGGACCCAAGGGGCCGATATTCAAGAACTCCCTTCTTACTTGAGCGGAGGAAACTTTGGGTTAGAGGGCTCATTGCTTTTAAGCGGGCTCCAACTCATCCTCATACCGCTGATTTACTGGATATGGAAAAAAAAGCAATGATCCCAGCAAGAATACGTTGGGGTCGGACGCTTAATGAGCACATTTGTAATGCGGTTCACCAAAAGGCGAGCCGAATAAAAGAAGAATCACAATCGTATAAGAAATGAGTCATCCGCTTACTCGTATCGGCGTATTTTACGACGGGAATTATTTCCTCCATGTCAGCAATTACTACAATTATCAACACGACCGTAAAGCCCGGATCAGCATATCGGGGCTCCACGACCTGATCAAGGAACTCGTGGCGGAGAACGAAGGGACTACCTTCCGCCATTGTCAGATCGTGGATTCGCATTACTTCAGAGGGCGTTTGAACGCGGTGGATGCCCATCGGACCAACAAACTCTACCCCGATCGGCTTTTCGATGATGTGTTGATGTCCGAAGGAGTGACGACCCATTATCTGCCTATACGGAACAAGGGGAACAAGCGAGAAGAAAAAGGGATCGATGTCTGGCTGTCCCTGGAGGCCTACGAGCAGGCGATCAGCAAATCCTTCGATGTGCTGGTGCTCATCGCTTCCGACGGGGATTACTTATCGCTGGTGCGGAAGGTCAATGCGTTGGGGACCCGTATGATGGTCCTCGCTTGGGACCTCCAATACACCGACCACAATGGGCGGAGCATTATCACCCGAACTTCCCAGGATCTCTTGGAGGAAGTCACTTACCCGGTCGCCATGCAGGAGCTCATCAACGGAAATGACCGCTATGAGTCGGATGACCCCTTGATCGAAGGCCTCTTTGTGAGCTCGGGCCATAACCATGAGAACGGCTATCAGGATCAAAGCGGTTTCGAGCACCTTGAGGAAGGAGAGATCGAGCAGAGCTATACGCTCAATATGAACAACGGGTATGGCTTCATCTATAAACCCCCGCACAACCTCTTTTTCCATCACCTCGATGTCGAAGGGGAGTTCAACGAGATCCAGGAGGGCGACCTGGTGGAATATACGATCGGCCGGAACGAGAAAGGGGAATTCGTCGGGAAACAGATCCGAAAGATCCTGGACGAGGCCT
>CAZOSO010000064.1:2037-6352 GCA_964582635.1 uncultured Weeksellaceae bacterium | reverse complement strand
GAAGAAGGAGCTAAAAGAGAAACCTGGGAAGAAGCCCGAGCAGATGTGGAATTGATCCGATTGCACTGCATCTACAACCTGCCCCACGCGGATCAGGTCTATATGCATTTCCTCGCTCGACTGAACACCCCCGAGTTCGAAGCCGCCGAAGAGACGCTGGAAGCCGAGCTGTTCGAACCCCATCGGATCCCCTGGGATCATATCGCTTTTAGCTCGACCACCTTCGCCCTCGAACGATATCTCGCAGAACCCGAGCGCGAAACTCCGCACATCGGTTCCAAAAGCTACTCTTAAAGGCTTTCTACATTGGAAGGCTATCTTTGCACCGCCATGCAAAGGTTCTACGCTGGGCTTTCTCTGATCCTCATCCTTTTAGGGATGCTGATCGGGGTCGCTTGTAAAGATCAGAGCAAAGAAAGAAGGGAATGGCCCGAAGTTAAAACCTGCTCCAAACCCCCACCATGGGGAAAGGAGGAGAAAGAAAAGATCCGGCGCATCCGGAACTTCTTTCAGAAAAAGCATCGCCACCGCCTTTTCAATGGCACCGTCCTTTTCGCGGAGAAAGGACGGGTCCTCTTCGAAAAAGCCTACGGATACCGAAGCAGGCACAAAGGAGATACCCTACAGGTAAACGACCCCTTCCAACTGGCATCCGTGAGCAAGCCCTTGACCGCCACTCTCATCCTTAAACTCTGGGAAAAGGGAAAGCTCGACCTTGAGGACAGCCTTTCCCATTATTTCGATGCCTGGCCCTACGATAAAAGGATCACGATACGAATGCTTTTAACCCACCGCTCAGGACTGCCCAACTACATGTACTTCATGGACGGATGGAAAAAGGGTGAGAACTATTACAATGAGGATGTGCTACGCCGGATCCAGAAAGATACTCCGAACGTTTACTACATCCCCGACCATCGCTACAATTATTGCAACACGAATTATTGCCTCCTGGCCCTGATCGCGGAGCGGGCTGCTGATACTTCCTACCGAGCCGCTCTCAAGGAATCGATCTATCGCCCCGTCGGAATGGATGACCCGGACAGCCTTCTCTCCCTTAAGCCGGAAAAGAACAAGGTGAAAGGTCATAACAAATGGGGAACACCGATCGAGGAATACCCCAATCGAGCCAAAGGGGATAAGGGACTCTATGCGGATGCAAGGGATCTTTATCGCTTCGATCGAGCCCTTCGTAAAAGGAAGCTCCTAGAGGACAGCACCCTGAAGGCCGCCTACACCCCTCAACACAAGGACCTTTATCAGCACGACAATTACGGCTTGGGATGGCGGATCGATCAAAAGAACCCCGATGACCGGATCATCTGGCACAACGGCTGGTGGAAAGGGTTCCGAACCTATTTCATTCGCCTCCTGGAACGCGATGCGACCATTATCGTCCTGAACAACACCACGCGAGGCCCTTTTTTCAACAAACGCAAGCTGATCCAACTCCTTTTTCCGGACCGAAAAAGCACGAGTTGATGTTCCCGGTGGCTTGGCATCCCCTCTACGCTCACCCTGTCCCGGAAGGACATCGCTTCCCCATGGAAAAGTACGAACTCCTTCCCCAACAACTCCTACACGAAGGGACGCTCCGAGAAAAGGATTTTTTCGAACCTCAGGAATTGAGGGAAGAGCATATCCTACAGGTCCACGAGCGCAGCTACTGGGAAAAACTGAGGGACGGGACCCTCAGCGAACGAGAGGCCCGCCGGACCGGATTCGCCTACAGTGAACGCCTCGTCCGCCGTGAGCGCCATATCATGGAAGGCACCCTCCTGGCCGCTGAAAAAGCCCTAGCGGAAGGCGTGGCCATGAACATTGCTGGCGGAACCCATCATGCGTTCAAAGACCGGGGAGAGGGTTTTTGCTTGCTCAACGATATGGCCATCGCAGCAGCACATTCCTTACAAAAAGGCTGGGTCCAAAAAGTGCTCGTCGTGGATCTCGATGTGCATCACGGCAATGGAACGGCGGCCATTCTCAAGGACGAAGAGCGGGCCTTCACTTTCAGCATGCACGGTGAAGGGAATTATCCGATGGAAAAACCTCCTTCCGACCTGGATGTCCCCATGAAGGACGGCAGCAAGGACGAAGTTTACCTCGATGCCCTTCAAAGCCATTACCCCGGCCTTTTGGAGAAAGTCCGCCCCGAACTGATCCTTTATCAGTCCGGCGTGGATGTGCTCGAGGTCGATAAATTGGGACGCTTGAGCCTAAGCCTGGAAGGCTGCAAAGAGCGGGACCGGATCGTGATCCAAAAAGCCTCCGAAAAAGGTATTCCGCTCGCGGCCTCCATGGGAGGCGGGTACGCCCCGGAGATCAGGGACATCATCGAGGCTCACGCCAACACCTATCGCCTGGCGGAACGCTATTATCGCTGATCACTCGACCAATCGATAATGCCGAGTGACCTCCCGCTTGCTTTTGATGCTGAAATGCCACCATTCGGTGGGAATACTGTTGAAGCCGGCCTGGGTCATAACACTCCTCAAAAGCCGCCGATTCTCGACCTGTTCCTTGGTCAAGACACCCTTCTCCAGCAATTCTTCTTCCTTGGACGGATAAGCCTTAGGACCTCGGTGATCATAAGAGGTCCCCATGTCCAAAGGATCGCCGTATTGGTCTATGATGCTCAGATCCACAGCTGCCCCGTAATTGTGCATCGAGCGATCACCCGGTGCAGCGAGGAATTTTCGCTTCTCCTTTTCCGGAATATCGAGGGACCTCCACATTTCACGCTGAACACTTAAGGGTCGAACCCCATCGTAGACGATGAAGTTGTAAGAGGGATACTTCCCCCGTAAGAAGAGCAGAGCCAGTTGGAGCTTTTTGGCCAACTCCGGGAGCACATAGCAAGTAGAGAAATCGCCGTAAAGGTCTTTGCCGAGGAAATTATCCGTGGTACTGTACTTCAGATCCACCTTCACATCTTTTACCACCTTCTTAAGGGGAATAAGGCCAGCCTCCTGAGCAGCTCGCTCCAATTCCGAGGAAGGTTCAGGGAGCGAGCTCAGATCCACTTGATTTCCAGAACCCCCATCCCCTTCTTTTCCGCTCACAGCTTTCATCCGGACATCTTGTTGCCCCTCATCCTGATCGCAACCCGCAAAGAGATGAAAAAGCCCGAGGAGTGCAAGAAAGAGGATAGGGGTTAGGATCCGGCGCTTTCCGCTCATAGACAGAGCCTCGAAGATAATGCTTAAATTTAAGAGCCTTCGAGTTCCCGCATTCCCATGGATACTCCTTTTCCGCATAGCCTCTTTATGGTCCGACCAGCGGCTTTTAGCTACGACGAAGGGACCGCTGTGAGCAATCCTTTTCAAAACCCGGATGTAGCCGCCCAAGACCTTCAAAACCAAGCGGTCGAAGAATTCGAAAAAGTTCGGGAACGGCTCGAAGAGTTGGGGATCGAGCTTTTCGTGGTCGATGATACCCCGAACCCGGTCAAACCGAACGCTGTTTTTCCCAACAATTGGATCTCATTCCACGAAGATGGAACGATCGTCCTTTATCCGATGTTGACGGAAAGCCGTCAAAAAGAAAGGGATCCCGAGATCCCCAAAAGGATCGAAGAACAAAGCCGCTTCCGGGTGCGAAGGACCATCGACCTCTCCGAATACGAGCAGGAAGGCCGAGCCCTCGAAGGGACGGGGAGTATCGTTTTCGACCGAAAGGAACGGGTGGCATACGCGTGTCGGTCACCCCGGACCGATATAAGCCTTTTCGAACACATCTGTGAGCGGACCGGGTATAAGCCTGTGAGCTTTGAGGCAAAGGATGAGAAAGGGACCCCGATCTACCATACCAATGTGATCTTGGCCCTGGGGAACAATTTCGCCCTCTTCTGTGAAGAAGCCATCGAAGATCCCCTTCAACGGAAAATGGTGAAAATGCAGTTGCAGGACAGCGGGATCGAGTTGATACCGATCGATCTTCAACAAATGAAAGCTTTTGCAGGCAACGGGTTTCAGGTGGAAGTTCCGGACAAAGGCCTTTATTTCCTTTTATCCAAACAAGCTTGTGATGCCCTGAGCGCAGAGCAATTACGGCGGATCGAATCCAAAACGGCCGTGGAATGTCTTCCGGTGGAAACGATCGAGAAAGGGGGCGGCGGGAGTGTTCGCTGCATGTTAGCAGGCATCTTTCTCCCCGAAAAAGATCCGGATAAAGCTTGACCCTTTCGGAACGGGTTACCACAAGACCCGCTAAGCTTTGAGAGGATCAGTACCGGCCGATGGCTCAGCATTTTCCCATCCTTTTTATGCATCGCTAACTTCTGTGCTGTTCCTTTGTAAGCACCCAGCCCAAAGAT
>CAZOSO010000064.1:0-1937 GCA_964582635.1 uncultured Weeksellaceae bacterium | reverse complement strand
AGCAGCGAAAACCTTAAACCCATAATGCCCATTCAAGATCCCAATAGCGGCCTTTTCACCGACCTTTACGAACTCACGATGGCTGCTGGCTATTTCCATGAAGGTCGCGCAGAAGTTCGGGCCACCTTCGATCATTTCTTTCGGGACCATCCTTATGAGGGAGGATACACGGTCCTAGCCGGGGTGGATGACCTTTTGGGATATCTCGAGGATTTCCGCTTCGGGGATGAAGCCCTCGACTACCTTCGGTCTTACGGCTTCAAGGAGGATCTCCTCGATCACCTAAGGGAATTCCGCTTCACCGGCAATGTTCACGCTCCTCCTGATGGAGAACTCGTTTTTCCCAACGAACCGATCCTACGGATCGAAGGGGACATCATCGAGACCCAACTCCTGGAGACCCTGGTCCTAAACCGGATCAACTTCGCCTCGCTGATCGCGACCAAGGCCGCTCGGATCCGCTCCATCGCAAAAGATCGTCTCGTGGCGGATTTTGGCCTAAGACGAGCTCATGGCATGGGCGGAATGCTCGCGAGCATGGCTTCTGTGATCGGTGGGGCGGACGCCACTTCCAACGTGCGGGCCGGTCTGCGGTATGGGATCCCCATTACAGGGACCATGGCCCACTCCTGGGTCCAGAGTTACGACAGCGAACTGGAGGCCTTTCGGGCTTTTGCCCGCCAAAATCCGGAAAATTCCATCCTTCTGGTGGACACCTACGATAGCATCGGGAAGGGCATCCCCAACGCGATCCAAGTTGGCCACGAAATGGCGGAACGAGGGGAGCAACTTAAAGGGATCCGATTGGACAGCGGGGACCTCGCTTATTTGAGCAAAAAAGCTCGCCAAATGCTCGACGAAGCCGGGTTAAAGGATGCCATCATCACGGTCTCCAATCAGCTCGATGAATACGTGATCGACAGCCTGCTCGATCAAGAGGCTCCGATCGACGGGTTCGGGGTGGGGACCCGCCTTGTCACCGGGAAGCCGGATGCAGCTTTGGACGGCGTTTACAAGTTGGCCGTCTGTAACGGCGAACCCCGCATGAAGCTCTCCGACAACGTTGCCAAAATGACCTTACCGGGTTCGAAGCAAGTTCACCGCTTTTTCAACGAGGACGGGACCTTTTACGGAGATGCGATCGCCCTCGATCATGAGGACGCCCCTTCCCGCATGCTTCATCCCCATTTTCCCGACCGGCAAAGCCGTTTAGAAGGAAAGAGATCCGAGCCCCTCCTTCAACCTGTTATGAAAGAAGGCGAACGGCTTCATGAGGAAGAAAGCATCGAGCGGAAAAACCAGCGTTGTCAGGAACGCTTAAACCTGCTCCCCCTCGAACATCGCCGCTTTCAATCCCCCCACATTTATAAAGTGGGGATCAGCGAAGAACTTTACCGTTCACGAACAAGACTTCAAGAAGCATTGTCCCCTTCATAAAGACCCTAAAACGCCGTCCCCATGCGCACCTTATTGATCGTAGACGTTCAGAACGATTTCCTTCCGGGAGGAGCCCTCGGGGCTCCCGGAACGAACGAAGTGGTCCCCGTCATCAATGAACTGATGGAGCATTTCGACCTGATCCTCGCTTCAAAGGATTGGCACCCGAAAGAAAGCGTTCATTTTGAGAAATGGCCGGTCCATTGTGTCCATGACACCGAAGGGGCCGCCTTTCCCCAACAATTGAACGATGACAAGATCGACAAGATCTTCTACAAGGGGACGGGGAACAAGGATGACGGGTATTCCGCCTTCGAAGCCACGAACGAGGACCTCGCCGAATACCTCCGGGAAGAAGGCGTTGAAACCCTCCATATCTCAGGGCTGACGACGGATTACTGTGTCAAACAGACCGTGCTGGACAGCCTGAAGAACGGCTTCGAGACCATCGTCATAGAAGACGCCATTCGCCCTGTGAACGCGAACCCTGGCGATGGAGA
>CAZOSO010000063.1:7395-12094 GCA_964582635.1 uncultured Weeksellaceae bacterium | reverse complement strand
GGCAAGATCATCGATCCGAACGCTGAGCGCCCATCGGGAGATGCCAAAAAAGAATTGAAAACGCTTCTCAACGAGTGACCCAAAGTTTGACGAAAAACCCTATAGAAGGAGACCCCAAAAGCATGATCCGCTCTATGTTCTACCATCACTACTTCAACTCGATCCGTTCCCTTCCTTTCATTGTTCCCATCGTCTTCCTTTTCGCACTTACGGCCTGCCAGAGCAACTCCGATCCCGATAAGGGTTCGGAGCAGGAGAAGAAAGCGAGCGGGTTTCATATCAGTGGGAAGATCGAAGAGCCATTGGATTCCAATTTCCGTCTGATCTTCGAACCTTTTGATGAGTACAGGACCTTCAGGACAGAATTGGACAGTTCGGGCAGCTTTTCTTTGAAAGTTCCCTTCGACCGTCCCTCCTTTTTCCAACTCCGGCAAGGGAAGCTCATCACCCAGATCTACGCTGAGCCTGGGGACAGTATCCGCCTGACGGCAAATGGAAAGAAACCCTTTAAGACGCTTTCCTTTAGCGGGAGTGGAAAAGAACGCAATGAATACCTGTTGGAATGGAAGCGTTTTTCCATCGACAGTTTCCGAACCGCGAAGAAAGCCTTATACCAAAAGGACCTTATCCAAGACCCTTCACGCTTCGACAAGGCTCTGGATTCGGTTTTCCGGATGCGGGAAGACTTCTTGGCCGATCACGAGGACTCATTGGACGAGCGATTCATGCAACTGGAGGATGCACGGATGGCTTTCGATCGAGCGGTCCAACGCTTTCGCTTCCATAGATACCTCAAATACAAAGGGGCAGATAGCAGCAAGGTGGGAAAGGATTTTTGGGCCCCTATCGAAGAACTCGACCTGACCGATCCCCGTAACGTCGCCTTCCCCGCTTATTACTCCTTCCTGAAGCTTTATGGTTTTCGACTTCGCCAAAAGGCCATCGAGGCGGATAGTGCTCTTACTGATTCCGCAAGGTTCCCGGTCCTTTACAAAGCTTTCAAAGAAAAGGTCGAAAGCGACACTGCACGCTATGCTTTTCTTGCCAAAAACCTCTATTACCAACTACGTTTGAGGGGAGCTGAACGGACCGGCCCCTCCCTCCAAAAGCTCGAAGAAGCTCCGTTTTTCAACAACTTGCAAGATTCCTTGAAGGCTATTTACGATAAATGGCAAAGGATCGCCGCAGGAAAAGAAGCACCGGGCTTCTCCTATCCCAATGTCGCGGGGGATACCTTGACCTTAGCGGATCTAAAGGGAAAACTGGTCTATATCGACGCGTGGGCCACTTGGTGCGGTCCCTGCAAAAGAGAGATCCCTCACCTTAAGGAACTTGAAGAACGCTTCTCCGAGGATCCGATCGCTTTTGTCAGCATTTCCCTGGACCGAGAGAAGGATCGAAAAACGTGGGAGAAAATGGTGGACGATAAAGAGCTCGGAGGGCATCAACTCTTTGCGAACGGTGAAGCATTCGGGTCCGAATTCGCCAGGGCCTATCAGATCCGCTCCATCCCTCGTTTCATTCTGATCGGTCCTGATGGGAAGATCATCGACGCCAACGCTGAACGCCCCTCGAACGATGCTGCGGAGCAGTTGGAGAAAGCGATGGAGGAAAATCCCGAACTTAAAAGCTAAAGGGCAAAGGACCGGGCAGAAAACACCCTATTGTCCCAAGTTTTTTCGGGCGATCTCAGCTGTTCCGGAATAGAGGCGGATCAATTCTCGAAGACCCCTTTCACCTTTTGGGCTGCTTCTTCGAGCAGTACAGCCGATTCCACTTTTAAGCCGGAATCCTCGATCAATTGCTTGGCCTCTTCAGCGTTGGTCCCTTGGAGGCGCACGATGATGGGAACATCGATATCGCCGATGTTCTTATAGGCATCGACCACGCCTTGGGCCACGCGGTCGCATCGGACGATCCCTCCGAAAATGTTCACCAGGATGGCCTGTACGTTCTCGTCGCGGAGAATGATGCGAAAGCCTTTTTCGACCCGCTCAGCATCAGCAGCTCCCCCCACATCGAGGAAGTTGGCCGGATCGCCTCCTGAAAGTTTGATCATATCCATAGTGGCCATGGCCAGGCCTGCGCCGTTCACCATGCATCCGACATTCCCATCGAGTTTGACATAGTTCAATCCAGCTTCGCTGGCCTCCAACTCGGTCGGGTCTTCCTCCGTCTTATCGCGCATTTCGGCGTAATCCTTATGCCGATAAAGCGCATCGTCATCGAGGGAAACCTTGGCATCCACGGCCAGGATTTTGCTATCGGATGTCTTGAGGACGGGGTTGATCTCGAACAAGCTAGCATCCGCCCCTTCATATGCTTTATAAAGAGCGCTCACGAACTTGAGCATGTCTTTGAAGGCATCACCCTTGAGTCCCAAATTGAATGCAATGCGCCGGGCTTGAAATGGCTGTAGACCGACGGCCGGATCGACGGGTTCTTTGAAGATCAGGTGAGGTGTTTCCTTGGCCACGCTCTCGATATCGACCCCTCCTTCTGGCGAGTACATGATGATATTGCGGCCGCTTTCCCGATCGAGGAGCACGGACATATAGATCTCGTCGGGCTCGCTATCGCCGGGATAATAGGCATCCTCGGCCACCATCACCTTATGGACTTTTTTGCCCTCTTCCCCGGTCTGGGGGGTGACCAAGTTCATCCCGAGGATCTCACCCACCTTTTCCTGAAGCTCGTCGAGGTCCTTGGCGATCTTCACACCACCGCCTTTGCCTCGACCCCCTGCATGGATCTGAGCTTTGATCACGAAGACCGGGGTCCCGGTTTCATCTTTCAGCTTCTTGCCGGCTTCGACGGCTTCATCGACGCTGTTCGCGACGATGCCGTCCTGGATTTTTACACCGTAGTCCTTCAGAATGGATTTTCCCTGATACTCGTGGAGGTTCATGGCCTGGATCTTTTGACTGCTTCAAATGTAAGCGTTTCCCATGAACGACCCAAGGAATGCCTTCCTTGAAAACCCTACCTCCGCGGAATGGAACACGAAAAGGAACTCGACCGCTTCGGATCTTCCTATCTTTGGCACCTTATGACCAGCACTCCCATCATCGAAGCGAACGCGATCCATCGTTCTTATGGAACCCTCGAAGTGCTGAAAGGCATCGACCTGCAAGTGGAGGAAGGGGCTGTGGTCTCGATCGTCGGAGCTTCTGGTGCCGGAAAGACCACCCTTCTCCAAGTTCTGGGAACCCTCGATCTACCGGACCGGGGGCAGCTCAAGATCCGGGACAGCTCAGTGCTCTCCTTGTCATCCAGAGAGCTCGCTAAATTCCGGAATCGACACATCGGATTCATCTTCCAGTTCCATCACCTCCTTCCGGAGTTCACAGCCCTTGAGAATGTGTGCATTCCTGGTTTCATCGGAAAAAAACAGCAAAAGGAGGTAGAGCAAAAAGCTCAAAAGCTTCTGGAAAGGATCGGAATGGGGGCGCGATTGGAGCACAAACCCGCTGAACTATCCGGAGGAGAGCAACAAAGGGTTGCTGTGGCGAGAGCCTTGATCAATGACCCTTCCATCGTACTGGCCGATGAACCTTCCGGGAATCTCGATTCGCAAACTTCGGACGAACTCCACCAACTCTTTTTTGAGTTAAGAAAGGAGTTCGGGCAAACCTTCGTGATCGCAACTCATAACGACGATTTCGCTTCGATGGCCGACCGAAAATTGAGAATAACGGACGGCTTGATCGACCTGGAAATGAATGAAGTCACTTCAAGTTATACTTAAAGCCATGGTCTTGTTCAAAAGATCCTCCATCGTTCCCTGCTTTTTCCTTCTTTTTTTGAGCCTCGCCCCCCTTTCGGGATCCGCTCAGGATAGCTCCCAAAGCGGCTCTTATCAAGGGCGTCTTTGGGCCATCACCGGTAATAGCACCCAGGACACATCTTATCTCTATGGAACGATCCATATCAAGGACGAAAAGGCTTATCGCTTTCCGGATGGAACCAAGGAAGCCTTGCGCTCAGTGGATGCCTATGCAGGAGAATTGAACATGGACAGCATCAACCCTTTCGCGATGCGAAGCAAGCTCATGATGAAGGACAGCACCACCCTTCAGGACCTATTGAATGAGAAAGCCTACAAGGATGTAAAGCTTTTTTTCCAGGATTCATTGAACATGGACCTGAAACCCTTTGAGCGGATGCATCCCTTTTTTATCCTTTCCCAGATCCAATTGAGAAGCTTTTCTGCCGATAGCGCGCAAGCTTTGGACCGATATTTCCATTCCTTCGCTAAAAAGCAAGGAAAAAAGCTGATCGGGCTCGAACGGATGAGCGAGCAATTAGGGGTTATCCAAAGCATCCCTTATGACAGCATGGCCCAACAACTCGTTCGGATAGCAAGGGGTGAAATATCCAGCAGCGGGGGTGAACGCTCCATGCAGGAGATGTTGGATGCTTATGTGAAGGGAAAGCTTTCGACCCTGCTCCGTTTGACCAAGGAGCAAAAGATGTCCGAAAATTTCGTGCAGAGCTTTTTGTACGAGCGGAATGAACGAATGGCCGATCGGGCTGCCGTGCACTTGAAAGAACAGCCCACCTTCATCGCTGTCGGAGCGGCTCATCTTCCCGGTGAAAGGGGAATGATCGAACTTCTGAGGGATAAAGGGTTCAAGGTCTTCTCGATATCGGATCGGAACGGGGATGGTTGATCCCTCCTAGTCCGACGATCCCTCAA
>CAZOSO010000063.1:5967-7295 GCA_964582635.1 uncultured Weeksellaceae bacterium | reverse complement strand
GTCAAGGAACTGCTCGAGGAACGGTACCAGAATGCAGACCCGAGGACTTTCATTCAGGAAGACCCCCTTTCCATTCCCCATGCTTACACCCAAAGGGAGGACATCGAGATCATGGCTTTTCTCACCGCTACCATCTCCTGGGGACAAAGGGGGACCATCATTAAAAGCGCAAAGGCCCTTGAAGAGGGAATGGGCAAAGCTCCTTATTCCTTCATCATGGGTTTTGAAAACGAAGAGCTAGAACGTTTCCGGACGTTTCAGCACCGCACCTTTAATGAGGAAGACCTTCGCTACTTTTTAAAAGCCTTGCAACATATCTATCGGGAGTACGGAGGGATGGAGCAACTCTTTGAGGAGGGGATGGATGCATCCGATCAAGATCTCAAAAAGGGCATCAGGCATTTCCGGAACCTTTTCTTTTCCCTCCCTCATCCCAAGAGGACCGAAAAACACGTGGCGGACCCGGCCAAAGGGTCCTCGGCGAAGCGGCTCAACATGTTCCTTCGCTGGATGGTCCGCGATGATGGGATCGACCTCGGCCTTTGGAAAGGACTGGGAGCTCACCGTCTCTCTTGTCCCCTCGACTTGCATTCGGCGAATGTGGCCCGTAAACTAGGATTGATCCATCGAAAGCAGAACGATGCCAAAACCGTCGCCGAATTGGATCGGGCTTTACGCCGTTTCGATCCGCAAGACCCCGTCAAATACGACATAGCTCTTCATCGGATGGGTGTAGAGGAAACAAAGCCGGACCGCAAGCAAGCTTGAGCTCCTATCTTTGCCCCGATGAGCTTCCTCTACCCGAGCTTTCTTTTCGCTCTTTTTGCCCTGGCCATACCCATCATCATCCATCTTTTCAATTTCCGCCGTTATAAGCGGCTTTACTTTTCGAACGTGAATTTCCTGCAGGATGTGAAGCAGGAGACCCGGTCCCGCTCCAAGCTCAAACATTTCCTGACCCTCCTTATGCGTCTCCTAGCCCTGGCCTTTATCGTATTGGCCTTTGCCCAGCCCCAGTTACCTTCCGAGGGGGGAAAGGCTATTAAAGGGGATCGAGCTATTTCGATCTATATCGATAACAGCTTCAGCATGGAAGGGGAAGAATCGGAAGGACGCCTTATGGACCTTGCTAAACAGCAAGCCATCCGGATCGTCGAAAGCTACGAAGCGACCGACCGTTTCCAACTCCATACCAATACACCTTCCAAATCCCAGCACCGATGGTATTCCCAGAATGAAGTGATCGATCGGATCGAAGAGGTGGAAGTAGGGCCCTACACTGAAAAGGCATCCAGTGTGATCGCAGCCCAAAAGGAAGCATTACGGGA
>CAZOSO010000063.1:0-5867 GCA_964582635.1 uncultured Weeksellaceae bacterium | reverse complement strand
AAAGGACGGCCGTAGGGAGTTTCGATATACCGGCTGAGGGTTTCAAGGACACGAGTCTCTTTTTCACTCATTCCGACACAGGTATCCATCATGCTACAGCTGAGATCAGCGACCATCCCGTGACCTTCGACGATCGCTTTTATTTCTCCTACCGGGTGGCCGGATCCATCCCGGTCCTCCGGATCGCACCTTCGAGCGGGCAGCTTTTGGAGGAGGGTGATAAGGACCCGATCGCTTCCGTGTTCAAGGAGGATCCTTTGTTCAGATATCGGAGCAGCAGGATCGACAGGATCGATCATTCGAGCTTGAACGAAGAGCACCTGATCCTTCTCGACCGGGTCAGAAAAGTTCCATCGGGCCTTTTGCAGGAACTGAAAAAATTCATGGAGAACGGTGGAGATCTTGGTTTGATCCCAAGGATGGGAGTCCCTCCCGCCGCTTACAACCCGCTTTTCCAAAGCTTGGGGATGGAGCCGATCGCGTCGGTGGACAGTACTGAAGTGAGCATTCATTCCATCAACAACGCCCATCATTTTTACCGGAACGTCTTCCAAAAGATCCCTGATAACATAGACCTTCCGAAGGCTCGCTTCTACTATCGCTTTAAGGATGATGTCCGATCCCAAAGGGAGGACCTCATGAGCTTTCGGAACGGGAGTCCCTTTTTCTTCATGCATCCTTACCAAAAAGGGCGCTTGTATTTCTTCAGCTCCCCACCCGGCCCCGGTGGAAGTGACATGATCGGACACGCCCTTTACCCGACGACGCTTCTTCGAATGGCCGAGTTGAGCCAACCTTCGAACGAAGCCTATCGAACGATCGGAGACCAGCAAGGCATCGAGATGCGGGGACTTAAGCAGGAAGGGGACGCCCCTATCCGGATCGAAGCGAAAGAAGGTGGTCTTAGCCTGATACCGGAGCAAAAGCGATATGGAGGCGTAACACGCTTGCACCTCCGTGGAAGGATCGAGCAAGCAGGACATTACGATATCGTGTACAAGGATCGACCTATAAGGGGTTTGGGCATCAACTATTCTCGTAAAGAATCGCGGCTCGATCATTTCAGTCCCGAAGCTTTTCAAAGCGAACTCGATGCCGTCGGCGAAGGCTATCGTTCCATCGAACGCAAAGTTCACCGGAACAAAGCTGGTATTGGGACCATAAGCGAGGGGATCGGCCTTTGGTGGTACTGTATTATATTCGCTTTAGCCTTTTTCGGGCTCGAGACCCTCATTCTAGCATTTCCAAAGACCTTAGGGCTCGAACGATGACCGATGCGCACACTCGTCAAGCAGACCTCCTGATCCGTAATGCCCGGATCGTATGGCCCGGCTCCCCTTACAACGGACAAAGCCTGGACATTTCGGTAAAGAACGGAGTGGTCGAATCGCTCGGTGAAGGCTTGGAAAGCTCCGGTGAGCAAGCCCTTATCGAAGGAGATAACTTGCATCTGTCCCCCGGATGGATGGATATGAACGTGGATTTTCGGGATCCGGGTCATGAAGAAAAGGAAGACCTGCACTCCGGGATCCTTTCAGCCATGCAGGGGGGATACACCCGGGTGCTGACCATGCCTTCCACGGACCCTCCCATCGATCACCGAGGGGCCGTGAAAGACTTGATCGCTCGTTCCTCAGGCTATCCCTTAACCCTTCATCCCAGCGGCTGCCTTTCACAAAAGCGTGAGGGAGAAG
Source organism: uncultured Weeksellaceae bacterium (assembly GCA_964582635.1). Classification (GTDB taxonomy): domain Bacteria; phylum Bacteroidota; class Bacteroidia; order Flavobacteriales_D; family CAYVSK01; genus CAZIDL01. Next base: position 4,173 of record CAZOSO010000063.1, on the reverse strand, counting down.
ATATCGCTGAACTTTTCGATATGAAAAGGGCCGGCGCCATAGCTTTTACCGACGGGCGTCGCCCTGTGACCGATGCTGGTCTCTTAACGAACGCGCTTTGGTACAGCAAGGGGTTCGACGGTCGCATTTTGATCTATCCCGACGATCCTACCATATCCCGTTATGGAGTGATGCACGAAGGGGAGCTCAGCATCCGGCTGGGGATGAAGGGTATCCCGAGCATGAGCGAGGTGATCGCTGTGGACCGAGCCCTTCACTTATTGGCCTATACGGACGGACGACTCCATTTCAGCACCTTATCCACCCGGGAGGCCATTGAAAGGGTGCAAAAGGCCAAAAAGGAGGGGCTAAAAGTGAGTTGCGAGGTATCGGCCCACCATCTCTATTTCCAGGAAGAAAAGCTCCGGGGTTTCTCGTCCCGTTTTAAGATCATGCCCCCCTTACGGGACGGGGACACGGTGGAAGCCCTCCGCGAGGGGGTGGCGAACGGCACGGTCGATCATATCTGTTCTTTGCACGAACCCCAAGCCGAAGAAGATAAAAAGGTCGAGTTCGAGGTGGCGGCTTACGGAGCTCCCGGAACGGAAACGAGCTTTGGGGCAGCGCGGAAAGCCTTCGGGGAGCAAATGGAGGTCGAGGCCCTCATCGGACTTTTCACTGAAAAACCCCGTGAACTGCTCGGACTCCAAAAACCGGAATTGGAAGAGGGGTGTTCCCTCGAAGCCACACTTTTCGATCCGGATCAGGAATGGGTGTGCCATCGGGAAAAGCTTTGTAGCAAAGCCTATCGTTCTCCCTATGAAGGAGAAAGCTTATTAGGCCGCCCCCTAGGGACTGTTCACCAAAGCCTTTATCACCCGATCGATGGATAATTCATCATGGCGGACCCTCGACAGTGAACGGATCCACCGTTCTCCTTGGATCGACCTGATCGAGGACCGGGTCATTACCCCCGGTGGCAACGAAAGCCGATACAGCCGGGTCCATTTCCACAACTTCGGCATCGGCATCCTTCCCCTTGCCGAAAACGGTGACACTTGGATCGTTGGTCAATACCGTTATCCGATCGGGTGCTATAGTTGGGAACTCCCTGAAGGCGGAGGCCCTATCGATATCGACCCCCTTGAATCGGCAAAAAGGGAGTTGAAAGAAGAGACCGGACTCAAAGCCGAGCGTTGGGATCTTCTTCAAGAGGCTTATATGAGCAATTCCGCCACAGACGAGTACAGCTACCTCTATTTAGCGAGGGAACTCAGCATCGGCGAACCGGACCCCGAGGAAGATGAGGAGCTCGAATTGGAACGCCTCCCCTTCGAAGACCTCTATCGTATGGTTTTGGAAGGGCGCGTCCGAGATAGTTTGACGGTTATGGCCGTTCTTCGTGCAAGATGTTACCTCGATCTACCCTCATCCCCCTCCTCCCCCTCATCCTCCTAACGGCATGCGGAGGCTCCGATGAGGAGGACCGTTGGACCCGACTTCCAGAAGAGCTACCGGCCTTCTCCAAGGGTGAAGGATCCCCTTTTCGGGTTCTTTTTTACAATTGCGAGAATCTCTACGATCCTAAGGATGCTTCGGGGATCAAAGACGATGCCTTCACTCCTGAAGGAAGTTATGAGTGGAGCGTTGAGCGCTATTCCAAAAAGTTGGAACGCATCGCTGAAGTGATCGGGGTTTTTGCGGATCGTCCGGACTTGGTGGGGCTTTGCGAAGTCGAGAACGATCGAGTGCTCAAGGACCTTTGCGAACGAGGCGCTCTAAAAGAGAAAGGGTATGGGATCCTCCATTATCAAAGCCGCGACCCCCGGGGAAGCGATCTGGCCCTCTTGTTCGACCCCAGTTCTTTTCAGCCCTACGATCGAAAAGCTCACCGAATAACGGTTCCCGGTTCCGGTACTCCTTCTCGGCCCATCCTTTCGGTCGGCTTGGAGAGCTCTGCAGGGGATAGCCTTCGCCTCTTCCTCTGCCACTGGCCATCCAGAGCAGGAGGCAAAGAAAGAAGTGCTCCCCATAGGCGCTACGCCTCCCGGGTTCTTCAAGAAGCATTGCAAGAACTTCATCGAGAACACCCCACGAGGAAGGTCTTGGTTATGGGAGACCTGAACGACCACCCTCCGAACGAGAGCGTTCGTTCCTTGATCGAAGCAGAAGGAGGATGGAATCTTAAGGACCTGTTCGCGAAAGCCCATGCAAAAGGGCACGGAACCTATAACTACCAGGGAAAGTGGGGCGTTCTGGACCATTTCATCATCAATAAAAAACTCCGAAAAGCCCGATCAGGCTTGCGATACCAGAAAGGGAGCGCCAAGATCCTCCGGAGGGAAGAACTCCTTTATTACGATAAAAAGGGGCAGCATTATCAACCGGACCGGTTCATGGAACGGGGGAGTTATTACGGCGGATATTCGGATCATCTGCCGATCGTGATGGAATTGGAGCCTGCGGCCGGTCTTTGACCCCTTTCCTTCTTATCCTCTTCCCCCGCTTTAAGAGCATCTTTTCATCTAAGGCTCCTCCTCCGCATATCCACAATGCTGCATCAGCTCCTCCAACCCGGGATACTCGAGGATCTCTCGGAGACGCTCCGGATCCGCTTCTTTCCAATTCCCGATCGATCGCTCCGTTAAGGGCTTAGCTCCGGCTTTCCAGGCCCGGTTTTGCTTGACCTTCGTATGCCTCGACCAATCGTCTATTTCAGGGGGGCGCTCCTCCCCAATGAAGCGACAGATCCTATCGAGCTCTTCATGGGAATGCCGGATCAGATCCTCGTAGCGGACCGTGAGGACCGAAGGGTGCTCTTGGTATTCCAGCCCAGCTTTAACATCCCTGACCCATCGCTCCGGATCCACGTGATAGCGTCCCCGCTTGCTCGGCTGAGGATGTTCGGAGATACAAACATCCCTGGGATCCCGTATGATATGGATGAAGCGGACCCCTTCCCCGTAAAAATCCAGGATCTTGTCGATATGCCGGACATTCGCAGGAGATTTTTCGCACCAGCGGTGTACTGTACGCGGGATCCGGTGAAGGATCAACTCCCGGTAAAAACGATCGATCCGAGATGGAACCTGCTTAGCGGTCCGCTGATCTTCTTCCCAATGGGTCAGGAACCCTAATTCCTTAGGGAAAGGGAAAATACGAGGATGGGCCCCTAGGATTCCCAGTAGAAGCGTCGTACCCGACCGGGCACATCCCCCGATGAGGATGGGGGGATGGGAAAAACGGCTCCTCTCGATCTTTTCCCCGAACCTTTTGAAGAGCGGGGCTATAAGCGATGGTGAAGAAGAAGGCATTTCTAAGCCCCGAATATCCGAAAATGCTCATCAAAAGCTTTGGGTCTATGCTGCTTTTCGTTCTATGGCGATGCTTTCCGATCCGCGTACCATTCGCTCCGAGCGCTTGTATTCTTCGAACAGCTCCCGGTAAAACCGTTTAAAACCATACCCCCCCGCCTTAAGGACGTTTCGGTGTTGCAGCCAGACCACCAAAAAAGTGCCGGTCATCAATAAGCGATGTCCGTTCCTTACAAGGAAACGCTTGATGCGGCCTTTTTTCCGGTAATAATTGCTCAAAGTGAAGCTTTGAAAGTTGATATGCATCTCTTCATCCACCAATATCTGACGGCAGATCGCCTTCAAGCTACGCGAAGCTGTAGCCTCCCGGAGAGCCGCATAATAGACCATTGCAATGATCTCAGCGGTCAATAGAACGCGGACCGAATTCTCCAGACCAGCTAGTTGTCGGAGCCATCTGAAGACCCCGTCGACCCAGTGTTCGCGTATCCTATCGATCCCGTTCGCATCCATGAACCGACCGAGGACCCTGGAATGGCGTTGTTCCTCTCGAATGAAATAACGGACCGCTTCCTGATGATCCGGCGAGCCATCTTTTCGGGCAAAGGCCATCAAGTGCTTGCCTTCGGAGTTCTCCCCTTTTTGGAATTGTTGGATCGAAGAGCGAATGATCTCCTTTTCTCGTTCATCCACATGGTCGTATTCCATACTTAAAAGGGTGGCGAGATGGTCTTCGTTCTGCTTGAAATGTTCGAGCCAATCGGTAAAGGTCATAAGAACGCTGTTCATTGGGGTTTTACTCCAGCTTTCCTCAAAAGAGGATCGACTGACCGGACAACGGCTCCAAAGCGTTCTTATTCGTTAAGAATTCCTAAAAGGG
>CAZOSO010000062.1:0-12287 GCA_964582635.1 uncultured Weeksellaceae bacterium | reverse complement strand
CTTTATAAAGCATTTGCTTTTTCTCCTCTTTTTCCCTGTTTTCACCCTATCCGCCCAGACCATCGAATGGGAGAATGATCTAGGGGGGAGTGAATGGGATGAGGCCAACGACCTTCTCCAGGATCGGGATCGGGGCTATCTGGTCGTTGGAAACGTTTTCTCTTCAGATGGGGATATCGGAACGAATTATGGCTATCATGATGTGTGGTGCGTGAAGCTTGGCCAAAATGGTGATCTCCAATGGGAAAAGAATTTCGGAGGAAGTGGTTATGATAGAGCCCGGTCGGTCGTTAAGACTTCGGACGGTGGATCCGTGGTAGCTGGAACCAGTACATCATCCGACGGAGACGTTGGGGGGAATAATGGACCGCAGGATCGAAATGATTGTTGGGTCTTGAAACTCGATAGCACTGGGACCCTCCAATGGGAGAAGAACTTCGGAGGGAGCGATCATGATGGATGCAATTCACTGGTCCGAACCTCGGATGGAGGTTTTGCATTAGCTGGTTATAGCTTATCGTCGGATGGGGACGTTGGATGGAACTTTGGAGGTACGGATGTTTGGGTCCTTAAACTGGATAGTGTTGGTGGGCTTGAATGGGAACAGAGTCTTGGTGGATATTATGATGAAGAGGCTAATTCGCTCGTTCAAACCTCGGATGGAGGTTTCGTGGTGGCTGGAGAAGGTAGCTCCCCAAATGGGCACGTTGGAGGGAACAATGGTGGGATCGATGTATGGCTCGCAAAACTGGATAGTAGCGGTATGTTCCAATGGGGGCGGAATTACGGGGGGGATGAATTGGATATGGCTTCTTCGATCATCCTTACATCGGATGGTGGCTTTTTAGTCGCTGGTGAAAGTGGCTCTTCGAACGGGGACGTTGGAGGGAACAATGGATCCAGGGACTATTGGGTCATAAAACTTGGCCCCACCGGTGTTCTTGAATGGGAGCAGAATTACGGAGGAAGTGAAGATGATCATGCCACTTCGATCGCTCAAGGCTCGGATGGAAAGTTCTTTGTGGTCGGGCAATCCGAGTCCATCGACGGGGATGTTGGGAAGAATGCCCCTCATTATGATCATTGGTTGTTGAAGCTTGATGGGAAAGGGAAGCTCCTTTGGGAAAAGAATATGGGTGGAAGTTCCGAAGAAAGTCCCTCTTCACTCGTAAGGTCAAAGGATGGGGGCATTGCGATCGCGGGATACAGTAAATCCTCGGACGGAGATGTCGGTGGGAACAAAGGAAAGACCGACTTCTGGGTATTAAAATACGGAAGCTCCGACACAGGAGCTTCTCATGCTTCATCGGAAGGGAGCTTCGTGGTCTATCCGAACCCGACTTCCGGTGAGTTCTTTATCGACCCGGGTGAAACGTTGAAGGAAGGAAAAGTGAGCATTTGGGATATAAGAGGACGGATCGTACGCGAACGAAAGTTCGAGAACGTGGATCGGATCCGTAGTAGGATCACAGGGAAAGCGGGCCTCTACTTTTTGGAGCTCAAGAGCAAAAGCGGGAAACGGGAAGTGAGAAAGATCGTTAAGGAATGAACTTCCCTTGAGGGATCGTTGGGAGTGGGGAAAAGCAAGTTCTCATTCATTATACCTGTCCCGCGCTCTATTATCCCGCGGATCCTCTCACTCCTTCACCACCCGCAGCACTTCCTTATCGCTGGGAGTGATCAATTCGATCAGGTAAAGGCCTGGTTTCCCTCGGAGCTCCAGCCGAAGCTCATCGGTTCGTTCGACCTTTTTCGAGCTTAGGATCCGTCCCCTTAGATCGCGCACCCTGGCGTGGACCTTTTTCTTGGACTCTCCCAGATCGATCCGGAGCTTTCCGTCGCTGGGATTCGGGTAAGCCTTGATATTGCTCGATGGATCTTCAGTGGAGGGTAAGCCTGCGACCCCTCCTGTAGAGGTGTGTAAAATGGCACCGCCGGACCCGACGGCCCAGCCGGTACTTGCGTCCTTGAATTGAACGGAGATCAGGTTCTTATTGGCAATGCAGTACTGGGAATTCCAGCTGCTACCGCCGTCCGTGGTATGGAGGATCGTCCGGTTCGCCCCAACAGCCCATCCGGTGTTCGCATCGACAAGATCGATCGATATCAGGTCCTTGGAGGTTCCGCTGGTTTGGGAGTTCCAGTTGCTACCCCCGTCCGTGGTATGCAGGATCGTCCCATTGAATCCCACGGCCCAAGCTGTGTTCGCATCCGTGAAGTCAATGTGGTAAAGGTCCTCGGTGGTTCCACTGCTTTGAGGATTCCAGCTAGTTCCCCCGTCCGAAGTGTGGAGGATCGTGCCGTTAGTGCCCAGAGCCCATCCGGTGTTCGCGTCCAGAAAATCGACATAGAAAAGGTCCTGCGAGGTTCCGCTGCTCTGGGTGTTCCAATTGCTACCGCCGTCCGTTGTATGGAGGATCGTTCCATTGTAACCCACGATCCATGCTGTATCCGTATTTTCGGGATGAACGGATATCAGATTCTCAGAGACCGGACTGCTTTGGGTGCTCCAATTGCTTCCCCCGTCCGTTGTATGGAGGATGGTTCCACCCAATCCGACCACCCATCCCACGTTCGCATCAGCGAAATGCACCGAAGTAAGGTTCTGGGAGGCCCCACTGCTTTGAGGGTTCCAACTGTTCCCCCCGTCGGCTGTATGAAGGATGGTGCCGAACTGCCCAACGACCCATCCCGTACTCGCATCCGGGAAATGGACGGAAAAAAGATCCTCGGTCGCCCCACTGCTCTTTTTGCTCCAGTTGTTCCCTCCATCCGTCGTTCGAAGGATCGTCCCGTTGAAGCCACCGATCCGACCCGTGTCGGTGCCCATGAAATCCACTGATAAAAGCCGCTCGGAGGTCACGCTGGTCTGAGTTCCCCAGTTACTACCCCCGTCGGAGGTGTTCACGATCGTCCCGTTCGTTCCCACGGCCCATCCGGTGCTCGAGTTCGTGAAATGGGCCGACCAAAGGGTTTCTGAGGTACCACTGGTCTGGGTGTTCCAGTTAGTTCCTCCATCGGTGGTATGAAGGATCGTCCCGTTCGTTCCAAAGGCCCATCCTGTGCTGGGATCCGTGAAAATAACGGAATAAAGGTCCTCGGTGGTGCCACTGGTCTGGGTGTTCCAGTTGCTTCCTCCGTCGGTGGTATGGAGGATCGTTCCGTTCGTTCCAACGGCCCAACCCGTGTTCGCATCCGTGAAATGGACGGACCATAGTTCCTCAGATACTCCACTGCTCTGGTTGTTCCAATTGCTGCCCCCGTCCGTGGTATGAAGGATCGTCCCGTTGGTCCCCACAGCCCAACCCGTGTTCGGGTCTTCGAAACGGACCGACAAAAGGCCTTCCGATGTCCCACTGCTTTGGGAACTCCAGTTGACCCCACCGTCCGTCGTATGTAGGATGGTCCCGTTCCTGCCGACCGTCCAACCCATGCTCGGATCCTCGAAATGAAGCCCCCGAAGGACCGAAGAGCCGCAACGAGGGATCTCCCAATTGTTCCCTCCGTCGGTCGTTCTGAGGACGGTTCCGTTCGCCCCTACCGCGATGACCGTATCAGGCCCGAACATTTCAATTTCACCCAATGTGTTGCCCTGAGGCAAAGGGTTCTGCCATTCCCATCCGCTGTTGCACTGGGAGGAGGCTGAAAGCACCTGAAACAAGAGGAAGAACGAAAGGACGCTCCTTAATATGGATTTGCTAGGAATAAAGAGGGAAGAGGTGGGCATAGAACAAGCTCTTTTGGCCGTAAAGATAATTACGGTCCCTCTTATAGCAAACCTGAATTGCTGAGCTTCATTCCTTTACAACCCTTATCACCGAATTCTTGCCGTCATCACCCCGAAGCTCCACGATATACAATCCATCTTCCCTACCGAGATCGAGCTTGAAGCGTGAGGGATGATCACCCTGATCTTAGGACCGACTAAGCCCGGATCAAAAGGGTAGAGATCCGTATTCTCCTAAGGATCGAGGGATGGAGCCTCCTTCTTTGCTCCCGTCCCTCAATAATAGGTGGGGCGGCGCACTTTCGCGATATGCTTGGCCATGCGCATGACCTGACGGGTGTAGCCGTATTCGTTGTCGTACCAGACGTAGAGCACGATGTTCTTCCCGTCTTCGGAGACGATGGTGCCGGGGGCATCGAAAACGGCGGGCTCGGTGATGCCCACCACATCGCTGGAGACCATTTCCTCATCGAGCGAATAGCGGATCTGTTCCACCAAATCCCCTTTCAGGCATGCGTTCCGGAAGATCTCGTTCACCTCTTCGCGGGTCGTGCTCCTTTCAACCTGTAGGTTGAGAATGGCCAGGGAACCATCGGCGGTGGGGACGCGGACCGCATTGGCCGTGAGTTTCCCTTCCATATCGGGGAAGGTCTTCACTACCGCCTTGGCAGCACCGGTTTCCGTGATCACCATGTTAAGGGCTGCCGACCGACCGCGGCGGTTCTTTTTGTGCATGTTGTCCAGGAGGTTCTGGTCGTTGGTGTACGCATGCACGGTCTCGATGTGGCCCTGCTCGATGCCCAGCTCATCCCGGACCACTTTGAGGGGAGGCACGATGGCGTTCGTGGTGCAGGAAGCGCAGGAGAAGAGGTCTTCCTTTTCCACGTCGAAGTCTTCGTGGTTCACCCCAAAGGTGACATTGGGAATGTCCTCTTTGCCGGGAGCTGTAAGGAGGGCTTTGCTGGTGCCTTCAGCCTGAAGGTGTTTGCCGAGGCCTTTTCGATCTCTGAACGCTCCGGAGTTGTCGATCACAAGGGCATCCGAGATGCCATAGGAACTGTAGTCGACCTCCGAGGGATCATCGGCTTGGATCATTTGGACGCGCTGCCCGTTGATGATCATATCGTTGTTCTCCAGATCTTCTTGGACGGTACCGGGGAAGGGACCGTGGACGGAATCGTTCCGGAGGAGGGCCGCTCGTTTGACCAGCTCTTTTTCGGAATTGCTACGGGTGACGATCGCCTTGAGCCTCAATTGATGCCCTGGGCCTGCCTGTTGGATCAATTCCCGGGCACAGAGCCGGCCGATCCGCCCGAACCCGTAGAGGATCACATCCTTGGGTTCGATGCTTCCCTGCCCATCTGCGCTGATATGAGCCTGCAGTTTGTCGCTCAGAAAGGCATTGGCATTGGCGTAGTATTCGTGCTCTTCGATCCATTCGCTGGCGAGCCGGCCGATATCGATCTTAGAAGGGATGAGCTCGAGGGTCTCCAATTCTTTGGCCAGGGCGGCGGTGTCGTGGATGGAGATGGGCTTTTCGACGAAATCCACCGCATATTGGTGGAGGCTCAACATCTCCGAGATGCTTTTATCGGCCAGGGAATTCCGAAAAAGGACCAGATCCACGTCCTTTTCGTAGAGGAGGGTCCCGACCGAAGCGATCAGCGATATCGCGGTCTTTTCCTTATCGACCCATTCGTTCAATTCACGTTCGTAAGTACTCCGGTGATCGTTGATCGTACTGTTGCTCATGGTCATTGTCCGAGATAGGCTTTGAGAAGTTTGCTGCGGGATGTGTGGCGCAAGCGGCGGATGGCTTTTTCTTTGATCTGGCGAACGCGCTCGCGGGTGAGGTCGAATTTGGCCCCGATCTCTTCGAGGGTGAGCCCGTGGTTCATCCCGATCCCGAAAAAGAGTTTCACCACGTCCTTTTCCCGCTGAGTGAGGGTGGACAAGGAGCGATCGATCTCCTGCACGAGGGATTCGCTCAGGAGTCGCTCATCCGCGTCCGGGGCATCGGGATTCTCCATGACATCGATCAGGGAATTGTCCTCTCCTTCCTCGAACGGAGCGTCCATGGATACCTGACGTCCGGAGACCTTCATCGTATCCTTCACTTTGTATTCGGGGACTTCAAGGGCCTTGGCCAATTCGCTCGAAGAAGGGGCTCGTTCGTATTCCTGTTCCAAGCGGGAGAAGGCCTTGTTGATCTTGTTGAGCGATCCGACCTGATTCAGCGGAAGGCGAACGATCCGGCTTTGTTCGGCCAGAGCTTGGAGGATCGATTGCCGGATCCACCAAACGGCGTAGGAAATGAACTTGAAGCCTTTCGTTTCATCGAAACGTTGGGCTGCTTTGATCAAGCCGCAGTTCCCTTCGTTGATCAGGTCGGGGAGGGAAAGCCCCTGGTTCTGATATTGCTTGGCAACGGAGACCACGAAACGAAGGTTGGCCCTTGTAAGGCGCTCCAAAGCGGCCCGTTCTCCCTGTTTGATCCGTTTGGCCAGTTCGACCTCTTCTTCGGCGGTGATCAACTCTTCACGGCCGATCTCCTGGAGGTATTTATCGAGGGATTGGCTCTCTCGATTGGTGATCGACTTCGTGATCTTAAGTTGTCGCATAGGGCCGCAGGCTTTAGGTCAAAAGGAAGAAGGATGGGGTGAAGCCCATCGAAGGGATAGCGAATTTATCGCATGCTTCCTTCCCTGTCCTTCTTTTTTCGGTCGAAGGCTTGCAAAGGCAAGAGGATCAAGGGGCGCCACCTCCCATCATCTGCTGGAACTCCTTCATAGAACGGGTTTTATACCCTTCGGGATGATCGTTGAAAATGGAATCAGCGAGGGGTTCTTCGACGATCTTTTTCACCTCTTTCTCCACTTTATAGCCGTTGGCTTCGCTTTTGAACTTGAGGGGGAGCCCTTTGAGCCCCTTGAATTGGCGGAAGGGTTCTCCCTGGAGTTTTTCCGTATACCAAACGGGCATCTTGAGCTCTTTGCCTTTCACGTCCCGCTTGACGATCGCCTTTTTGCAGACGTATTCTTTTTGTTCTCCTTCCTTCCCTGTTTTGACCGTCAGAGTATCCCTTTTCTCCGTGTATTCGATACGGTTTTCGCTCGTATCGATGGCCCTTACGACGCGGGTCGGTCCCGCTTGTCCCATGCCTTTGGGGTCGATCAATTGGACCAAGCTGTCCTTTTCAGGATCGTGGATCACGGACATGACGATCCCCATGGTCAGTTTCCTTTCCAAACGGCTCTTGCCATCCTTGATGTAGACGAGCTCTTTGTTCGGTAACATGGAGGCCATCCGCTGGCGTTTAGGGGGGAGTTGATAATCCACTTGATAAGTGATCCTTCCCTGAAAGCTTTTCGAACCACCACCGTCGGATCCTCCGAAAAGCCCTTTGTCGGAACAACTCCATAACATCAAGCTTGAAAGAGCTATTAAAGTGAGGGAAAAAAGGGAGCGCGTTCTCATCATCGTTTTTCTGCTTAAGGGGTTTAAAATTCGGTCAAAAGCTTTCCATCAGCTTTTCCATCGTGCGGTTCATCTTATCGATGGAAACCTTTTTGTAAGAGGATGTGGAAAAGACGGAGTCGGGAACTTCCTTGGCCTGGATATCGGTCGCGCGAAGGCGCATCCGTTTCCCGAAACGCATGACCTCATATCCCATCAAGACACCATCCAATTCATGGAATTGATTGCACCAATTCGGATCTTTGAGGCTTATACGATCCGTATAGGAAATGTCCATCGGTGGTTCTTTCTGGTCGGCATAAAAGCCGAGGGCCTTTTTACAGGGAAGCCCCGCTAAAGAATCGGTCCCGCTCGTTTTTTCGATCTTCAGGGTGGGGAACTTCTTCAACATTTGCTCCGCGCCTTCTTCGTTCATTTCCACCATGAGCTTTTCCTTCACCATATCGAGGGTGTGCCGAAGGACTTTCTTTTCATTGTCGGCGACGAAACGCATTTTGAAAAGGCCCATCCCTGCCGTTATCTCGGTGACATAGCGCCCGGGTTCGAATTTCATCGTCATCTCGGTCGGGAGCATAGAAGCCATCATTCCCTCTTCCTGGGTGTAAGGAAAGGTCACATCGTAGTGTACGATCCCTTCTTCAACGTAGCGACCATAGATGCTTTCCTCGATCCTTTTACAACCGCTGAACATGAAAAGGACGGCGAGTGAAAAGCTTAATGCGGGGATCGATATGCGGGTTCGCTTTCTCAAAGAATCCCACGGACAAAGGGTGGCCTAAAAAAAGCCCGATCCATGGATCGGGCTCAAAAATAGTGGGATCCGAAGAGGAACCCAAAAGTTTTTCGGGAAGGATGGAGAGCTTGCTAGCGGAGGTCCACTTTCTCGATATTCGGGTGTTCAGAGGGGTCGAACACGAAATCTTCTTTTTTTACGTCGATGTCCTCCTTCAATTCTTTCACGGTGTAGATGTAGTTCGTCCCTCGTTTGCCGTAGACCTTGACCTCGTGGATCGCTTCTTTTTTCTTGTCGATCTTCAGTTCGATCGTGTGGAAAGGCTTACCGCTCGGGTCTTTGGGGTATAGCTTGATCACGTGGTAACTGCGCCCTTCCTCGCGGATCCTTTTGGCATATTCGTATTTGTAGCCTTTTTCCCAGATGGTGAAAAGGTCGGTGGGATGGACCACTTGACCGCTTTTCCCTTTTTCTCCATCTTTTTGGGCATTCTTGATCTGGACCTCATTGTCCTTTTTGAGATGGATCCATCGTGTTTCTCCATCGCTGTAGACGATCTGCTGCCCCATATCCAGGACGAACTTGTCCCCCTTCATTTTGAGGCTCCCTTCCCGCTCCATGTTCACATCGTCCTTCTCGTTGACCATTTTAGAAGTGAACTCGGCTTGGATCGCACCGTTCTTTTGATGTTTCGTCGATAACTTTTCGAGGATCTTGCCCGCTTTTTTTTCTTGTTGAGCAAAGAGGCTCAAGGGAAGGAAGAGGAGGAGCAATATCGGACCGCGTAAGTACATAGCTAAAGCTTCTTTGGTTAGGCCTCCGAAGAGGTCGGTTCGTCTCCGCTCAAAAAGCGTTCCAATGATTCTTCGTCCGGGATCAGGACCTTTCGGGAACGGCTCCCTTCAAAAGGTCCGACGACCCCTGCGCTCTCTAATTGATCCATGATCCGTCCCGCCCGATTGTAACCGAGTTTCAGTTTCCGTTGGATCAAGGAGGTCGATCCTTGTTGATGTTGGACCACCAAGCGAGCTGCGTCCTCGAAGATAGCATCCCTTTCTTCATCGTCGGCCGGACCGCTCCCTCCTTCAGCTCCTTCTTCCACTTCGGGGAGGAGATAGGGGTTCATGTAACCACGCTGTTCCCCGATATGTTCGGTGATCCTTTCGACCTCGGGCGTGTCGAGGAAAGCGGATTGAAGGCGGACCGGGTCGCTGCCCGTGGACAAGAGCATATCCCCTTTGCCGATCAATTGTTCGGCCCCGCCGGCATCGAGGATCGTCCGGGAGTCCACTTGAGAGGTTACGCGAAAGGCGATCCGGGCCGGGAAGTTCGCTTTGATCAAACCAGTGATCACCTTCACGGACGGACGTTGGGTAGCGATGATGAGGTGGATGCCGATCGCTCGGGCCAATTGGGCAAGGCGGGCGATGTAGTGCTCCACGTCCTTTCCGGCCGTCATGATGAGGTCGGCGAACTCATCCACCACAAGGACAATGTAGGGGAGATAGCGATGGCCTTCCTCAGGATTCAACCGCCGTTCGATGAATTTCCGGTTGTATTCCTTCACGTTGCGGACCTGGGCGTCCTCCAAAAGCTTGTAGCGCTGATCCATTTCCTCGCAAAGGGACTTCAGCGTCGTAACGACCTTGGCGATCTCGGAAACGATGGCCTTATCCTCGTCGGGCAGTTGGGCGAGGAAATGCCGCTCGATCTTGTGGAAAAGGGTGAGCTCCACCTTCTTGGGATCCACCAGGACGAATTTGACCTGGGAGGGATGGCGCTTGTAGAGCAAGCTTGCCAGGATCACGTTCAGGCCGACCGATTTCCCTTGCCCTGTTGCCCCGGCCATCAAGAGATGGGGCATTTGGGTGAGGTCGGCCATATAGGTTTCGTTCTGAATGGTCTTCCCCAAGGCCATCGGAAGCTCCATGTCGGAGTTCTGGAACTTCTCGGAGGCGATAAGGCTTCGCATGCCCACGATCTGAGGTTTGGCATTGGGCACTTCGATGCCGACCGTTCCTCTCCCCGGCATAGGGGCGATTATTCGAACTCCTTTGGCCGCTAGGCTCAGGGTGATGTCATCCTCCAGGTTCTTGATCTTGGAAACTTTCACTCCTGGCGCAGGCTGGATCTCGTAAAGGGTGAGGGTCGGTCCGACCGTGGCCGATATCTGGGACACTTGGATCTTGTGATGGCCGAGGGTTTTGACGATCCGGTCCTTTTTGCTCGCCAACTCATCCTCGTCGATCTGAACCTCTCCCGTTCCATGGTCGTCCAATAGATCGATGGGCGGCATGTGGTAATCCGGAAGATCCAGGCGCGGATCGTACTCTCCGAATTCCCGGTTCTTTTTGCGGATCTCTTCTTCGGTGGCTTCCTCGTCCCCTTTTGCGACCGAAACGGAAAAGTCTTCCTCATCTTCGCTAGCTGCCTCCGAGCTTTCTTCCTCGAGGGTGGGCGCCTCTTCTTGTCCTTCTTCGCCCTCCTCTTCATCCGTGCTCCGGTCCGGGACCTCTTCCTCGGAAGGCTCGCTGGGATCCTCTTCAGGGGAGGAAGAAGGCTCTTCTTCGTTTTCGGGGATCCCTTCTTCGCGTTCCGCTTCGCCCTCATCAGCTTCCTCGTCGGGAACATGCACGGTTCCGCTGTATCCTTCTTCTGCTTCGGGCCTTTCCTCGGGAGCGTTCGCTTCTTCAGCAAGGTAGGGCTCTCCTGCTTCTTCTCCTTCCTCTTGATCGGTTTCTTCCGCTTCTTTTCGGAAAAGGGCGCTCAGATCCGGGTTGAAGCAGTAAGTGAAGAAGCCGCCCAGCAGGAAGATCAGGAAAAAGGCGGTGCCGATCCGACCGAGAAGAGCATGGAGCCAAGCGTTCACTTGCTGTCCGAAACCGCCTCCCAAGTAGAGCAACTCTTCACGGAAGAGAAAAGCGAGGGAAGCGGAGCCCCATAGGGTGAAAAAAAGGAGGATGGGAAGGGCTTTCCGGAGCGGAAAGAGGGAGACCTGGAACAAGACCCGGACCCCTATAAGGAAAAGGATCGGGATCAATAAGAAGGAAGGGATCCCGAACCAATTGTGGATGAAGAAGTGGGAAAGAAGGGCGCCCAGTTTCCCCAGCCAGTTCTCCACCCGGACCTTCGGGTCCATGAGAAAATTCCACCAATCGGGACCTGCCACCTTGTCCTGGTCCAACTCCCACGTGAAAAGGTAGGAGACAAACGCGATCGTAAGCGAAAGGGCCGCTAAAAGGAGGGCTCCTCCAAAGACCTTTCGGGTCCGCGGATCCTGAAGCCAGGCAGCGACCCCCGTGAAGAAACCTTTGAAGAGCCTGCCGCTCCTACGCAGCTTTCCTTCCGGTTCTTTACGGGTTTCTTCCTTGAAACGGTTCTTTTTGCGGGGCATGTTCACTGACGGGCTGAACCTTCAAAATTAAGCTCTCCCCGTCAAGGGAACGGAGCAATAGAAGCGCTCTTATCAACAGGTGCTTGAGGAAAAATACGGATGGATCCCCACTGGCTATTTTGAGATCCCAGTGAACAATCCCCCCGGCCTCCCCGTTCTAAAAAAGCGCATTATCTGCCTATGCTGGGTTTCCGCTTCACCCGATACATCCCGGAAAAAGATCAGAGGAGCTCCTTCCAACAACTCCAGGACCTTTTTATGGAGTTGCTCACTTATACGGCCGGCGATGTGGACGAGGCTATCGATTGGCTCCGGGAGCTGGATGAAGCCTACAAGCTCGAAGAGCGCACGGGCATGAGCATCGATGAGTTCCTGGAGGAACTCAAGAAGAAAGGCTTCATCCAGGACGATGAGCAAGGGGGAGGCGGTCAGAAGATGGGCGCCAAAAGCGAACAGGCGATCCGAAAGCGCTCGCTCGACCAGATCTTCGGAAAACTCAAAAAAGGAAAGAAAGGGGACCACAGCACCGATCACGGAGGAACCGGAGAAGAATCCAATTCGGACCGCCGTCCTTTTCAATTCGGGGATCGACCGGAGAACATCGCTATGACGGATTCGCTCCGGAACGCACAGGTCAATCACGGTCCCGGCTCTTCCCATATGACCGAGGACGACCTCGAGGTGGTCGAGGACCGTTATCAAACCTTGAGCTCGACGGTGCTGATGATCGATATCTCCCACTCGATGATCCTTTACGGAGAGGATCGGATCACACCGGCCAAGAAGGTCGCCATGGCCCTTTCGGAATTGATCCGTACCAAATACCCCAAGGATACGCTCGATATCGTCGTATTCGGGGACGACGCCTGGGAGATCAAGATCAAGGAACTCCCTTATCTGCAGGTCGGTCCTTATCACACGAACACCGTAGCCGGGCTTCAAAGGGCGAGCGATAT
>CAZOSO010000061.1:0-12382 GCA_964582635.1 uncultured Weeksellaceae bacterium | reverse complement strand
TGTCCGTTCCATCGAGCTGTTCGTCGCTATTCTCTTTGATGTTGTCGGACAAGTCGGGATGCTCGATCTGGACCGCATCATCGACGATGGCGATCGTCGTGTTGGGGTCTCCTTTATTCAGATCCCAGGCCTGAAAAGCTTTGATGCTATCCAAGTACCACTGCTGCTCGGACGCGACATCGTTCGGATTATAGAAACTTCGGAAGCGCTGGACCGGTTCGGCATAGTTCACGTATTCCAGCCCGCTTAAATGCTCTACCAAAGCTTGCGTCCTGGCATCGCTGTTCTTTTCGAATTCAACTTTATAGGTGTGTTGAATACCGGGATCCTGAGTACGGAATGGGCAATGGATCCTTTGAACCCCATAATCGTCGATGATCTCCAAAATCCCTGGTATCTCACCGAAAAGAGCTTCCGGATCATCCCCTTCTTCAAAAGCGGGAACATCCACATCGCTCGAAGGGGATACCTTGAAGAAAAGCTCTCCACGGACCTTCGAAGGAAAATCCTGCCCGAAGGGTGGGCGTTGTCTTTGTTCGGTGGCGTCACCGGCCTGCGAATAGCCTAAGGAAACGGAGAAAAAGAAAAGAAGGGTTAGAGTAACGGAACGCATAAGCAATGCTTTTTGACCGCCCCGAATATAACTTGAAATGAGATCACTCCGAAAAGGTCAGGCTCGTAGCCTCGGTCCTTTCCTCATCCAGCACTTCCAAACGGACTTTCATGCGTGGATCTTCCTCGGTCCGGATGTAGAACTTCTTTCTTTCCGGATCTCGTCGGGTCGGAAGGATGAATTTTCCTTCTCCAAGGCGGGCCTTGAATTCATTCGGAGGCAACCCCAAAGAATCGAGGGTTGACCGGACCGGTTCGGCTATAACAAGGCTGTCCTCCTTAAAAGACTTCCTTACTTCTCCATCCGTAGGGGCATCGGGGAAGCGGTCTTTAAAGAAAACGACCACCAAAAGACTTCCGATAAGGATCCCGAAAAGGTAGAGCATTAAGCGTCTCTGGAACCGAGGATCGGTAAGAAAGCCCATCAGAAAGATGCGAAGAGCAGATCGATGTCCTTATAGGGGAGGTCGAACGCTTCACTCAAGCTCCGACTCGTCAATATTCCGTCATAAAGGTAAACGCCGTGGCGGAACCCGGGGTCCTTTTTGATCAATTCAGCGATACCTCCCTCTTCCCCGATATTGCTCAATATCGGGGAAAAGATATTGCTCAAAGCATGCGATGCGGTCCTGGAAACGCGGGAGGCGATATTGGGAACGCAGTAATGAGTGACCCCGTATTTGCTAAAGACCGGATCGGAAAGTTCGGTCACTTCGGAGGTTTCCACACAGCCTCCCATATCGATGCTCACATCCACGATCACCGAACCGAATTTCATCTCGCTGACCATGTGTTCCGTGACCACCAAAGGGGTCCTCCCCCCTTTTCCCCGGACAGCCCCTACCACTACATCGGCTTGCTTCAAGGCCTGAGCGAGGATGTTGGGTTGGAGCACAGAGGTATAGATCCGGGTTCCCAGATCGTTCTGAAGCCTGCGCAAGCGGTAAGTGGAATTGTCGAAGACCTTCACCGATGACCCGAGCCCCAAAGCGGCACGCGTTGCGAATTCGCCCACCGTTCCAGCTCCTAATATCACCACTTCGGTGGGTGCAACACCGGATATTCCTCCCAACATGATCCCCATCCCGTTATAGGTGCTGCTCAGGTATTCGGCAGCGATCAACATGGAAGTGTTGCCCGCGATCTCTCCCATGGCCCTTACGATGGGGTAAATATCCTCCTTATCCTTGATGAAGTCCCAAGCGATCGCGGTGACCTTTTTGTCCATCAAGCGTTTGAGGAAGTCCTTGGGCTGAACAGCGAGTTGAAGGGCGGAAAAGAGGGTCTGCCGATACTTCATCATCTCGATCTCCTTCAAAGTGGGGGGGTCCACTTTGAAAAGGATATCGGCTTTATACACTTCTTCGGTCTCGTAAACGATCTCAGCGCCGGCTTCGCTGTAATCCTTGTCCTGGAAATTCACGTCCTTGCCCGCGTTCGTTTCCACCACGACGCGGTGCCCGTTGTTCACCAACAAAGCGACCGCTTCGGGGGCAAGGGCGACCCGATGCTCCTCGAGGTAAGTCTCACGGGGAAGCCCGATAAAGAGGTTCTCCCTCTTCTTTCCGACCTCGACCATCTCTTCCTGCGGCATTAGGGCAGCTTCCTGAGCGAGCTCCCGAGAAGTGGATCGTTGCATCATGTGCGGATATGGATTCTTCGTTCGCTTGCTTGCCGGACTTCAATATCGATCCTTACGTGATCCTCAGGCAAAAAGTTCCCTGCTCGTTCCGGCCATTCGATGAAGCAATACTGTTCCCCATCGAGGATCTCTTCAAAGCCCAGATCGTATAATTCCTCTTCGTCGCCGACCCGATAAAGATCGATGTGATAAAGCTTCTCCCCATCAGCCCGGCGATACTCGTTCACAATGGAAAAAGAGGGACTTGAGGTAGGGTCCTTGACCCCGAGATGCTCGCAAAAAACCTTAATGAGCGTGGTTTTCCCAGCCCCCATCTCTCCTTCCAACACAAAAATGCGACGTTCCCCGGAAAGGACCAAGATCTTATTCACAAGTTCGGGCAATTCTTCTTCGGAGCTGACCGTAAAGCTTCGGGTCATCCCTTCGCCTTCATATCGATGAACGGGACCAGGACCTCCTCCATCGAAATGCCTCCATGCTGGAAGGTGTCCTTGTAATAATTCACGTAATAATTGTAATTGTTCGGGTAAACGAAATAATGATCCTCGAGCGCGAAGATATAGCGGGAACTCATATGCAAACGAGGGAGAAAAGCTTTTTCCGGCTCTTTGACCTCGAAGACCTCTTTCTGGTTATAATCCAGATTCTTCCCTTGTTTGTAGCGGAGGTTCGTGGTGGTGTTCCGATCCCCTTTGACCTGCACGGGGTCTTGAACCCGAATGCTCCCGTGGTCGGAAGTAAGGAGCATACGTCCCCCGTTCTCGGAGATCTCACGCATGATCTCCAAAAGCGGTGAGTGGTCGAACCAAGAAAGCGTCAGGGAGCGATAGGCAGGTTCGTCCTCGGCGAGCTCTCGGATCACCTCCGTGTCCGTACGTGCGTGCGAGAGGATGTCCACAAAATTGTGGACGATCACATTCAGGTCGTTGCTCATCAGATCCTGAAAGCGATCGGCCAGTTTGCGCCCCGCTTCCACGTCGAGGATCTTGTGATAACTGGCTTTAGTCCCCGGTTTAAGCCGCTCGAGTTGCTTTTGGAGGAGCTCCTCTTCATTCCGGTTTTTGCTCCCCTTTTCCCCTTCGTTGACCCATAGCTCAGGGTGACGCCGTTCGATCTCCGAAGGCAACATGCCAGCGAAGAGAGCGTTCCGAGCGAAGTGAGTGGCGGTGGGGAGAATGCTGTAGTAGAGGTCATCCTCCTGGACCCGGAAATACTCGCTCAATCGAGGTTCCAGAGCTTTCCACTGGTCGTAGCGCAAATTGTCGATCACGATGAGGAAAAGCGGACCTTCTTCATCATCGAGGATCGGCAGCACTTTCTCCTGAAGCAGTTTGTGAGAAAGCAACGGCGTATCCTCGCTTTTCTCATGAAGCCAATCGATGTATTCCTTAGCGACCTTCCGACTGAAGATCGAATTCGCCTCCGATCGCTGCATTCGCATCACATCCAACATTCCCTCGTCTTCGGATCGCTCCAACTCGATGTCCCAATAGACCAAACGTTTGTAGAGCTCTTTCCATTCATCGGTGGAAAGTCCCTCATCGATACGAAGGCCGATATCCCTGAACTCCCGCTGATATTCGTTCGTCGTCTTTTCGCTCACCAAGCGCTTGTTCTCCAAATTCTTTTTAATGGAGAGCAGGATCTGGTTCGGATTGACGGGCTTGATCAAATAATCCGAAACGCGCGATCCGATAGCCTCTTCCATCACCTGTTCCTCTTCGCTCTTTGTGATCATCACCACCGGCGTGTTGGGCTGGACCTCCCGCATTTCACTCAAGGTGTCCATTCCCGAAAGGCCAGGCATGTTCTCGTCGAGGAGGATCAAGTCGAAGAAATGCTGCTTCACCGCATCGACAGCATCCTGGCCATTGGTGACCGTTTCCACTTCATGCCCCTTTTCCTGGAGGAAGAGGACATGCGGTTTGAGCAGTTCGATCTCGTCGTCGATCCAAAGGATCCGCGGCTTTTCCATAAATTGGGATAGATTCGAGTTTTTAAAATTAGAAGATCGCCATGCCTGGAACAAGGAAAAAGCCCAAGAAACACAAGATCCTTAACGATCCGGTCTATGGGTTTATTTCCCTTCCACAGGCCCTGATCCATGACTTGATCGAGCACCCTTATTTTCAAAGGCTTCGCCGGATCAAGCAGTTGGGATTGACCCATCTCGTCTATCCAGGAGCTCTTCACACGCGTTTTCATCATGCGCTGGGGGCGATGCATTTGATGCAAGAGGCCATCACGGTGCTCAGAAGCAAAGGGCACGATATCGGAGATGATGAGGCCCAGGGAGCATTGGTGGCCATTCTCCTTCACGACATCGGTCACGGTCCCTTTTCCCACGCTCTCGAAAAGGCCTTGGTCGAAAATGTCGACCACGAGGACATCTCAGCGATGGTCATGGACCGCCTTAACGAGATCTTCGACAACGAATTGGAGACCGGAATCCGCATTTTCAGGGACGAACATCCCGAAAGATCCCTCCATGGCCTCGTCTCGAGCCAATTGGACATGGACCGCCTGGACTATCTGAAACGGGATAGCTTTTACTCCGGGGTTTCCGAGGGCGTGGTCAGCAGCGACCGCATCATCAAAATGCTGGATGTCCATAACGACGAATTGGTGGTCGAGGAAAAGGGCATTTATTCGGTCGAAAAATTCATCGTAGCCAGACGCTTGATGTATTGGCAGGTCTATCTTCATAAGACCGTGATCTCTGCCGAGCAGCTTCTCCAACAGATCTTGAAACGAGCTAAAAGCCTGGCACAGGAGGGAAAAGAGCTATTCGGCACTCCCCCTCTAAGGGCTTTTCTGTACGAACGCTACGACCGACAGCGTTTTCAAGAAGACCCCGAAGCATTGGACACCTTTATGCAACTGGACGATACGGACATCATGAGCGCTGTCAAGGTATGGTGTTCGCACGAAGACCCGGTTTTAGCCGACCTTTGTCGACGCTTGACCGACCGGCGCTTGTTCCGGATCGAACTCCAGGAAAGGGACTTTTCGAGCGATCACGTCGAAGCGATCCGTCAAAGGGTTCACGATGAACTCGGCGTACCCGAGGAGGCCCTCGACTTATACGTGATCAAAGACAGCACCTCCAACCATGCCTATGTTCCCGGTCGAGAAACGATCAATATGTTGATGAACGACGGAAGCCATATGGATCTTGCTAAAGCTTCCGACAATCTCAACATTAGCGCCCTTTCCCACCCTGTGGAGAAATTCTTCCTCTGCTACCCGAAGGAATGTTGACAAGTTGCCTGCAAGGAGAGAGCTTTAAGGAATTTAATTCTTATTTTTGGATCCGATGGAATTCTCGGCCGGAGAAATAGCCCAATTGCTAGAGGGTGTGGTCGATGGGGATCCCGAGGTCAAGGTCAGCAAGCTCTGTAAGATCGAAGAAGGGGAGCAGGGGGCTTTGACCTTTCTGGCCAATCCCAAGTACACCGAGTACATCTACGACACGGAGGCCTCGATCGTCATCGTGGAAAGCGATTTTCAACCCAAGCAAAAGCTTCCCTCATCCTGCACCCTCATCCGAGTAGAAGACCCTTATCGGAGTTTCGCGCAACTTCTGGAGCACTACGAGAAAATGCGGGACTCTCAAGAGCTAGGGTTCGAGACCCCCTATTTCGCACGTTCCGAACCCGCTTTCGGATCCGATGTTTATGTCGGAGCGTTCGCTTATTTCGGAAAGAACGTACGGATCGGGGACCGGGTGAAGATCCATCCCCACACCTATATCGGGGATGATGTCGTCATCGGAGATGACACCGAGATCGGAAGCGGATGTCACATCCATCGGGATAGCGTCATCGGAAAGAATTGTTTGTTCCATCCCGGGGTGGTCCTCGGAAGCGATGGTTTCGGCTTCGCCCCGACGGAGAGCTCGAGTTATGCGAAGGTCTCTCAGACCGGGAACGTCGTGATCGAGGAAGGGGTTGAGATCGGCTCCAATACCACCATCGACCGAGCGACCTTAGGGTCCACCGTGATCCGAAAAGGGGTCAAGCTCGACAACCTGATCCAGATCGCTCATAACGTAGAGATCGGGGAGCATACCGTCATAGCGGCCCAGACCGGAATAGCTGGATCGAGCCGGATCGGGGCCCATTGCATGATCGGCGGCCAAGTAGGGATCATAGGCCATCTGCGGATCGCTGACCGCGTCCGGATCGCGGCTCAGTCCGGTATAGGGAACAACATCGACGAGGAGGGGGCTACCGTCCAAGGTTCACCGGCTTTTAATATCGGGGATCAAAAACGCTCCTATGTGGTCTTTCGGCAGCTTCCAGACCTCAAGCAAAAGATCCAAGAGCTGGAAAAGCAGATCCAGGAACTCAAGCAAACGACCTGAATGGAAGAAAAACAACGCACGGTCCGCGAACCCGTTGAGCTTTCCGGAGTAGGGCTTCACACCGGGGAGCAAGTGGACCTTAAGATCCATCCAGCGCCAGGCGAGCACGGGTACAAATTCCAGCGTACGGACCTCGATGAAAAACCTGTGATCCCCGCGAATGTCGACCATGTGGTCAGCACGGAAAGGGGGACCACGATCGGGAAAGGGGAAGCCCAGGTTCACACGACCGAACACGTGCTTGCCGCTCTTTACGGAATGCAGGTGGACAATGCACTGATCGAGGTGAACGGACCGGAAGTTCCGATCATGGACGGAAGTGCCGCCCCTTTCGTTCAAGGCATCGAAAGCGTTGGCTATGAAGAGCTGAAAGAAGAGCGGGAGTATTTTGTGCTCCGGGAGAACCTCACTTATGAGGATCCGGACCGGGACATCGAGATGTTGGCGGTCCCTTCCGACGATTTCCGGATCACGGTGATGGTGGATTACCATTCGCCGGTCCTTGGTACCCAGCACGCTTCGATGTACAACATCAGCGAGTTCAAGGACGAGATCGCTTCCTGTAGGACCTTCGTGTTCCTTAGCGAGCTCGAAAAATTGGCCAAAAGCGGTCTCATCAAAGGTGGGGACCTCGATAACGCCATCGTCATGGTGGAACGAGAGGTCTCTCGGGAATACCTCCAGGAACTGGCCCACATGCTCGGTCGGGATGAAAAACTGGAGGAGGTCAAGGTAAAAGGGATCGGGATCCTGAACAACAGCGAACTGAAATACCAAAACGAACCTGCCCGGCACAAGCTGATGGACATCATCGGGGATCTGGCCTTGATGGGGCGTCCGGTCAAGGGCCATATTCTTGCCGCTCGACCGGGCCACGCTGGTAACGTAGCCTTTTCCAAACTGCTCAAGGAGCAGATGCAGGAAGAGGCCAAAGCTCCACCTCGGGTGGATCTGGACCAGGAACCCCTCTTCGATATCAACCAGATCATCAAAATGCTCCCCCATCGCCCCCCTTTCTTAATGGTGGACCGCATCATGGAGATGAACGAATCCAGCATTGTTGGGGTGAAGAATGTGAGCATGAACGAACCTTTCTTCCCGGGACATTTTCCGGAAAACCCGGTAATGCCAGGGGTCATGCAGATCGAATCCATGGCCCAGGTCGGAGGGATCTTCGCCCTGAACACGGTCGATGACCCGGAAAATTACCTGACCTATTTCATGAAGATCGACAATGCCAAATTCAAGAAGAAAGTCGTTCCCGGCGATACCATTATCTTCTATCTTGAACTTCTTCGTCCAATCCGCCGCGGCATCTGTCACATGAAGGGGAAAGCCTTTGTGGGGAACGATGTCGCCACAGAGGCCGAAATGTTGGCCCAGATCGTGAAAGAGAAGGAAGTCCATGTCGAAGCCTGAAGCGAACGTCCATCCCGACGCCAAGATCGAAGAAGGGGTCCGGATCGAGCCTTTTGCGACCGTTATGGATGATGTCGAGATCGGAGAAGGGACTTGGATCGGTCCCAACGTGACCATCATGAAAGGCGCTCGCATCGGAAAGAATTGTGAGATCCATCCGGGTGCGGTCGTATCGGCCATCCCCCAGGACCTCAAGTTCGAAGGGGAATACACGACCACGGAGATCGGGGACCGGACCATCATCCGAGAATGTGTTACGGTGAACCGAGGGACCAAGGATCGCTATAAGACCGAGATCGGTTCGGATTGCCTGCTCATGGCCTATGTTCACGTTGCCCACGATTGCTCGATCGGGAACAATTGCATTATCGCCAATGCCGTGAACCTGGCAGGGCATATCGTCCTGGAAGATTGGGTGGTGCTCGAGGGATTAGTAGCCGTGCAACAGTTCCTCCGGATCGGCGCCCATGCTTTTGTCGCTGGTGCCTCTTTGGTCCGCAAGAACGTCCCCCCTTTCGTCAAAGCAGCCCGCGAACCCCTCTCCTATACCGGAGTGAACCGGATCGGGCTCAAAAGGAGAGGCTTTAGCGACGATACCATCGCCACCATCGAACAGATCTATCGGGTCCTTTTTGTCCAGAACAACAACGTAAGTACAGGCCTCGATCAAGTGGAAAAGGAGGTGGAAGCCATTCCCGAACGGGAACAGATCATCGAGTTCATCCGCTGCTCCGAGCACGGCATCATGCGAGGGGCTGTTTCCTGAAAAAATGCGGGTCGTCCTTCAGCAAGCGGGCAAACGCTTCGAGGGCCGGACCATCTTCGAAGGGGTCGACCTCGAACTCGCTCCAGGAGACCGGCTTTTGATAAGCGGTCCCAACGGAGCGGGCAAATCAACCCTTCTCAAGCTGATCGCTGGGTTCTTGCGTCCAAGTGAAGGAAGCGTCGAGCATTATGAAGGTGATACGGGCATCGATCCCGATCGGGCTTACCGGAATATAGCCTTGGCCGCCCCCTATTTGCAATTCCCCAAAGACCTCACCGTCTCCGAGACCATCCGGACCTGGGAACGCTTTCGCCCTTTGAAAACAGATGCAGAGGCCGTTCCGGAAAAGGTCGCACTGGAAGGGGCCAAGGACCGTCCGGTGCGGGAATTATCCTCGGGCATGGAACAACGCCTCAAACTCGGAATCGCCTTTGCCAGCTCCGCTCCCCTCCTCTTGCTGGATGAACCCCTCACGAACATCGACGCCCAAGGCCGAGCTCTCTACCAAGAGCTTTTGAAGGAGGAAAGCGAAGAACGCGCCATCCTGGTCTGCAGCAACGATCCGGAACAAGAGGGAGCTCAAGGTTGCGTACAGTATGAACTCCGAGATGGGGTTATTCGCTCCCTTTGAGGGGAGAGGAGAGCATCACCCCCCTTCCTCCAATTTATGAGTAGGGGCTCCTTTTGGAAGCTCCGAAAAATGGAGGATCCGAGAACATTCGTTTTTCCAGGCTCGGTCGCCTCTTACTTGGAACAAAACCCGGCTTAGCAGAAGATCGTCCGTTGGGTCGCTGGTCTTTCGATCATAAAAGACCAAAAGCTGGATATAGCGATCCCCTTCATCGGTTTTCAGGCATTGCCCTAAACGCGTATGGAACCTTGCCAGCTTCATATCCAGAGCTTCCCCATCCTTTTCGAACGGGATCATGGTGGTCCGAGTCCCTATCTTTTTGCCCTTCGCTCCCACTCGATCACCCTTTTCCATATCCGATGGAAGCCACCACAATTCGACCTTTGCAAAAGCATGCGTGGAATCTTCGGAAGCCTTTAGAGCGGTGAGGCCTTTTCCGTGATGAAAACTTTGCCCCGAAACAGTTGAAGCCAGCATACTTAAGAGGCCAAAGAGAAGGGATGTAAGGCGCATACTTTTTGATTTTTAGTGCTTTACGATCGGCCTGGCGGGAAGTTTCAAAAGAGCAGACTATATTTTTGAAAAGGAGATCGGCCCTTTTCCTTTCTCCAGCAACGGGTTCACCGAAGCTCTTATCTTTGTTCTTCCAAAAAAAGGAGCAGCAGCATGGCGACCGTGACTACCAACGATTTCCGGAACGGGATGACGATCAAGGAGAACAACGATCTGATGCGGATCGTCGAATTCCAACACCGCAAACCCGGCAAAGGAGCAGCTTTCGTCCGTGCCAAGCTGAAAAGCGTAACCTCGGGTAAAGTTTTGGAAAAGAACTTTCCAGCAGGCCACAAAGTCGAGGAGGTCCGAGTGGAAAAACGCCCCTATCAATTCCTCTACAAGGACGATATGGGGTACCACTTCATGGATATGGAAACCTTCGAGCAGGTTTCCCTCGAGGAAAACCTGATCAATGCGCCCCGCTTCTTGAAAGAAGGTCTCGACGTGGAGATCCTTTTTTACACCGAAGAAGGCAAAGCGATCGGTTGCGAGCTTCCTCCTTTCGTGGAAATGGAGGTCACCTATACCGAACCCGGTGTGAAAGGGGATACGGCTACCAACACCTTGAAACCGGCCACGGTCGAAAGCGGCGCCGAAGTGAAAGTGCCGCTCTTCATCGACCAGGGAGAGAAGATCAAGGTCGATACACGGACCGGCGAATATCAAGAACGGGTCAAGCAGTGACCCTTTGCCATGGACCTCCCCCGCCCCTATTCGATCCAGGAACTCGCCGAACTGCTCGGTCGGGATTATGTAGGCGATCCTGAGCATCCGATCCATGGCATCAATGAGATCCACCGAGTGCGAGCGGGGGACCTCGTTTTCGTGGACCATCCGAAATACTACGAAACCGCCCTTCAAAGTGCGGCCACCACGATCCTGATCGACCAAAAAGTGGAGCCACCGGAGGGAAAGGCCTTGATCCTATCGGAAGATCCCTTCAGCGACCTGAACATTCTCACGCGTCGCTTCGATCCCTACCGCCCTTGGACGGAAAGCGACGGAACAGCTGAATCGGTGGGAGAGAACAGCCTCATCCATCCTTCGGTCCACATCGCGGACGGCGTGCGGATCGGAAAGGATTGTCGGATCGATCCGGGCGTTTCTTTAGGTCCGGGGACCGTTTTGGGGGACCGGGTCACCGTTCAGGCCAACAGTGTGATCGGAAGCGATGCCTTTTATTACAAGGGAAGGGCGAACGGGCGCGAACGCATGCACAGTTGTGGCTGGACCGAGCTGGAGGATGATGTGGAGATCGGAGCTGCTTGCACCATCGATCGAGGCGTTACGGACCGAACCCGGATCGGAGCCGGAAGCAAGCTGGACAACCAAGTGCATATCGGACACGACAGTCTGATCGGACAAAACTGCCTTCTGGCTTCCCAAGTCGGCATCTCCGGATGCGTCACGATCGAGGATGAAGTCGTCCTATGGGGCCAGGTCGGGATCATCCCGGACGTCACGATCGGAAAAGGGGCCGAGCTCTACGGCCAAGCAGGCATATCCAAAGACCTGGAAGGCGGAAAGGCTTATTTGGGTAGTCCGGCGGAAGAGGCCCGCGAGAAATTCCGCCAATACGCAGCCCTAAGGCGGTTGGGGCGTTGATTCCTAATTTTTTTGCCTCTCTTCCTTTATGAAGCATTGGCCTCTCCTATTCCTTTTCCTTCCTTTTTGGGCGAACGGCCAGGGAACCCTCGATGGCTTTTTTCAAGAGAAGGGTAAGGTCGATCTCGCCTTTTCCCTGACCTATCAAAAAGCCCCGGAATATTTCGCAGGAAGGGACCCCATCGACTATGAGCGGGAACATTACATCGCTAGCCTCTTCGCAAGCTATGGGATCACGGAGCGCTTCGACGTAAACCTCAACATCCCCTTCATCAAAGGGCGCTACTTGGATGGCGTTGGGAACTTCCAGGACGGAGAATTGCTTCTCGGCTATCAATGCTTACGGAGTACTGCAGCCCCCTTGGGTAAGCTAAGTCTGACGCTGGGAGCAGGAGGACGCTATCCTCTCTCCGATTACCCTACCGAAACGGGCCAAGCCATCGGTCAGCAAGCCCGGACCCTGGTTGGTCGTGCTGTTTTTCAGGTGAACCTGCAGAGTCCCTTCTTCATCGAATTCCGAGGAGGTTACGATGCTTCTGCGAGCCCTGTCCCCTCTACCTACCTCTACAGCGGAAAACTCGGTGCCTCGTTCGAAAGATTCTACGCGGAGCTTTTCTATGAAAAGCAAAATGCACTCGGGGGAAAAGATTATCGGGGAAGCGGCAAGCTCGCTGCGGATTCCTTTCGGGAACTCGGTGTTGCTTATCACCGAACAGGGATCAGCATTTACTGCCCTTTGGAACGAATATGGGGTGTTTCAATAGCTTCTTCCTACATCCCTTCAGG
>CAZOSO010000060.1:0-12649 GCA_964582635.1 uncultured Weeksellaceae bacterium | reverse complement strand
TATAGCGTCGACGTTACCGATGCGAACGGGTGTACCGAAACCTTCTCGGTTTCCGTGAGCGACCAAGGAGCTGAAACCGTAAGCACCGATAGCTTGGATGAAAGTTGCTATCAGGCTTGCGATGGAGAAGCTATCGTGAACTACAGCTGTTCGACACCCCCTTGTACGGTCGATTGGTACGATGCTTCCACGGGGAATTCGATCGGGCAAAGTGGAGATACAGCGACCGGCCTTTGCCAAGGCAGCTATTACGCGGAAGTGACGAACGGCAACGGTTGTGTGACCGTCAAAACCGTGGATGTAGGTGGACCGGATCCCATCGAGGATAATGAAAGCATCAGCGAGATCTCCTGTAACGGAAATTGCGACGGGGCCATCAGCGTTTCCCCTTCCGGCGGGACCTCCCCCTATAACTACAGTTGGACGGACAGCACCGGAACGGTCATAGGGACCGGGAATTCGGTCAACAACCTTTGCGCTGGGACCTATGAAGTGGAGATCACCGATGCGAACGGGTGCGACACCACTTATAGTTATACGCTCGACGATCCCGCACCCCTGACCGCTAGCTTGGACTCCAGCAACATCCAGTGCAACGGAGATTGCAATGGCATGGCCGCTGTTACCCCGAGCGGAGGGAATGCCCCTTATAGTTATCAATGGTTCGACAGCGGAGGAGTGGCTATAAGCGGGGAAACGGATTCCCTCATCGACAGCCTCTGTGCAGGGACTTATTCCGTTCAGATCACGGATGCCAACGGATGCGACACGATAATCGACGTTAACATCCAGGAACCAGCCCCCATCCAACCCAACCTCAGCCATCAGGATATCCTTTGCAACGGGGACTGCAACGGAGAAGCAAGCGTATCTCCAACTGGTGGGAATAGTCCCTATAGTTATCAGTGGTACGATGCTTCAGGTACAGCGATCCCGGGAGCAACGGACAGCAACATCACAAGCCTTTGCCCCGACATCTACTCGGTCAGTATCGTCGACGATAACGGATGTGTGGCAGAAGATACGGCTGTGATCGATGAACCCGCGCCCCTCACCCTGGATATCGACAGCATCGCTCATCCCACTTGCAACGGAAATTGCGACGGGATGATATCCGTTACCGCTTCCGGAGGAAGCGCCTCCCCTTCCGACTATATCTATCAATGGTACGATGGCGGCGGAAATCCGATCCCCAATTCGGACACGACCTACAAGGACAATCTCTGCGGAGGAAGCTACAGCATCGAAGTCTCGGACACCAATGGGTGCACGTTTGCGCGGGACACCTTCCTGATCGAACCTGCTCCGATCACCACCAACTTGAGCACCAACGACGCCGATTGCGGGGTCAGCAATGGGTCAGCCAGTGCCAGCGGTACGAGCGGTGGAACGGCCCCTTACAGTTATCAATGGTTCGACAACGCGATGAACCCGATCGGTACAGGCAGTTCCATTACGGGGCTTTCATCCGGCAGCTATTCCCTGCAGATCACTGATGATGAAGGATGCACCGCCAGCTTCAGCTTTAACATCAGCGATGTGAACGCTCCAACGGTCACTACGGATAGCATCCATCCTGCCACCTGTGCCGACAGTAAAGACGGTGCCATCTATGTGTCGGTGAGCGGAGGGACCACCCCTTACGACTACCTGTGGAATCCGGGCGGTTCCATGAGCCAAGACCTTACCGGAGCGGAAGCAGGGGTCTACACATTGGAGGTCACGGATTCGAATTCCTGCACGGGCTTCTATCAGGACACGATACCAAGCCCTACCCCCTTAGCAGCTTCTTTCGATACCAGCAGTGCCACTTGTGGGGATTGCAATGGTGAAGCCACGGTGAACGTGAGCGGGGGAACAACGCCCTATAGCTATCAATGGACCACCGGAAGCAGCGTGGATAGCGCTTCAGGCCTTTGCGCAGGTGTTCACTCGGTAGAGGTCACCGATAGTTCGGGTTGTCAGCAGAGTTTCGACGTCGCCATCAGCGACTTGGGAGGACCGACCGTTGATAACATCAATGAGAATCCTGTCAGTTGTGCTGGAAATTGCGATGGATCAGCTTCTGTGAGCGTGAGCGGAGGAGTTCCCCCCTACGACTATTATTGGGTCCACGATGGAAGCGACTCGAGCGGCCACGGAGGACTTTGTGCGGGAACTTACTTCGTTCAGATCGAGGACAGCTTAGGATGTGTGACCACAGCGGAGGTCAATATATCCGAGCCGAGCCCCATCACCGATAGCGTCAACATTTATCCAGCTACCTGCGGGGCTTGCGATGGAGTGATCGACCTTCACGTAGACGGCGGAACGCCGCCCTACACATACAGTTGGTCGAACGGCTCCAACAGCTCTACCATATCCAACCTTTGCGAAGGGACCTATAGCGTGACCGTTCAGGACGATAACGGTTGCACCCAAAGCTTCAGCTATTCCGTATCCGGTAAGAATGCACCCGTGGTCTCCGCTTCCTCCAAAGACGAAACCTGTGCAGGCCAGTGTGATGGAGAAGCTTATGCGAACGTCTCAGGAAGCTCCACCGTGGTCTTCGAATGGCTCGACGCCAATGGTAACCCGATCGGCCAAAACGATGACACGGCCACCGGTCTTTGTCCGGGTCAATACTCAGTGGAAGTTGAGGATACCAGCAATGGATGCTTGGCTTATGCGAGCGTCACCATTGAAGAAGCGGACAGCTTACAGTTCAACCTTCCCAATGTGACGGGAGTTTCCTGTAACGGTGCCTGCGATGGGGAAGCCACCGTGAGTCTCACAGGAGGGCAATATCCTTATAGCATCCAGTGGAGTCCGAGCGGAGAAACAGGGACTCAAGCGAGCGGCCTCTGTCAAGGGACTCAAACCGTCGAGGTAACGGACGCGAACGGGTGTATCGATTCTCAGGAAGTGACCATCGATGCCCCGGCCCCCTTGATGGTGAATGTTGATTCTACCTTAGCACCCCAATGTTGGGATTCGGAAGGCGGAGCCATCCATATCAGTGTTTCTGGCGGAAGCTCGCCTTATAGCTACGATTGGAGTGGACCGGGTAGCTTCTCTTCCACGGATCAGGATATCGATTCATTGAACGCCGGGACCTACATCGTGGACGTCGAGGATGACGAGGGTTGCAGCGTGCAGGACACGATCAAAATCGACCCCTCTGTAATGGTAGATGCTGATGCAGGCCCGGACACGAGCGTTTGCCCCGGAGATTCTCTGATCCTGGTAGGAAAAGGAGGAATAACGGACAGCGAATGGCTCGATCCTAGTGGAGCTCAGGTAAGCAATGGAGATAGCTTAGCCGCGGTGATCAATGGATCCGGATCCTTCTACTATGTGGCTTACAACGCTCCCTGCTCGGACACGGATACCGTGGCCATCTCGACCGATCCGGTCCCGAATGTGGACGCAGGAGATGATGCATCGATCATCGTCGACGAAGAGCACGAATTGGGTGGAACCCCGACCGGGCCCAGTGGTTCAAGCTACGATTGGGACCCCAAGGATTGGTTCATCAAAGACAGCAATTCCGCTAACCCGACGATCAAGCCCGAGCAACCCGGCAATTACACCTATACGGTCACCGTGACGAATTCTTCAGGATGCACGGCCCTGGACAGTGTCACGATCGAAGTTCGGCCGGACCTGGATTTCCCTGATGGTTTCTCGCCGAACGGGGATGGCGTTAACGACGTCTGGGAGATCGATCGCCTCGATGAATACCCCAATGCCACGGTGGACGTTTACAACCGATGGGGCGAACAGCTTTTCCACTCCGAGGGTTATGAAGAACCTTGGGACGGCACCTACAACGGAAATCCCGTTCCGGTCGGCACCTACTACTACGTGATCGATCTGAACGATCCGGATGCCCCCAAACAGAAATATACAGGACCGATCACCATCGTTCGCTAAAGCATGATGCGAAAAGTCCTTCCATACGGCCTCTTTTTCCTCCTCCTCTTGGGGTTTGTCTCAGAGCAGAGCAAAGCACAACAGTTGCCCCAATACACCCAGTTCCGTTTTAACCGCTACGCGATCAATCCGGCCGTGGGGGGTAGCAAACCTTATTACGATGTCCGTTCCAACCACCGTTATCAATGGGTGGGCATAACGGATGCCCCCCGGACCTTTTCTTTGAGCGTCCATGGCCCGAACAAGGAACGGAATGTCGGACTCGGTGGCTATGTCTATACCGACATCGTCGGCCCCACCCGTAGAAGCGGGGCGCAGTTCTCTTATTCCTATCACTTCCAATTACAGGAGGATCTGAAATTGTCCTTGGCCCTATCGGCGGGGCTCCTCCATTTCCAGATCGACGCCCAGAAGATCACCTTTAAGAATGAGAACGACCCGGTGGTGAAGGACAATCTCTATTCCACCCTTCTCCCGGACGCCAAGTTCGGAGCTTATCTCTACGAAAAGGACAAATACTACGTGGGATTCTCAGCCCCTCAGCTCCTTCAGAACAAACTGCAGATGTTCGAG
Source organism: uncultured Weeksellaceae bacterium (assembly GCA_964582635.1). Taxonomy (GTDB): domain Bacteria; phylum Bacteroidota; class Bacteroidia; order Flavobacteriales_D; family CAYVSK01; genus CAZIDL01. The sequence goes on along the minus strand of CAZOSO010000060.1, from coordinate 8,161 downwards.
ATGAGCAACGCACCCTATAGCCGATTGGAGGACCATTACTTCTTACATGGCGGTTATAGGTTCGAGATCGAAGAAGACTGGGATGTGGAGCCTTACAGCATCATCAAATACGTCCATCCCGCTCCCCTCAAGGTGGACATCAACGCCCGCGTCATCTATCAGGATCAAGTTTGGGCAGGGGTCGGTTATCGGACCAACGATGCTTTTACCGCAAGTTTCGGCTTCATCTACAAAAAGCATCTTCTCTTCGGTTACTCGCACGACTTCACCACCACCAAGCTGAGGAATCACAGCAACGGAACGCACGAGCTCGTGTTAGGACTTCGCTTCAACAAGCGAGGCATCGACGAACCCGTCCCTTTCTACGAATAATAGGTGCTTTGGGTAGATTGCCCTACCTTTGTCCTTAGCTATCCGCTAAAGGAAGAACGCATGATCCATCAAGAGAACATCGATGAACTATCCCGGCGCGTGAAGGCGCTAAGGGAGTATCTTTGACGTGGACGGGAAGCTCGAAAAGATCCAGGAAGACGAAAAACTGTCCCAGGACCCCGAGTTCTGGAACGATCCGGACGAAGCCCAAACGGTCCTCAAGCGCATCAAAAAGCTTAAAAGCTGGACCGAGAGCTATGAAAAAGCCAGCCAAGCTGTAGAGGACCTTCAGGTCCTCCACGATTTTTATCAAGAAGGAGAAGGTTCCGAAGAAGAGCTTAAGCGGAAGTACGAGGAAGCGAAGGATCTCATCGGAGATCTGGAGCTTAAGAACATGCTGGACAGCGAAGAGGACAGCCGCGCGGCCGTGATGCAGATCACACCGGGGGCCGGTGGGACCGAAAGCTGTGATTGGGCCTCCATGCTCCTTCGTATGTACAAAATGTGGGCGAACGATCACGGCTATAAAGTCAGCGACCTTGACATTCAAGAGGGGGATACAGCCGGTATCAAATCAGCGACCATCCAGATCGAAGGGGATCATCCTTTCGGTTATTTGAAGGGTGAGAACGGCGTCCATCGCCTCGTTCGGATCTCCCCTTATGATTCCAATGGACGGCGCCACACTTCTTTTGCTTCGGTTTACGTCTATCCGTTGGTGGACGAATCCATCGATGTTCAGGTCGATCCATCGGATATCGAATTCGAGACCTTCCGAGCAAGTGGAAAAGGAGGGCAGAACGTCAACAAGGTGGAAAGTGCGGTGCGCCTACGCCATCAACCAACAGGGATCATTATCGAGAACTCCGAGACCCGGTCCCAGAACACCAACAAGGACAAAGCCATGCAATTGCTCCGCTCGCAACTCTACGAGATCGAGCGGGAGAAAAAGGCATCCAAAAAAGATGAGATCGAGGCGAACAAGCGGAAGATCGAGTGGGGTTCCCAGATCCGCAATTACGTGTTGCACCCTTATCAAATGGTGAAAGACCTCAGAACGGGATTGGAAAGCTCGAATGTGGACGAGATCCTGGATGGCAAGATCCAGCCTTTTCTGAAGGCCTATCTGATGCAGCAGAACGATCCGGAAGGAGCCCTCCAGGATGAAGAACAAAGCAGCTGAACCATGACCATCTACCACAATCCCCGCTGCAAAAAGAGCAAAGAGACCCTTCAACTCATACGGGACCAAGGCATCGAACCGGAGGTCGTGGAGTACCTCAAAGAAACCCCCTCCACGGAAGAACTTAAGAAGCTCCTAAACAAGTTGGGCATGAAGCCCGATGAGATCATCCGGAAGAACGAAAAGGTTTTCAAAGAATCCTACAAGGGGAAGGAACTTAGCGATGAAGAATGGCTCAAGGTCCTCCACGAAAACCCCAAACTCATCGAAAGACCCATCGTCGTAGAGGGGGATCGGGCCGTTTTAGGAAGACCCCCTGAAAACGTCAAGGAACTTTTTTAATCCAAGTATCATGGCACATAACGGACAGGAATACCGCATCGAAAAGGACACCCTCGGGGAGGTAAAAGTACCCGCCGATAAATACTGGGGCGCTCAAACGGAACGAAGCCGCAACAATTTTCCGATCGGGGAAGATCAAATGCCCCTGGAAGTGATAAGGGGCTTCGCCTACCTGAAAAAGGCAGCCGCCCTCACCAACCATGAACTGGGAGCCCTCGAAGGGGATAAAAAAGATCTGATCGGCCGGGTATGCGATGAGATCCTGGCGGGAGAACTGGATGAGCAGTTCCCATTGGTGGTCTGGCAGACCGGATCCGGCACCCAATCCAACATGAACGTCAATGAGGTGATCGCCAATCGTGCCCATGTCCTGAACGGCGGAAGCCTCGAGGATCAAGAACGAAGCATCCACCCCAACGACGATGTGAACCGTTCTCAGTCCTCGAATGACACCTACCCCACAGCGATGCACATCGCTGGCTATCAAATGGTCGTGGAAAAAAGCATCCCCGGTGTAAGAAAACTCCGGGACACGTTAGAGGAGCGATCGAAGGCGATGATGGAAGAGGTCAAGATCGGACGGACCCATTTCATGGATGCGACTCCCCTCACCCTGGGCCAGGAATTCTCAGGCTATGTTGCTCAATTGGACCACGGCCTCAAAGCGTTGAACAATACGCTCGACCATTTATCGGAGCTGGCTCTAGGAGGAACCGCGGTAGGGACCGGTATCAACACCCCTGAGGGGTATCCAGAAAAAGTGGCCGAAAAGATCGCTGAGCTCACAGGCCTTCCCTTTCGCACCGCCGAGAACAAATTCGAAGCTCTCGCTGGCCACGATGCTTTTGTGGAAACCCACGGAGCCTTGAAACAGCTGGCGGTATCGCTCATGAAGATCGGGAACGATATCAGGATGCTATCCTCCGGTCCACGCTGCGGGATCGGCGAGATCCTGATCCCCGCCAACGAACCGGGTTCTTCGATCATGCCGGGAAAAGTGAACCCCACCCAGGCAGAAGCTCTTACGATGGTCTGTTCCCAGGTGCTCGGCAACGATGTTGCCCTTTCAAACGGAGGAATGACCGGCCATTTCGAGCTTAACGTCTTCAAACCGATGATGGCTTTCAACCTCTTGCATTCCGCCCGTTTGATCGGTGATGCCTGTGTTTCCTTTAACGATCGCTGTGCAGTGGGGATCGAGCCGAACAAAGAGCGGATCGAGAACAACCTCAAGAACTCTTTGATGTTGGTGACGGCCCTTAATCCCCATATCGGCTATGAAAAGGCGGCAGAGATCGCCAAGACCGCTCACAAGAACGGGACCACTCTCAAGGAAGAAGCTTTGAACCTCGGCTATCTCAGTGAAGAAGAGTTCGATGAATGGGTCGATCCGCGGAAGATGATCGGGGATCTTCCTCAGACGTAGCCTTCCCCTCTTTCGCGTTTGACGTCCTCTCGGATCTCTTTGATCTTTTGCTCGTCCCCTTTTCGGCAGATGAGAAGGATCCCTTCGGATTCCACAACGATCATATCCTCGGCTCCCTGAAGGACCACTAGTTTATCGTGAGGAACCTGGACGAGGGACCCTTTGCTATCATAGAGCATGGCCTTATCTCCCACGACAGCGTTCCCCTCGCTGTCCTTTTCCATAAGCTCGTAAAGGGCTCCCCAGGTCCCCAGGTCCGACCAGCCGAAATCGGCCAATACTACATCGACGTTCCCGGCCTTTTCCATGATCCCATGATCGATCGAGAGATCGGGACATCGCGCGTAAGCTTTTTCGATGAAGGTCCTCTCTTCAGGCCCGTTCCAAATTTCAGCACCTTCCTCGAAGATCTCGTTAACCTCCGGAAGGTGCTCCTGAAAGGCGTTCATGATCGATCGAACGTGCCAAATAAAGATGCCGGAATTCCAGTAATGATCCCCTCGCTCGAGGAAGCTTTCTGCTTTTTCCTTATCGGGTTTTTCGGTAAAGGCCAAGACCCTTCGGACCCCTTTCTCATCTCGATCATCCTTTTCGAACTGAATATAGCCGTAGCCGGTATCGGGCCGATCGGGACGGATACCTAGGGTCACGAGGCGCTCTTCTTCTCCGGCTTTTTCAATAGCTGTTTCCAACGTATCTACGAAGAGGTCCTCTCTTTGGATCAGATGGTCGGAAGGAGCGATAACGAGGCAAGCGTCCGGATCTATCTGAACTATTTTATGGGCCGCATAGGCTACACAGGGGGCGGTATTTCGGCGCATCGGTTCTGAAAGAACCTGCTCATCGCCGATCTCAGGCAATTGACCCTTTACGATCTCCTGATAATCCCGGTTGGTGACCACATAGATGCGATCGGAGGTCGTCATGCGTCGCATCCGATCGAAGGTCATTTGAAGAAGGGTACGCCCCGTTCCCAGGATATCATGGAACTGTTTGGGCCGGCTGGTACGGCTCATAGGCCAGAATCGGCTTCCGATCCCTCCGGCCATGATCACGCAATATCGGTGTTGTGGCTCCATTTTAAAAACTTGGTCCAAAAATAGAAAGATCCCTCATCCGCCCAAGCCCTTTTACTGAACCGGACGAACGCGGGCGGACCCATTGACAAGGTAGATCCTTGAGGTACCGACCCTTTGGCAACGGTAACGCGTCCTCAGTCGTTCTCCTTTTTCCATCAACCATCCTTTATCAAGGTAGAAACGCGAGCCTACCGGCAACTCTGAGAGCGTTATTCCTCCTGGATCCTCTTGATCACGAAGGGCGTCCAGCAGACGCCCATCAGCGTATAGGGAGGCCTTGGGGTTTTTCATATGATCGTTAAGGATGCCAAGAAGGGGTTCTGGAAACACATCGGGCTTTTGAAAGGGAGCCATCATCCTTTTGAAAGTTCTTTTCCATTCCGGCCCATGCGGGGCGATCCTCCCACCTCCATTTTCCTCATAAGCTAACATATGAGCAAATTCATGGATCAGCGTGATCAAAAAAGAATAGATCCCCAGATCGTGATTAACGGTGATCCGATGGGGTTTTCCGTCCTTAGGTGGACGATGGTCCCCTAGTTTGCTGTTCCGACCATGGGTGAGATGAAGCTCGAAGGGGGCTGGAAAACGCCACTCGGCTAAAAGGGGCATAGAAGCCCGGGGTGTGTACTTTTCCAGCCCTTTCGGGAAAGGCTTGCTCACTTTTGGGTTTCGACCTTGGGTGCTTCCCATTTGGGGCATTCCATGCACTTATCCTCTTTAAAAAGAGAACAGGACTGGAAAAGGCCTATAGTGGCCAAAAGGACAAAAGCTTCTTTGACGCGGCGTCCGATCATAATAGCTTATCTAGCTTCCTACCAAAGGTAATAAAAGGAGGGAACGATCCAAGGGTGAAGTTATTCTCTCAACGCTGCATGGCGCGCTTTCATTATCTTAGAATCCTTTATGAACGTGTTCGCCCACATAGGACGATACTGCCTCCTTCTCAGGGATGTTTTCACCAAACCCGAGAAGTTCCGGATCTATTGGAACCAGTTCATGCAGGAGACCCGTACCCTGGGCTTGAACTCTTTTGGGATCGTAGCATTGATCTCGATCTTTATGGGGGCGGTGATCACCTTGCAGACCGCTTCGATGATCGGCAGCCCGTGGGTCCCTCTATATACCGTAGGATACACGACTCGGCAATCCGTTATTCTAGAGTTCTCCCCTACCATCATATCCCTGATACTGGCCGGCAAAGTAGGCTCCAACATCGCCTCGGAGATCGGAACGATGCGGGTCACCGAACAGATCGACGCTTTGGATATCATGGGTGTTAATTCAGCGGGCTATTTGATATTCCCGAAGATCATGGCGGCGATCTTTTTCTTCCCCTTTTTGGTCATCTTCAGCATGGGGCTGGGGTTGATCGGGGGATACCTTGTGGTCCTCAGTACGGGGGTGATGACCGATAGTGGTTACTTGTACGGCATCAAGTTCGATTTTCAAACGTTCTCAGTGACCTACGCTTTGATCAAGACGGTGGTCTTTGCTTTCATCATTACCTCGATCTCCTCCTACCAGGGATATTTTACGGACGGGGGAGCCCTTGAGGTGGGGCGGTCCAGTACACGGGCCGTGGTCCACAGCAGCATACTCATCCTGATCATGAACTACATCCTGACCAATATCCTCTTGATATGATCGAAGTGAGGGGTTTGACCAAATCCTTCGATGAAGAGACCGTCTTGAAGGATATCGATATCACTTTTGAAAAGAGGCAGACCAACCTCATCATAGGGCGAAGTGGTTCCGGAAAGTCGGTCCTTGCTAAATGCATCGTAGGCCTTTTGGAATTCGAGCAAGGAAAAGTGATCTACGACGACCGGGTCTTTTCGGAAATGAGCCGGAAAGAAAAGCGCTATGTCCGTCAGGAGATCGGTATGCTCTTTCAGGGGAGTGCCCTTTTCGATTCCCTGAACGTAGAGGAGAACGTTCGTTTTCCCTTGACCATGTTCACGAAGAAAAGCAAAAAAGAGAGCCAGAAACAGGTGGATCACTGCTTGGAACGAGTGAACCTTTCCGGAAGCAACAAGCTCTATCCCGCCGAGTTAAGCGGGGGCATGAAAAAGCGGGTTGGGATCGCAAGGGCCATCTCCATGAACCCACGTTACCTCTTTTGTGATGAACCGAATTCCGGCCTCGACCCCCAGACATCCATCGTGATCGACAACCTGATCCAAGAGATAACGGTCGAATACGACATGACCACCGTAGTGATCACGCACGACATGAACTCCGTGATCGAGATCGGAGACTACACGGTATTCCTTCACGATGGTCAAAAATGGTGGGAAGGGAGCAAGGAGGATATCCTTCATGCGGACAACAAGGAGTTAACCGACTTTGTCTACGCCTCCGAATTCATGCGCTCCCTCAAAGACACCCTCCAAAAGGGCCTTTAAGAAACTTTTAGCGAACCTACTCCTTCCATCCTAATAGGCATAAAAAAAGAGGCCGTTCCGATCGGAACGGCCTCTTTTTATTCGAAGCTTTCTAAAGCTGACGATCAGTGACCGATCATCATCTTCTTGGTAGCACGCTCACCGTCCACTTGCAGGGTGTAGTAGTACATGCCTGCGTCGAACTTCGAGCTATTGAGCTCGATTCGATGACGGCCTTGCTGAGCTTGACCGTGATCTTCACTGTGAACGACCTTGCCGGTCACATCACGAACAGTGAAGGTCACCTTAGCGGGCTCTTCGAGCTCGTAAGCGATCGTCGTTTTCCCGCTAGCGGGGTTCGGACGGTTCTGCCCGAGGAAGAAGCCACGCTCATCGAGCTGATCTTGAACGGAGGCCACCTGACAATTCCCGTCTTTGTTGTTCATCCGGAGCCGGACCATCGGAATGGTGCTGGATCGGTAGAGGGCTTCACCACTACCTCCAAGGTCTCCGTAGGCCCAACTACCGTTGCCCGGATCGCCACCGTGGTCACCTGCGGTCCCGATACCGAGTCGCTTACCACCACCGGGGTAGTGAACGAAAGCGGTCTTGAGCGAGTCCTGATCACCTCCTGTGATCAGATCGGAAACAGGAAGCCCGTTCGGAAGGGGATTACCCTGTCCATCCCGAGTGATCTTCCATTTCACCCAAGAGCCGACCTCGGAGGTTTGGATGACCTTACTTTCGGTCATCCCGTAGCTACTCGGCTTAGGATCCTCAGAAACATTAGGGCAAATGCCTGCTGTAACGGGGCCTACCCCAGCTTCAGTGGTATCTGTCACATAGAAGTAGACAAAGTTGATGGTGTCCTTCGTCTCATCGAACCAAAGGAATTCGAAGGCATTGTAGCCCGTGATCCTCTTGTAACCGCCTCCACCATCTTCGGGTGAGACGAGATCACCACCAGGACCACCGATCCGGTCGGCTTCATCGACCGCAAACTCGCGCTCCGTGATCCGGAATTGCTTCGAAGCACCCATATTATCGGTGGTGTCACAATCCGCTGAATCACCAAGGAGGGCTCGATATTGGGCCACATAGGTTCCGGTATCGGGCATGCTGTTATCCCATTGATGGGGAGAAGCCCACACCGTATCGGGTTCCGGAGGCCGGTATCCCAAGACCTCACCTCCGATGCATTGGATGGAGTCCAAGGGTTGACCGGCACTGGTCTCCTGATAGACAGTGGATCCGATATTAGGCCCGGAGGCATCGATCACCGTAGCCTGCATTTTCGCATCGCTAACGGAGTTAGCCCCGATGTTGCAGACCTCTGCTCCATATTGGAGGGCCTGAACATTACAGCGAGGAA
>CAZOSO010000059.1:12695-12954 GCA_964582635.1 uncultured Weeksellaceae bacterium | reverse complement strand
AAGGAGGAAGGGACTTTCCTAACTAAAGAGGACATCGCAAAGCGCTATGGCGTTAAAGAGGGCACGGTCTACAGTTGGACGCACCTCGAAAAGATCCCATACCACAAGCCAAACAACGGGTACCTTCTCTTTAAGAAGGAAGAACTCGAGGAATGGGAGAGGAGGAATTGGTATCCCCCAGCCGATCAATTCAATTCATTGGGTGAAGAGGGAGGCAGAAATGAATAGGAGTAGCTTAAGACGGAAACCTTATTCAGGA
>CAZOSO010000059.1:0-12685 GCA_964582635.1 uncultured Weeksellaceae bacterium | reverse complement strand
TGATCTTTCTCTCCCTTAGGGATCGTGATACGGGCCCATCCCGATCGGCCAGATCGCCAAAGGGAACTCACACCTTAAATTCGGGCTGAGCCTGTCTTAAAGAATGGGGGTTTTATATGTGGTCATCCCCCTGCATCCATTAGCGAATAAGATGCAACTTTACTGACACCCAACAAAAAAGCCGGATCTCATCGACCGGGCTTCAAATGGGATTTGGCGGGAAGTGGGCACTGCTGGACTCGAACCAGCGACCTCTTGCGTGTCGGGCAAGCGCTCTGAACCGACTGAGCTAAGTGCCCCTTTTATCCAACGATGGCAAAGCTATCAAGATCCTTCGGATCGAGCACCTCTTCCTGCACTTCTTCTACGCGAGCAGCTGAAGGACCTTCCCAGCACCAGTCCAGAAACTCTTTGAGTTTTCCTTCTTCCCCTTCGGCCTCGATCAACACCGATCCATCGGGCTCGTTCCGAACCCAGCCTTTGATATCGAGCTCGTCGGCCTTTTCTTTGGTGCTCGCCCGGAAGAAAACGCCCTGAACTTTTCCTTTTACTCGGATGCGAAGTGCCTGCTGAGCCATTGCTCCACGAATTTAGCAGATCTTCCCAGCTCCCGAAGCGAAGCCCCCGTTCCACCCAATGCAGCATCTTCCTTATATTGGTCCTTCATGAGAATCCTTTCAAGGTCCATCATATCCATCACCAGCTTGCTCGTTCTCGCCCTCGGGACCCAAGCGCTTATGAACCGTTGCACCAAGGACGTGGCGGAACCTCGCTTGAATAAATCTCAAACGGATACGAGCCAGTGCGACACCCTTTACAAGAGCTTTTCACAGGATGTTGAGCCCATTTTCTCGGGAAATTGTGCCACCTCCGGTTGCCACAACAGCTCTTCTTCCGCCTTCGGCATCGTCCTCGAAACCCACTCCCAGATCAAGGATGAGACCAAGAACGGGAAAGTGATCTGTGCGATCGAACACGAAAGCGGATGTAGCAATATGCCGAAAAGCGCACCCCAACTTTCGGAGGAAAAGATCCGATTGATCCGTTGCTGGGCCAAGAAAGGATACCCGAACGACTGACGATGAAGCTCCCCCGACCGAGCAAACATATTTGGGCCCTTCTGATCCTGGGAGGACTGCTATCCGCTTTTGTCCTGAGCGGCCCGGACCCATCCCCCCGAAAAAAAGGCCCTGAATGGGGACTGAGCAGCAAAGTGGCAGAGGTCTTGCCCGCCTTGGGAGCGGAAAAAAGGCTTCACCACATCGACTCGATCGATCCGCAAAAGGCCGATCGAGGAGAAGAGCTCGTCAAAAAAGGGCACACCACATGGCCGGACGGCAGCAAAAGCCCCCGGGTATCGAAATTCTTCACCTGCAACGATTGTCACAACCTCAAGCGCGAGGATCCCGACCTGTCCGTCAGCGACCCGGAAGCCCGGCTCCAATATGTTCGGAAAAAGGACATGCCCTTCCTCCAAGGAACCACGCTCTACGGAGTGGTGGACCGGGAAAGCTATTACAACGACGATTACGTCGAAAAGTACGGGGATAAAGCCGTCAAAGCCCGCGACACCCTCCGGAACGCGATCCAACTATGTGCCACCGAATGCTCCCAGGGACGGCGCTTGACGGAACGCGAAATGGAAGCCGTGCTCCATTATTTCCACCGCCTCGGCATCGAACTTCAGGACATCGGGTTCGGCATCGAGCAGATCGAAAAGCTGGAAAAAGCCGCAGCTAAGTCCGGTAAAGATGAAAAATGGATCGAGCGGATCAAAGGGAATTATCTATCGGGATCCCCCGCGACCTTTTTGGACGCCCTTCCCACCCCGCAAAGAGGACTCGGAAAGAACGGAGACCCGAAGAAGGGCGCGTTCATTTACGAGAACAGCTGCCAACATTGCCACATGCCAGGAAAAGGGATCACCCGTTTCACCCTCGATCGATCCATTCTCACCTTTAAAATGCTCGAGAAACACTTGGATGATTATTCGAAAAATTCCATCTACCAAGTGATCCGTTACGGCACCTCCCCTAAAATAGGCTACCGGCCCTACATGCCGCATTATACCAAGGAACGGATGTCGGATGGTCAGATCGAGGATCTGGCCGCTTATATCCGCCAAAAAGCCAAGGCCCCATGAAGCGTTTCCGAACCTCCACCAGCCTCCTACTAGCTTGCCTCTTGATACTGGGGAGCTTTTCATCCACAAAAGCCGGAGAAAACACCCCGGGTGCAGCGGATGCGGAAGGAGATACGGTCAAACCGTTCACGACCTTCAAGAGCACCCGCCTCCTCAATTCGCATTCGACCGAGACCCTCCTTCCCGGGGATCTGGAGTTTCGGATCACCCACCGCTTCGGGGACATCGCCGGAGATAACGGCGGCTACCATTCCCTCTTCGGGATCGATGAAGCCCGGGATATTCGCTTTGCCCTCGAATATGGGGTTATGGAGAACTTGACGATGGGCTTTGGCCGTAGCAAAGGTTCCGGCCCCCTTCAAGAATTGTACGATGGCTTTTTGAAATACCGCATCGTGGAACAGCGCGAGGGCTTCCCCTTCACGATCACCGCCTTGGCTTCAATGAACGGAACGATCATGCGGGCGAGCGATGACCCTACGTCCCCGACGAACTTCGAGAAGTTCGCCCATCGCTTCGGCTATTTCCATCAACTCCAGATCGCCTCCCGCATCTCGGATTACCTTTCCTTGCAGCTCATGCCCTCCTATTCCCACAGGAACCTGGTGAGCAACAGGGACCGGAACAGCATGTTCGGTATAGGGGCCGGAGGCACGCTCAAGCTGAGCAAAAAGCTCGGGATCATCGGAGAATATCATTTCCTGATCCCCCGTGAACGCTATGTGGCCGGCAGCAAGGCCTACGACCCCTTTGCATTGGGAGTAGAGCTCGAGACCGGAGGCCATATCTTTCACATCACGGTCAGTAACTCCGGCGGGATCGGTGGAGGACAATACCTTCCGCATACCGTCTCGGATGTCACGGAAGGTCAATTCAGGTTCGGCTTCACCATATCGAGGCTTTTCCATCTCTAAGACGAGGTCCGTCCAGCAAAAAATCCTTAATATTGCACTCCATTTCGAACCCCCCTAAGCGCCCAGAGCCATGGATGCCATCAAAGAAGTCGAGAACGAACTGATCGGCGGGAACGAATATCCCGATTTCCATCCAGGAGATACGGTGAGCGTCGATTACAAGATCCGCGAAGGGAATAAGGAGCGCGTCCAGCGTTTCCAGGGAACGGTGATCCAACGCAAAGGTACCGGGGGTAATGAGACCTTTACCGTCCGCAAGATATCCGGTGGCATCGGGGTCGAACGGATCTTTCCCATTTCTTCTCCTTTCATCCAGAAGATCAAGATAGATAAGAAAGGGAAAGTCCGTCAAGCCCGGATCAATTACCTCCGGGATAAAGTGGGTAAAGCAGCCCGCATCAAGGAACGGCGGGGTACCACCGAACAGAACGGGAAGGATCAGAAGGGGAGCTGAAACACTCCCCCTCGTCCTTTTTCCTTTTTCGCTTCTCCTTTTTTATTCCTTCTGCTTCTTCCCTTCCTGGAGAACGACACCTGAGGCTTTAAAGGCCAATCGGGCCTGAGGCTCTTGGATGCTATCGATAGCGGCCTGGTCCTTCCCCTTGTCCTTGGCGTAATGACGGAGTTGCTTCACGCTCAGGGTGTCCCGATAAGCCCAACCTTTGATGGTCGCCTTGCTTCCGGAAGCGTCCTTGGGCACAAAGAAGGAATAATCCTTGAAACGTACCATCATACGGGGATGGTCCGACCCCATATCCAATTCCAACCAACACCCCTTCTTCTGACAGACCTTCTTTACATCCCCTTTTAGTTTCACCTGAAGGGAATCTTCCCCTTCCATCTTTTCAGGCAATTTTTCCGCGGCCATCGCTCCTTTTGTGTCGAACTCCTCACCGCGAAGGGTCAATTCCGAATTTTCCTTCTTCTCCTTTTCACCTCCTTCGGAACCCTTATCGTTCCCATCGGAGCTCTGATCCTGCCCACCACAAGCGGCCATAAGAAAGATCGCGCTCAGGAGCATGAGTTGTCGTTTCGATCGCATATGCTTCTTTTTTTGTGCGGTTCGCGGGGACGAAGGTAAGCTTTCCCTTTCTTTTGATCATCCTTCTCCCTCCTTTTCCCCTTGCTGCTGGTACTCTTCGAAAAGTTTCCGCTTTCTCCGACGCTTTTCTTTTTTGGCCATCCCAGCGTTGAGGATCAAGCGAACAGCTCGCTCGGAGTTGAAATAATTCCGCATCCATCGAAAGACCGTCACCACTTTGTTCTCAAAGCCGACCAAATAGAGCAGGTGAACGAAGAGCCAGACGAACCAAGCCGGGAATCCGTAGATGTTGAAGGCCGGAAGATTGACCACCGCCTTTTTCTTTCCGACCGTGGCCATAGCCCCTTTATCGAAATACTTAAAAGGCCGCTCGGGCTGTCCTCGGAGTCTCCTTTTAAGATTCTTACCGAGGTGGCGACCTTGTTGCATGGCCACCGGCGCCATCATCGGATGCCCCTTCGGATAGGCTTCAGAGAACATGGCCGCTACATCCCCGATGGCATAAATGTCGTCGTAGCCTTGCACCCGATGGGTCTCATCCACCAGGATCCGGTCCCCTTTGCCGATGGCGTGGTCCAGACCTTTGATCGGAGCTCCGATCACACCGGCCGTCCAGATCAAGGTCCGGGCCGTAAGATCCTGTTCGGTATTGGTCTGCACGTAATCCCCGCTGTAATCCTGAACGCGGGTGTTCAATTGAACCTGCACCCCCAACTTTTCGAGGTATTCCTTCGCCTTGCGCGAAGCCTTCTCGTTCAATGCGGGGAGCAATCGATCCCCCGACTGAACGAGATAGATATTCATCATGGAAAGGTCGAGCTCGGGATAATCCTTCGGAAAAATGTGCTCCTTCAACTCGCCCAAAGCCCCGGCCAACTCGACCCCCGTAGGACCTCCCCCGGCGATCACGAAGTTCATATGGCTCTGTTTCTTCCGGGGATTGGAGATGACCAGCGCTTTCTCGAAGTTCTGAAGGATAAGGCTTCGAAGGGCGAGGGCCTGATCGATCGACTTCATCGGCATCGAGCTGATGATCAGCCCCTCATTGCCGAAGTAATTCGACTGCGCTCCCGTGGCGATCACGAGGTGATCGTAATGGACGTCGCTTATACTGGTCTCCACCCGCTTCTCTTCCGGGATCACCCGTTGGACCTCCGCCATCCTGAAGAAAAAGTTGTCCTGCTTTTGAAAGACCTTGCGGAAAGGAGCAGCGATGGAGGTCTCTTCCAAAGCGGAAGTGGCCACCTGATAAAGAAGGGGCTGGAAGGTGTGATAATTGTTCTTGTCCAGGAGCACCACCTGCACATTAGCCTTTCGAAGGCTCCGGATCAATTCCAACCCCCCGAAGCCCCCTCCGATGATCAAAACTCTAGGCTTATCGGTTTCAGGGAGATCGATCTTCATATCCCCACTAAGATAATTCGAGAGGCTCGAAAAAAGGAGGCCGAAGAGGTATGACCCCTCCTACCGATCTTCAAAGGCCTATAAGCTTTAGCCGATGATGGAGAGGCCGCTACAAGATCCTTATCTTTCGGAAAGTGAAGCTGCTTTTGATCCTTCAAGGGCGATCCATATCGCTTTTCTTCCTCCTCGTCCTCGTCCCTCTTTTGGGGATATCGCAGGGGGAAAGAAGGGGGTTCCGGCCTAATCAAGGCCAATGGCATCCCCATGTGTCCTTCCGGACCGAAGTGGCGAACGGGAAGCTCTATCTGGAAGAGCAGGGCTTCACTTTCGACATCCACGATCCGGAGAAGATGGCCGAATTCCTCGAGCACCATCATGGAAAGAACGCGGGGGATGGTCCGGAGAGCGTTCCTTACCACGCCTACCGGATCCGTTTTCAGAACACCGATGGACCCCAAGATTATTCCTTGCAAGGGAAGAGCCGGAGCTATGCGAACTTTTACCTTTCCGATGACCCCGATGATTGGGCTAGCAAAGTCCATAACTATCGGGAGGTGCTCTATGAGGGACTCTACGAAGGAATCGATCTTCGGGCCAAAAAGAAAAAGGGAGGAAGCGCTTTCAAATACGAGCTCCATATCCGGCCCGAGGGGGATGCGAAGGACATTGAATTCGAATACCAAGGGGTGGACGGCCTGGAGATCACAGAGGAGGGCGAGCTGAAGGTCAGAACCAGCGTGGGGACCGTCAAAGAAACGCGACCCGTGGCCTATTATCCGGACGGGAAGGATAGCATTCCGGTCGCCTGCTCCTATGAACTAGAAGGGAACAAGGTGCGTTTCCGTTTCCCTCAAGGGCTCGAAGAAGACCGGAAGCTCGTCATCGACCCCACGCTCGTTTTCTCCACTTATTCCGGATCGGGCTCGGATAATTTCGGATATACGGCCACCTTCGACTCCGAGGGCTTTCTTTATTCCGGGAGCACGGCTTTCGGCAACAATTATCCGGTGACGGTCGGTGCTTATCAGACCAGTTGGGCAGGAGGTTCAGGGGCAGGTAATCTGGCAGGAACGGACATTGCCCTCTCCAAGTACGATACAAGCGGTACTTTCCTCGTCTGGTCCACCTACTTGGGCGGCCAATCCGATGAACTTCCCCATAGCATGGTTGTGAACGAGAACGATGAACTCTTCGTTTACGGCACCACGAGCTCCCCGGATTTTCCGGTCACTTCTAACGCTTACGATACGAGCTTTGCAGGAGGGAGTGGAAAAACGCTCAACGGGATCGGCGTGGACTTCGTGAACGGGTCGGATATCATCATCTCCCGGATCAGCAACGACGGGACCGCCCTCATGGCCTCTACCTTTCTGGGAGGAACCGCCAACGACGGGCTCAATACGAACGGGAATCTTCGCTACAATTACGCAGACGAGGTGCGGGGAGAGATCATCATCGATGAGAACAACCATTGCTACATCGCTTCCACCACCCGGTCAACGGATTTTCCCACTACCAGCAACGCCTATCAGAACTCCTTTCCCGGAGGGAACCAAAGCGGTTGCGTCGTTCAAATGGACAACAGCCTGACCACCCTTCTATGGAGCAGTTATTTCGGAGGTTCCGGCGAGGATGCCGTTTATTCCCTGACGCTGGATCAGAACGATGACCTTTTCATAACCGGAGGAACCACATCCCCCGATATTCAAACGGACACGAGCGTTTTGCAGCCGAACAACGCGGGTGGCAGAGCCGACCCTTTCGTGGCCCATCTGAATGGGCAAGGGGACTCGCTTTTCCGGGCCACTTACTGGGGTTCGGGGGATTACGACCAATCCTACTTCGTCCGTCTTGACGATGATGAACACATCCACCTTTTCGGACAGACGGAGATCATGGACTCCACCTTCATTATAAACGCCAATTACGCAACTCCCAATAGCGGCCAATACATCACCCAAATGACCACCGAGATGGATTCGGTGATATGGTCCACGGTGTTCGGCTCCGGTAGTGGGAACATCGATATCTCTCCCACTGCTTTCTTAGTGGATGTGTGCCACAAGATCTACCTCTCCGGATGGGGCGGGAACACGAATGATTTCGGGGGACTGAACAACAATACGGGGTCCACGAACGGAATGGACACGACTTCCAATGCTTATCAAGGAACAACGGACGGGAGCGATTTCTATGTGATGGTCCTTAAGAACGATGCGAGCGGTATCGTTTACGGCTCTTTCATGGGGGGGAGCCAAAGTGCGGAACATGTGGACGGGGGAACGAGCCGCTTCAGCGAAAAGGGACGGATCTATCAATCGGTATGCGCAGGTTGTGGGGGAAATTCGGACTTCCCTATCAAACCGGACCCGGGTGCGGTTTCACCGACCAATAACAGCACCAATTGCAACAATGCCGTGTTCAAAATGAACTTCGATCTTCCGATCACGGTAGCGGACATGGACCATCCCGGGGTGGTTTGTAAAGGGGACAGTGTCCCATTCACGGATCAAAGCACCAGTGGCCACGATGTCATCTGGGATTTCGGGGATGGAGATAGCTCTACGAGCAACAACCCCTCGCACGTCTACGATTCGAGCGGCACCTTTCAGGTCACTCTCTATGTAAAGGATACGAATACATGCAACCTTTCGGACAGCGTGAAGAGCAACATTCAAGTCCTCGCCGACAGTTCCACCTCCATCCCCGACAGTTCTATTTGCTTCGGCGAACAGACGAGCATCGGGGTCCCCCCCTTGGGGGATAGCGGCATTACTTATAAGTGGGAACCTACCACCGGATTGAGCGATTCCACTGAACCCAATCCGATCGCTTCTCCGGACAGCACCATCGATTACCAACTTTATATTTCCAACGGGGTCTGTACCGACACCCTCCTTCAAACCGTGCAGGTCACCAAACCGGCTTTCACCACCTCCAACGACACCCTCCTGTGCCAAGGGACGGACAGTGTGGACCTCCAAGGAAGCAGCCTCCCCTCCTCTTCCATCGACGAGTGGGTATGGACGGAACTTTCAGATCCGAGCGACACCCTGAACGACAACCTGTCGGACAGTGTCATCACGGTGCTCCCGAACGACACCGGGAATTATGTCCTCAAGGGTACAAGGAACGGGTGTTCCCTCAAGGATACCGTGCAAGTGCTGGTCAAGCAGCTTTCCGCTAACCTTGCTCCTGACACGACCATTTGCGAGGGTGACACGGCTGTTATCAAAGCCCAGGTCAGTGGGACAGGCCCCTTCCAGTACGATTGGTCGCCGGACAGTGCTATCGCTCAAGGGGATAGCACCCAACAGATCGACGTTGCTCCGGGAACTAGCACCCTCTATCAACTCGAGGTCACCAACGGAGCCTGTACCGATACGCTGACACGGAACATACAGGTCACCCCCGCTCCGAACATCCAAACCTCCAACGACACGATCCTATGTGACGGCCAGGACAGCATTGATCTGAACGCCAGCTCGGTCCCCCCTACAAGCATCGACGAATGGACCTGGACCCAGGTCGCTGCGCCTTTGGACACCCTCAACGACGGCCCCACCGACAGCAGCATCACCGTCCTGCCGAACGACAGCAGCTACTACCTGATCACAGCCACCGAAGGCAATTGCAGTACAACGGATACGGTCGCGGTCTTGACCACTCCCCTTACTTTAGGACTTCCCCCCGATACCACCATCTGTAAGGGGGATACGATCACCCTTCAGGCACAAGCTTCTGGAGCGGGATCCTTAAGCTACGATTGGGAACCCGACCCCTCCATCCTACAGGGCGATAGCAGTTCACAGATCACAATAAGCCCGAGCAATACGACCACTTACACCCTTGAGGTGAGCGATTCCCAATGTACCATCACCCGATCGGTCACCATCGCCGTATCCGACCTGGGACAAAAGAACGTGACAGCCACCGCGGACCAGGATACGATCGCCTTGGGTGGATCCACGAAGATCCACGCGGATCCCGACCATACCTACGATGTATCATGGACCCCTCCTCAATGGCTCGAAGACCCCAATGCTTTCCATACGGGTGCTTCCCCCACCTCAACCACCACCTTCCACCTGAGGATGACGGACAATGGCGGATGTTTACAGCGGGATTCCGTAAGGATCTATGTATACGACCTGGAATGCAAGCCACCGGACCTCTTCATCCCCAATGCTTTTACTCCGAACGGGGACGGAGAGAACGATGTTCTCTATGTGCGGGGGAAGAACATCCAGGAAATGACCTTCCGGGTCTTCGACCGATGGGGTGAAAAGGTCTTTGAAAGCCATGATCCGGAAAAAGGTTGGGACGGGACTTACCAAGGTCGAGATCTGGACCCTGACGTGTACGTGTATTACCTGGAGATCACCTGTCAAGGGGACAAGGAATACTTCGAAAAAGGGAACATCACCCTGATCCGCTAGCCATGCGAAGCATTCAGATCCTTTGCTTGCTCTTGCCCCTCTTATGGCTCCCCTTGAAAAAGGCGAAGGCCCAGGACATCCACTTTTCCCAGTTCCAAGCAGCTCCCAGCAACCTGAACCCCGCCCTGACCGGTGCCTTTGAAGGAGACTATCGCTTCATCGGGATCCATCGGAACCAATGGAGTTCGGTGAGCGATAACCCCTACTCCACGTTCGGCTTTTCCGCGGACGCTCGTGCTCCAAAGGATATTCAACCCTTGGGAGCGGGGCTTTCTTTCTATCACGACATCGCAGGCGATTCCCGTTATCGGACGCTCCAGGGGGCTCTGAGCGCATCCTGGAGGACTTTCCTTTCCAGCGATTCGAGCCATCGTTTGGTGGGGGGTGTTCGACCCCGCTTCGAACAAAAGCGGATCAGTTACGATCAGTTGGAGTTCGACAACCAATACAACGGCCTCCATTACGATCCGAGCCTTAGCAACGGTGAAAACTTTTCAAGACGGAAAAGGGCCTATTTCGACACCGACCTCGGCCTTCGTTATGAAAGAAGGGTCGGGACCGATAAGCGATACGGCGGGGGGATCGCCCTTTACAACCTTTTCAGCCCGAAGCAGAGCCTGTTCGATAACCAGGAGATCCGAAGGGACCGTAGGATAAGCTTTTTCGGGAACGGCCTATATCCCCTTTCCGAAGAGATCAAGCTTCACCCGGCAGCCTATTTGGGGCTTCAAGGAACCTATCACGAATTGGTCTTTGGAACGAGTGGAGAATACGTCCTCAAGGAGAGCCTGGGGGTTTATCGCTCGGTCTTCGCAGGGGTCTGGTACCGAACAAGAGATGCCGGATACATCAGCGCCGGGATGAACTATGATCAATGGCGCGTAGGCTTGAGTTACGACATCAACGTTTCCCAACTTCAACCCGCAAGCAAGAACAGGGGCGGTTTCGAAATATCGATCCGCTACATCATGCGTGAACTGGAAAGGCCCGATGAGCTTCATAAAACCTGTCCAACCTTTATTTAAAGCGGTCTTCCCCCTTTTGCTCCTCGGCTTCCTACCCACAATGGAGCTGTACGGCCAAAGAGTAGGGACTTGGATCCGCTTTGCGGAAGAAGCAAAGGCTGAAGGCGATCATCACGAAGCCGTCAGCTACCTCCGAAAGGCTCTGAAAGCAGCCCCCGAACGGACCGATATTCGCTATCAACTAGCTCATGCTCTCCGCCGTTCCCACCTCTACAAGGAAGCCCTGAAACAATACCAAAAGGTGCAGTCCGAGGACCGAAGGGGAGAGCGCTTCCCGAACTGCATCCTCTATTTGGCTCAAATGCAAATGCGCTTGGGCAAGTATAGAGAGGCCGGCCGAAACTGGGGGAATTTAAAGCGCCGACATATCAGGCAAAAAGACAGTTACCTTTACCTGAAGGCGGCTCAGGGGAAACGATCGAGCGATTGGGCCCAAGAAGCCCTCGAAGACAGTTCGGACATCGAGATCGAACGGGAAAAGTATCCCATCAATACGAAAGGGTCGGAATTCGCACCCTACATCCTTCAGGATTCGCTTTTCTATTTCAGCGTCCTCCGGTCCGAAGAAGAGCATCAGGACGGGACGATCGAAGGGCCGCCCCCGAAAGCAAAGATCCTGGTAGCCCCCTCTGTTAGCAAAGAACAAGAGGAAAAAGGAAATGCCACGGGAGAGGGAAGCAGATCCCATATGAAGAGCGGATGGGGGGAGCCTCGACCTCTGAAAGGACCCTGGGATAAGGAGCTCCACATGGCGAACAGCGCTTTCGCCGATAGCGGGAGGACGCTCCTTTTTACAGAATGCGAGGAAAAGAAGGGAAAGAAATATTGCCGCATCGTGCGTAGCCGGAAGGAAGAGGACGGATGGAGCGAACCTCAACCCCTTCCCTCGAGCATTAACGTCGATAGTTTCAGGACCACCCACCCCATGATCGCAACTTATCGGGGGAAGGAGGTCCTCTTCTTTAGCTCGAACAGACCGGGAACAAAAGGGAAAATGGACATTTGGTGGACGCCCCGTAAAAAGCTCGGTGAATACGGGAAGGTCAGGAACGCAGGAGATAGCATCAATTCGCCCGACAACGAGATCACCCCCTTTTACCTCCCGGCGGAGGAAAGATTGTACTTTGCCTCCGATTGGCACGTGGGATTTGGGGCTTACGACCTCTTCAAAAGCAAAGGGAAAAAGGAGGGCTTTGGAAAGCCGGAGAACCTCGGCTATCCGATCAACTCCTCCTACAACGACCTCTACCCCTTTATCGACGTGGAGCGGAACAAAGGTTTTTTCGCTTCCAACCGGGAAGGATCGCGGGAAGGATGGGTCGGCATGTGCTGCAACGACATCTATGATTGGCCGATAAGCATCGAGCCGAAGACCGATACCATGAAGGTCGCCTCCGTTGAGGACCTCAACCGTTTCTTACCGGTCACCCTCTATTTTCACAACGACCGGCCCGATCCCAGTACCCTGGACACCACTACCGATATAAGCTATGACGCGAGCTATCGGGATTACAAAGAGCGAGTCCCTACTTATATGAAACGTTATAGCAAAGGGCGTCCTGATCCCCTTAAAGATTCAGCCAAAGCTCGAATGAGATCCTTCTTTGATGAAAAGGTTGACAAAGGGATCCAGGATCTGCGCCTTTTTTCGGAACTTCTTCTCAAAGAATTGAAGAAAGGACAGGATATCGAGCTGACGATCAAAGGCTATGCAAGCC
>CAZOSO010000058.1:0-13006 GCA_964582635.1 uncultured Weeksellaceae bacterium | reverse complement strand
CTAGGCCGAAGGGCATGAAGCAATTCGAAATTCCCGATCAGTACCGTTCCTCGATCATCGGGGAGGTCAAACGGATCCGCCACAAAAAGGATCCCCGTAAGAAAGATTTTTCCCCGACGGTATTGGATTTTGGCCCCCTTCGTTTTCACATAGCCCGACACTTCGGTTTCTGTTACGGGGTGGAGAACGCCATCGAGATCGCTTATAAGGCGTTGGAGGATCATCCGGACCGCAGGATCTACCTGCTTTCTCAGATGATCCACAACCCCATCGTGAACGAAGACTTGGCCCAGAAAGGGATGCGCTTTATTCAGGATACCAGGGGGAATCGTTTCATCGACCTAGACGAGTTGACCCCCGATGACATTGTGATCATTCCGGCTTTCGGGACCACCATCGAAACCGAGAACGAACTGAAAGAACGAGGCATCGAGGTCAAAAGCTACGATACCACCTGCCCTTTTGTAACGGCGGTCTGGAAGCGTGCTAATAAATTGGGGGATAAGGATCATACCATCGTGATCCACGGCAAACCGGAACACGAAGAAACCAGAGCCACCTTTTCTCACAGCCGGCAAAGCGCGAAGTCCGTTATCGTTCGGAACATGGAAGAGGCTGAATTATTAGGGGCGTTCATCAAAGGGGAAAGGCCTACTAAGGAGTTTTACGAGCAATTCCAGGGGCGCTTTTCGGAAGGCTTTGATGCAGAGGAGGACCTTCAAAGGGTCGGCGTGGTGAACCAAACCACCATGCTCGCAAGCGAGACCAAGGCCATTTCGGAGTATCTAAAAGAGTGCATGAAAGAACGCTATGGAGAGGATCGCGTTCAAGAGCACTTTGCAGATACGAGCGACACCCTTTGCTATGCCACCAATGACAACCAAAAGGCCACTTTCGGCTTATTGGAACAAAATGCCGACCTAGCCCTCATCGTAGGGGGGTACAACAGCTCTAACACCTCGCATATCGTGGAACTCTGTGAAGAGCAGCTTCCCTCCTACTTCATTCGTTCAGCGGAGGAGATCGACCCGGATCGGATCGATCATTTCGACATCCATCAACAAAAAGAGGTGCGGACCGAGGGCTACCTTCCGAAAGAAAGACCGATCGACATCATGCTCACGAGCGGAGCCTCTTGTCCCGATAGCTCTGTGGACGCCGTGTTAAGAAAACTCCTTTCTTTCTTCCCCGATGCCAAAGACCCGGAAGAGGTTTTGAAAGAGATGATGGAGGACCCCTTAAGTTCCACGGCCTAAGCCTTCGCTCAGGTCCTTGTACTTTTCCTCCGGGTTTTCCCCGTAAAGTTCGAACAAAGCGTGATCCCCCAAGCGGTCTTTCACCCCTGATCGCTGGATCGTTCCCTGGTAGGTCCTGTAACAATCCAAAGCTTCCCGGAATGCCTCCTTATCCTTTTCGTTGAGTTCCACAGAACAATCGATCTCTTCATAAGTGGATTGGCGGACGGGAAAGGCTTCACCCTTGAAGGGGTCCACGCCTCGGTCCAATAAAGTATAGAACGCCAATCGTTCCAAAGGAAGCCCTCCTTCTTCGATCAATTCAAGGTAGGCCCTTTTGACCACCGCATGGGTTACTAAATGATCGTGAAAGCCACTGATGCCATGGACCGGATATGTGACAAGAATGTGTGGGCGAACATGACGTACATGATCCTTGATGGCATGTTCGAGGACCCGAGGGTCCAATTCTTTCAACCCGGAATCAGGGAATTTCAAGACCTCGAGGCTATTCAGCTCCAGGGTCTTTTCAACGTTCAGCATCTCCTTGTAGCGTAGTTCGCCCATCGCTTCCTTATCCAATCCCATTTCATGACGAACTTTTGTCGCCTCCCCACGGGTCAGGGTCAAAAGATGAACTTCGTGCCCTTCTTGCAATTGGTGATGGATAGCCGCCGCAGGGCCAAAGGATTCGTCGTCCGGATGTGGAAAAATATATAGATATCGCATGAAAGGCCCTGTTTAAAGGGAACTCGAAGATAAAAACCTGGCAAGTTCCATTTTTCGAAAAAACCTATATTTCGACGACTGAGTAATGGCTGACGATAAGTTCAGAAGATCCTTCAATCCTTGGAAGCGTAAGAAAAAGGTGGGCGCTCCCCCAGGTAGTCTCCTTTATGTGGGGGAAGAGATCGGTGAAGAGCAGAGCTTCGATATCGTGGATTATACGCAAGAGAGCTTGGAGGAAGCCGAAGCCACTGATATCGATGGGTTGCTTTCTTATCAAGAAGAGCAGACCACTACCTGGATCAATGTGAACGGCTTGGGGAACGTCGAGCGCATCGGAGAGTTGGGGAAACGATTCGGACTTCATCCCTTGCTCATCGAGGATGTCCTGAACACCGAACATCGCCCGAAATTCGAACATCATGGGGATCATCTCTTTCTAACCCTGAAGATGATCCAACTCGGCAAGGAAGGGATCGAAAGCGAACAGGTGAGTTTGATCCTGGGCAAGGGGTATGTCATCAGTTTCCAGGAACGAAAGGGGGATGTTTTCGATCCCGTAAGGACCCGATTGCGAAACAAAAAAGGCTTGATACGGGGATTAGGGCCGGACCACCTTTTCTACGCTCTTCTGGACGCTGTCGTCGATCATTATTTCCTCGTGATCGATTACATGGACAACCGGATCGAAGAGCTCGACGGTGCCATCATCAACGATCCTAAAGATCTGGAACCCCAGGACATCCGTTCCATCAAAAAGGAAACCGTGCAATTGCGCAAAAGCATCGCTCCTGTTCGGGAGGCAGTAGGAACATTATTGAATTCCGAAGCGGCTCTTATCAGTGAACGCACGGAAAAATACATCCGGGACGTTCACGACCATACGGTCGCAGTGGTCAGTTCCCTGGAAACCCAACGCGAACTCAGTTCGGATCTCTTGGATAGCTATATGTCCCTCCTTTCTGTTCGTATGAACAATATCATGAAGGTCCTGACCATCATCGCTTCCATCTTCATTCCCTTGACCTTCATCGCCGGAGTTTACGGGATGAACTTCGAGCATATGCCGGAACTGACCAAACCATGGGGCTATCCTGCGGTTTTGGGATTAATGCTCGCGATCGCGGTAGGTATGCTCTTCTATTTCCGGAAGAAAGATTGGATATGAGCGTCCGATCTGAGGGATCAAGATCTGATAACTTTGTATCAAAAGCTCCTCTATGCGGGTAATGAAATTCAGAACCCTCCTCGATACGGAGGATGATGTATTCAGGGATATCGAAATTTCCGAGGAAGCCAGCCTTCAAGACCTTCATCAACAGGTTCAACACGCGTTCGGGTTAAGCGGCCAAGAGATGGCCTCTTTTTATCGAAGCGACGATCAGTGGAGCAAAGGCGAGGAATTTCCATTGATCGATATGGGCGATGAAGAAGAATCTCAGCGGACCATGGACGATGTCCCTCTTTATGAATTGGTCGCTGGAGAAGGGGATGATGAAGAACTGAAGCTGATCTATGTATACAATTTTTTGAACATGTGGATCTTTTGCCTCGATATGGTCAAACGCTACGAGGCTGAAGAAGGGCAAGATTATCCCCGCGTGAGCATGGCAATCGGAGAACCTCCGAAGGAATCCGCCGACGACCTGGATCCTCTCAAGGGATTGGACCTCGAAGAGGGGGATGATACCGAAAGCGATAACAGCGGGGACAATGGTCGGAGCGAAGGGGATGTTGGAAGCGATGTCGACGATCTCTTCAAAGACCTCTGAGGGGGACCTTCCCTATTTGATCCCGATCCTCGGCCCCACAGGCATCGGAAAGAGCGGGCTTGCGATCGAGCTGGCTCGGCGATTCGGCACCGATATCATCAATGCGGACAGCCGGCAATTCTATCATGAAATGAAGATCGGAACAGCTCGCCCCTCCCTCGAGGAACAAAAGGGGGTGCCGCATCATCTGATGGGGGACCGCTCCCTCACAGAAGCGATCAGTGCCGGCGACTATGAAAAAGAAGCTTTATCCCTTCTACAAGATCTTTTCAAAGAAAAGTCGCTGGTCTTTTTGGTCGGCGGAAGCGGCCTCTACATCGATGCCCTTCTCTATGGGATCGATAAGGAATTACCCGCCTCCGATCCCAAAATCAGAGAGGAGCTGGACCGACGTTTTGAAGAAGAAGGCCTTGACCCTCTTTTGGAAGAACTTCGGAGCAAGGACCCCGCCCATTATCAGCGAGTGGACCGGAACAATCCGCGCCGTATCATCCGGGCACTCGAGGTGATCCGCAGTTCGGGAAGCCCATATTCTTCTTTCAGGAAGGGCCATACGGCCTCTAGGCCGTTCAAAACCCTTAAGATCGGTCTGTGGGCGGAACGGAGCGAACTTCATAAACGGATCGAGGATCGAGTGGATCAGATGTTGGAAGAAGGTTTGATCGAGGAAGTCCGCTCCCTCCTTCCTTTTCGAGATCACAGGGTGCTCCAGTCCGTGGGGTATCAGGAGCTTTTCCCCTATCTGGACGGTACGAGCGATCTGAGAACCGCTCGAGAACGGATCGAAAGGAACACGCGACGATACGCCAAACGGCAAATGACCTGGTTCCGAAGGGACCCGGAGATCGCTTGGTTCGGGGAACAAGAACGCGAACGGATCCTCCCTTATATCGAAGAGCGGACGGGCATCAAAGCCCCACAGGGTCCAACTCCTTCGGATACTTAACGGTATAGGCAAAATGGAGGGTTTTTGTCCCTCCGGGTTCTAGCTCAACCTTCCAGTTCAAGGCTCCCGTCTCCTTGTCGTAAGAAGCACCGGGGTGCTTTTCGAGAGAGACCTCCACATCCCCCCGACTGGATAACGGGATCTGGTCCTTCACCCTTAGTTTGACCGCTTCTTGGCGCTTGTTCTTGATCTCGATATCGATAGCGGCTTCGAGGACTTTTTTGCCACCGATGATCTGCGAGCTGGTCTTGTCCCGTACCTTCTTCCGGTCCACGACAACCCCTTGGTCCCGTCCTAGAGACACTTCAAGCGTGTCTTCCGTGATATTGGGATCGATATGGGTTTTACCCACATAGCGCCCTGCATATTGCACACTTGCCTGACCGGGGAATAGGTCGCTCTTTTCCCATCCACTGAGTTTAGCGATGAGAAAAGCCTTTTGTTCCTTTTTAGGGATAGCGAGATGATCGTGTGCTGCATCGATATTCATCTCATCGATGGTGACCGAGCGTGTGGACCGTCCCGATGAGATGTCGTATCGGCTATCGATCGAAAAGCGGGTTTGGACGACCCCTTGAGAAGCCGACCTTTCGTTATCCCCAAGGTTCCCTTCGGCTGCTCTTCCCGCTCCAGCGCTCTTATCGCTTTGTTGGGGCTCCTGCTTTCTTTTTGAATACCTTTTTTTAGCCTTTGCTCTTTCTTGTTTTTGCTGAGAGTACTGGCTATAGTTTTGATTTCGGCGTTTTTTATTGAAATCGAGCCTCCAAGGCTTTAATTCCGGCTGGTCACCGCTTCTGGTAGGCCGACCGGAAGCCAGGGTCAGCTCCACTCCTTTCCAATCGTTTCCGGTTTGCTGCCATACCTCCCCCTTATAGGTCATTTCCACGGGATCGCCGAGGGAGGGACAATTCAGTTCATAAGCCGGTTTCCATCCAGCGCGAGGGGAAAAATAGGTTAGTTCGAGTTTTTTCCGCCCCCTTTGCTCAGCTTCCAGGGATACGATGATATGAGCAGCTCGCTCCCTTCCCTTCCGCTCGAGTTTTCGAATGCGCTGCCGCAGGCCTTTTCGGTCCTTCTGAAGCTCTTCGATATCATCGTTCACCTCGATCAATTTGTATTCGATGTCCTTCAGTCGTTTGCGGTAATACACGGCGAGCTCCATCAGGTCCTCGATGTTCGTACCGGTCTGTTCGCCTTTGATATCCTTGTTTTCGAGGATCATGTTTTTTTCCTCGCTGTAAACCTTTTTCATGCTTTGCCGAAGGGAAAGTTTGAAGTCGATCTCCTCCAGGCTATCTTTTTTGGCCTTCAGCCGCTTCTTAAGATCCCCTTTGTTCTTTTTTTGACGGACCCGCTTCTCCACCGATCGGATCCGCAGGCCCTTTCCCCCATTGAGCCGGATGCTCCTTTCCTCAAGCGATGGGGTCAGCCCTTCAAAGACCAGGATATTTCGCCCTTGATCAAGCTCGGCACTCACTTGACGGGTCATTTCGCTACCTGCGAAAAAGACGGTCGCTTTTTGAAGTTCCCCTTCGAGTTCAAGGCTATCCTGGCCTTTGACCGCCAGAATGGAAAAGAGAAAAAGGGTCGAAAGGATAAGGGTCTTCATCTTAGGAAAGTTGATTCAACTCAAAGGTAAGCAGTTCCCAAGAAAGGGCCGGCCTCCGCTCACTTGGCAAAATCCTTAGTTTTGCCTTTGTTCGAGGATGGAAGAGCGAGAACCTTTTATACTGGTCACCAACGACGATGGGATCTTCACGCCAGGGATCCGGGCGATGGTGAACGTGGCCCGAGAATTCGGGGAAGTTCTGGTGGTCGCACCGGATAAACCCCAATCAGGGATGGGCCATGCGATCACGGTCAATGACCCGCTTCGAATGCGCGAATACGAATTGGATCCGGACCCTAAAGTCCGCTCTTACAGTTGCAACGGGACACCGGTCGATAGTGTGAAACTCGCAATATCCCTGATCCTGAAAGGGAAGCCGGACCTCCTACTATCCGGTATCAATCACGGATCCAACTCTTCGATCAATGTGCTCTATTCTGGCACCATGTCAGCGGCTGTAGAAGGAGCTTTGGAAGGGATCCCCTCGGTCGGTTGTTCCCTCTTGGATTATCGCATCACCCGTGATATGAGCACCGCTGAGCACGTCACTCGCAAGGTGATCTCGAACGCTCTTTCCAAGAAATTTCCGGACCGGACCTGCCTGAACGTGAACATCCCCGATCTTCCAAAGGAGCAGCTCAAAGGGATCAAAGTTTGTCGACAAGCCAAAGCCTATTGGGAGGACGATTTCGAAGTTCGAAAAGACCCTCATGGGAAAGAATATTACTGGCTGGCCGGGGAATTCAAAAATTTCGACAAAGGCACTGATACGGATATCTGGGCTCTTGAGAACGGGTATGCTTCTATCGTTCCGGTTCAGTATGATATGACAGCCCACCACGAGATCGAACCTTTACACCATTGGGACCATGAGCTCTGAACTTCTTAATAAATTGGATAATGTGCGCTGGGGGGTTATCGGCGGTTTGATAGGGGCGATCCTTTCTTTTTTGCTCCTGTTCCTGATCACCTATCTCCGTGCTCAGACCCCTGATCTTGCCCATTTTTTCCATCACATCTTTATGAACACGCGCGCTTACACTTCGGGGATCCTATCCTTTTGCCTCGTCCTGGATGTTCCGATTTTCTTTATGGCCTTGCGGTGGGACTTGGAACGCTTCGCCAAAGGAGTGCTCATGGTCTTTTTCGTATTCCTCCCTTTTATCATCTATTTTCGGTTTTTTTAGGGCCTAACCCTTCAAGTAAGCCTTTGAGCAGGTTTTGAAATTCTATCTCATAGCCGGTGAAGCTAGCGGGGACCTCCATGGGGCGAACCTCATGAAAGCCCTTAAAGAAGAGGATGCCGATGCTCGATTTCGAGTTTGGGGGGGCGAGCGAATGAAAGATGCCGGCGGAACCCTCGTTCACCATTACAGGGAAACTGCCTTTATGGGCTTTCTCGAGGTCCTCACCCATCTCCGAACTATATTGGGGTTTCTCCGCGAATGCAAAGCGGACTTGCTACGTTACCGGCCCGACGCCCTTATCCTCATCGATTATCCGGGATTCAACCTCCGTATCGCTGAATTCGCCCACCGTCATGGGATCAGGGTCTATTATTACATATCCCCTCAAGTATGGGCTTGGAAAAAGAAGAGGGTCCATACCCTCGGTAAATATGTAGACCGCCTTTTCGTGATCCTTCCATTCGAAAAGGAATTCTACGCCCAATACGGTTATGAAGTGGAATTCGTCGGGCATCCCCTACACGATGCTATAGCAGAGGCCCGAAAAGAGCTTCCCGACCGCGAAAGTTTCCTTGAAGAGCTCGGAGCCAAGGACCGTCCGATCATCGCGATCCTTCCGGGAAGCAGAGAACAAGAGGTCGAACGCATTCTGCCGGTGATGATGAGCCTTAAAGAGGTCTATCCGGATAAGACCTTTGTGGTGGCAAAAACATCGGGATTGGACGAAAAGTTCTATCAAGAGGCCTATGCCAAGGAAGGGGTTTATGTAATGGAAGATCGGAGTTATGCCATTTTAGAGCACGCAGAAGCCGCCGTGGTCACTTCAGGGACCGCAACCCTGGAAGCGGGGCTTTTTAAAGTTCCTCTAGTGGTCTGCTACGCCGGAGGGCGGGTTTCTTTTTGGATCGCCAAGCGCTTGGTACAAGTCCCTTACATCTCGCTCGTTAATCTGATCATGGGGCGCGAAGTGGCCAAGGAATTGATCCAGAACGAGCTCACTGCTTCGAAGCTACAAGCATCCCTCGATCGGATCTTACCGGGTGGGATCGAGCGAGAGCGGATAATAGCGGACCTTCAAGAACTCCGGGAACGGTCCGGAGGTCCCGGCGCTTCTGCCTATACGGCCCGTCGGATCGTGGAATCGATCGAAGAAGAATGAACCGCTTCACCCTTTTTATAAAAGCATTCCTCCTTCTTCTCCTTTTCCCTTCCATGCTCCGGGCTTTACCGGATATCCTTCGGATCGGCCTTTTTTACGGGGAGAAGGTGCAGCAAGTAGAGCTTCGGATCGAAAGCGGGCGCTATCGTTTTTTCATGGACGGGGAACCCTTGGAGGTTTTAAAGCCCGGGGAGCGGCTCCGTTTTCAACATAAAAAGGGGGACCTCTTGAAGATCGACCAAGTGGGACAAGGGATCCATCGGGAGGGATCCAAAATGACCCTTGAACGCCTGACCTCCAAGGGATCTTTCGTATTGAAAAAGGAGCGTCCGTATCCAGCAGAGCATTTATATCCGGGGGAATTGACCGTAAAATCCGAAGAAGAGCGCCTGCAGTGCATCAACCGGGTGGGCATGAGCCAATACCTTTCCGGCGTGGTCCTTGCCGAAGCGGGAAAAGGCCATCACCCTGAATTTTATAAAGTCCAAGCGGTGATCTGTCGGACCTATGCCCTTCACAACCTCGATAAGTTCAGCGACCGGGGGATCCATCTCTGCGACAAAGTTGCTTGCCAGGTCTATCGTGGGATGAACACGAAAGAGCCCGCGATCGATTCAGCGGTCCAGGCCACCGAAGGCATCGTCATCGTGGACGATAAGATCCGCCTGATCACGGCCGCCTATCATTCGAACTCCGGGGGGAAGACGGCCCCATCAGAGCTCCCTTGGTCCAAAGCCCTGCCTTACCTCCGATCGGTCGACGATCCCTTCAGCAAGGGTGGCCGCCATTACAAATGGGAAAAAAAGCTTCCGAAAAAGGAGTGGCTCGCCTATTTGGAACGGGAATTCGATTATCCCGTCGAAGAAGCGGGATATCGGGAGCATGCCCTCTCCTATTGTCCCGAGGAGCGAGATCTTTATTTCTTGCCCCGAGAGGACAGCATTTCCTTGCAAAAGGTCCGTGAAGACCTAGGGCTCAACTCCAGCTTTTTCCGCATCGAAGCCGCGGGAGATAGCGTCATCTTTAAAGGGAGAGGATTCGGGCACGGTGTCGGGGTCTCACAAGAAGGAGCAATGCGGATGGCTAAGCTCGGCGTTCCCTATGAAGAGATCGTCCACTACTACTACCAAGGGGTACACCTCGTCAAGATCG
The DNA here is from genome assembly GCA_964582635.1 of uncultured Weeksellaceae bacterium. Taxonomy (GTDB): domain Bacteria; phylum Bacteroidota; class Bacteroidia; order Flavobacteriales_D; family CAYVSK01; genus CAZIDL01. Next base: position 3,220 of record CAZOSO010000058.1, on the reverse strand, counting down.
AGGCGCTCGACTTCTTTCGAGCGGATTGAGCCTTACTTCTCTCCTTTTGCCATTTCTTCGTCCACCAGATCCTGATCGACCCGAAGGTTGTTGACGATAAAGTTCTGCCGGTCCGGGGTGTTCTTCCCCATATAGAATTCCAGGATATCCGGGATTTTGCTATCCTTATTGAGGACGACCGGCTCGGTTCGGATCTTATCGGGGGCGATGAACTCCTTGAACTCGTCGGGCGATATTTCACCGAGCCCCTTGAAACGGGTGATCTCGGGTTGTCCCCCGAGTTTCTGGATAGCTTCCCGACGTTCCTCTTCGTTGTAGCAGTAATACGTGGCTTTCTTATTCCGGACCCGATAGAGAGGGGTCTCCAGAATATGGATGTGTTCTCTTTTGACCAGCTCCGGGAAGAACTGGAGGAAGAAAGTGAGGAGGAGAAGGCGGATGTGCATCCCGTCCACGTCCGCGTCGGTCGCGAGGATGATACGGTTGTAGCGCAGGTCATCGATGCTTTCCTCGATGTTCAGGGCTGCTTGGATCAGGTTGAACTCCTCGTTCTCGTAAACCGCCTTTTTAGAAAGCCCATAAGCATTCAGGGGTTTCCCTTTCAAGCTAAAGACCGCTTGGGTGTTCACATCACGAGCCTTCGTGATGGATCCCGATGCCGAATCCCCTTCCGTTAAAAAGATCGTGCTGTCCTTTTTCCGGTCATCGTCCTTTTTATCGTTGAGGTGGACCTTGCAGTCCTTCAGCTTTTTGTTGTGGATGCTCGCCTGTTTGGCCCGCTTTTTAGCCAGTTTTCGGATGCCGGCCATTTCCTTGCGCTCCTTTTCCGAGCGCTGTACTTTTTCATGGATCGCATCGGCCGTTTCCTGGTTCCGGTGGAGGTAATTATCGAGCCGTTCCTTCAAAAAGTCCATCACGAAAGCACGTATGGACTTGCCGTCGGGTTCGATCTCGGTCGACCCTAGCTTCGTCTTGGTCTGGCTTTCGAAGACGGGGTCGACGATCTTAATGGAAACCGAAGCGGCCAATGAGCGGCGCACATCCGTTGCCTCGTAGTTCTTCTGGAAGAAATCCTTCACCACTTTAACGAGACTTTCTCTGAATGCCCCGAGATGCGTTCCTCCTTGAGTGGTGTGTTGGCCGTTGACGAACGAGTAGTACTCCTCGCTGTACTCTTCCGTGTGGGTGAAAGCTACTTCGATATCCTCGTCCGCAAGATGCACGATCGGGTAGAGCGGCTCTTGGCTGAGGTTCTCCTGGAGCAGATCTAAGAGGCCGTTCTCCGAATAATAGCGTTCCCCATTGAAATGGATATTGAGCCCTCTGTTCAGGTAGCAATAATTTCTTACAAGACGCTCCACGTGCTCAGAACGAAAGCGGAAATCCTTAAAGATCTCGCTATCGGGGGTGAATGTGACTTTGGTGCCATGCTTCTCATCGGACGGCAGCTCTTCGGATTCCTCGACGAGCTCCCCCTGTTGAAAGACGGCTCGTTTCATCTTCCCATCCCGGAAAGACTCAACCTTGAAATAAGAAGAAAGCGCGTTCACAGCTTTGGTCCCAACGCCGTTCAGGCCCACCGACTTTTTAAAGGCTTTTGAGTCGTACTTGGCGCCGGTATTGATCTGCGAAACGCATTCGATCAGTTTCCCCAATGGGATCCCGCGTCCCCGATCGCGGATGGTCACCGTATCCTCGGCGATATCCACGTCGATGCGCTTGCCGTTCCCCATGACGAACTCATCCACCGAATTGTCCATGCTCTCCTTGATCAGGATGTAGATGCCGTCATCCCTTGAGGAGCCGTCACCGGTCTTCCCGATATACATACCGGGGCGCATTCGGATGTGTTCCTTCCAATCGAGGGAACGGACATCCGATTCGGTGTAAGTGCTGGTGTCCGGTTTCGCATCTTCGTCGGCCATATTCCCGCTTTTTCTTCGCTTTTGAAAGACCCGTTCTTAGTGGGTTTTGTTTAAAAATAGCTCATTACGGGGGCTATAGCATCGGACGGAGCAGCGATCTTTTCCACAAGGATCGTTAAGAAAAAGGGGGAGCATCAAACGTTGAACCGAAAATGGATGATATCCCCATCCTTCACGATGTACTCCTTCCCTTCCATCGCCATCTTACCGGCTTCTTTAACGGCGTTCTCCGAACCGTGTTGAAGGAGGTCCTCATACTTGATCACTTCAGCTTTGATGAAGCCCCGTTGAAAATCCGAGTGGATCACGCCGGCAGCTTCTGGTGCGGTGCTCCCCTGCTTCACGGTCCAAGCTCGTACTTCCGGATCACCGGCGGTAAAAAATGTACAGAGCTCCAATAAAGCATAGGACTCACGGATCAACTTGTCGATGCCGGCCTCTTCAAGCCCAAGGTCCTCCAGGAATTCCTTCCGATCATCCGCCTCCAATTGGGCTATCTCAGCTTCGACCGCCGCCGCGACCGTAATGACCCGGGCCCCTTCATCCTTGACAGCTTCTTTCACTTCTTCCACTTTTTGGTTCCCGCTAGCTGCAGAAGCTTCTTCGACGTTGCAACAGTAGAGGACCGGCTTGCGGGTGAGTAACTGAAGTTCTTTGACCTGCTTTTCCTCTTCATCGTTCAATTCGACCGTGCGGGCGGACTTTCCGCTTTCAAGCGTTCCTTTGAGCCGATGCAGGAGGTCCACCAATTGCTTGGCTTCTTTGCTTCCGCTCTTCACTTCTTTTTCAGCTTTTTGAAGCCGGTTGTCCACGGTTTCAAGATCCTTGATCTGAAGTTCCGTATCGATCACCTCCTTGTCCCGCACGGGGTCCACGGAACCATCGACGTGAGCGATGTTATCATCCTCGAAACAGCGGAGAACGTGGACGATGGCATCGGTCTCCCGGATATTGGCGAGGAACTGGTTGCCCAATCCCTCCCCTTCGCTCGCTCCCTGGACCAGACCCGCAATGTCCACCATCTCGATAGCGGTGGGGATGACCTTTTTGGGTTGATAGATCTCAGCGATCTTGTCCAATCTCGGATCGGGCACCTCGATCACCCCGACGTTCGGTTCGATGGTGCAAAACGGGAAGTTCTCCGACTTCGCTTGGTTCTGGGAGAGGCAGTTGAAAAGGGTCGATTTCCCGACATTGGGAAGTCCGACGATGCCGCATTGTAGGGACATGGAGGGGGGCGTTTTTGGATCGAGGCGCGAAAATACGGAGGTGATGGGATCGTAATGTAATGTAGG
>CAZOSO010000057.1:0-13022 GCA_964582635.1 uncultured Weeksellaceae bacterium | reverse complement strand
CTGGGATAAGTTTCAAGTCCAAAGCCCAAACTCAAAGTTCAAAATAAGATCAAAGCTCCAATTGAAGCTTTTCTAGGAGCTTGAGGTTGAAGCCTCGTTTTGAATTTTGAGTTTGAACTTTAGGATTTGGGCTTTTTTTGTGCTCTTCGTTCCTTTGAAAAAAAGAACGAAGCATGGCCTTTATCGCCCCATCCATCCTTTCGGCCGACTTTGCCCATCTTCATCGGGCGATCGAGCTCGTTAACGATAGCGAAGCGGAACAATTCCATCTTGACGTAATGGACGGGGTCTTCGTCCCTAACATTTCGTTCGGCCTACCTGTGATCGAAGCGGTCGCCCGTGAAGCAAAAAAGCCCCTCGATGTCCATCTGATGATCGTGGAACCCGACAAGCTCGTACCGGAATTTGCCCGAGCGGGTGCTGACATCCTGAGCGTTCACATCGAGGCCTGTCCCAACCTCCATCGCACCCTTTCGAGCATTCGCAACGAAGGCATGCGCACGGGTATCGCGGTCAACCCCCACACACCGGTGGAACAATTGGAGGACATCCTTCCCATGGCCGACCTTATCTGCATGATGTCGGTCGATCCTGGGTATGGAGGCCAATCCTTCATCCCCACCACCTACGACAAGATCCGAAGGCTTCGTGCGATGATCGATCGGAAAGGCCTGGACACCCTGATCGAAGTGGACGGCGGTGTGAACACCGAAAACGCAGGTCCTTTGGCCGAAGCAGGAGGAGATGTCCTCGTGGCCGGAAGCACCGTTTTTAAAGCAACGGACCCGAAGGGCACAATCCGGTCCTTAAAGAACGAATGACCCCTCCTGAATCCTTAACCCTGACCGTAGGGATGAGTCGCGACTCTTCCCTACATTAGATCTTGTAACTTGCGCCCCGAAAAGCACATCCAATGGGTTTCCTACGTGCGCTCCTTTTTCCCTTTGCCCTCCTCTATGGGATCGGGGTGCGCTTGAGGAATTTTCTCTACGATATCGGTTTTTTCCGATCACGCGAGTACGGCATCCCAATCATCGCCGTAGGCAACCTGAGCACCGGAGGGACCGGCAAAACACCCCATATCGAATATTTTCTCAGATCCCTCTCGGACCACGGGTACACGCCTTCCGTTCTGAGCAGGGGATATAAGCGCCGATCCTCCGGATATAAAGAGGCCGCGGACCCACCCGATAGCAAAAAGATAGGGGACGAACCCGCCCAGATCAAAGCCCATTTCCGGGATGCTTTGGTCGCCGTATCCAAGGATCGGGGCAAAGGGATCAAACGGATCAAGGAGCAACACGAGAAGGTCGATGTGGTCCTTTTGGACGACGCTTTCCAACACCGCTCTGTCAATGCGGGGATGAACATCCTTTTGACCCATTACGAGAACCTTTACATCGAAGACCATCTCCTTCCCATGGGTAGGCTCCGCGAACCTGCTTCAGGGGCCAAACGAGCGGACATCATCATCGTGAGCAAGTGCCCAAGGGATATGCAGCCGCTGGACCGACGGATCATCGTGTACAAATTGGACCCCTTGGATCATCAGGAAGTCTATTTCAGCTACATCGACTACGGCGATCCTTATCCCGTCTTCTCCAGCACGAGCCCGATCTCTTTTCCTTCCGACAACCACTTCATCGTGCTTACAGGAATAGAGGACCCCTCCCCTCTTCACACCTACCTTACGGAAAAAGAATGCTCGATGGAAGCGATCGAACGCCCGGATCATCATCGTTTCCGCGAAAAGGACCTGAAACAAGTTCAAAAAACGCTCGACCAAAACGCCTCCAAAAACCCGGTGGTCCTTACCACGGAAAAGGATGCAGCTCGCCTCAAAAGCTCGAACCTAGCGAACCGCTTCTCCGAACTCCCGATCCATGCGATGCCCATGCAGGTTAGGATACATGGCGAGGAAGAGGCCGAGCGGCTGGATCAAAAGTTGGTGAAACATGTACGAGAAGATCAAAGAAACGACCGAATACATCCAGCGTAAAGCCGAGACCGTACCCAAGGTGGGCATCGTTCTCGGAACGGGATTGGGCGGACTTAGTGAAGAGATCGAACAAGAGGTCGCGATCCCTTACCAAGAGATCCCGAACTTTCCCGTGTCCACTGTTTCCGGTCACCAAGGGGCCCTGATCCTCGGACGTCTATCGGACACGCCCGTCGTAGCCCTCCAGGGGCGCTTCCATTATTACGAGGGCTACGACATGCAGACCCTCACATTCCCCATCCGTGTGATGCAAGCCCTGGGCATGGAACAGATCTTCCTTTCCAATGCCAGCGGAGGGGTCGAGCCCAACTTCGAGATCGGGGACATCATGTTGATCGAAGACCACATCAACCTACTTCCATCGAATCCCCTGGTCGGACCGAACGACGAACGCTTGGGGCCTCGCTTCCTCGACATGAGCGAGGTTTATGACCCCCAGCTTATCGAAAAAGCGGAACGGGTGGCCCAAGATCAAGGGGTGGCTATCAAGAAAGGGGTTTATGCCGCCATAAGCGGCCCTTGTTTTGAAACTCCGGCGGAGTATCGCTATATAAGACGGATAGGGGCGGATGCCATCGGAATGTCCACCATCCCGGAAGCTATAACCGCTCGGCATATGGGAGTGCAATGCTTTGCGGTCTCCATCATTACCGATCTTGGGGTGGAAGGAAAGATCGAAAAGGTCAGCCACGAGGATGTGAAAAAGGAAGCGTCCAAGGTGGAGCATCGAATGACCGGGATCATCAAGGAAATGCTCCGATCCTGAACCCGGATCTCGTACCTTCGAAGGGGTATGATGCAGCCACGCGAACTCGTTACACTTTTCCTGCTCGCCTTTTTATCCCTCCTTTTCCATCCGACAAAGGGACAGGATAGTGCGAACATCTCCCTCCTCGACCACTGGGAGGATACGACCCTTTCATCCTCGACGATCTACAACAATACCTACAACGAGGTTTGGGGATTCGTGCACGACAGCACCGAATATGCCGTGATCGGAAGCACGATGGGGACCCACATTTTCGAAGTCAGCGATCCCGAGAATATCCAGCAAGTCGATTTTGTGCCTGGGGCTGATCAGGGCAGCTCCATTATACACCGGGATTTTCACGATCATCAGGGGTATTTATACATGGTCAGCGACGAAGGGAGCAGCACCCTTCAGATCGCCGACCTCTCACCTCTTCCCGATTCTGTGAAATTGGTCTACGATTCCGATTCGCTTCTTAAAAATGCTCACAATATTTTCATCGATAGCAGTTCGAGCCGTCTATATGCGTGCGGAGCAAAGACCAAATACAACTCGGCCGTGGACTTGATGATCCTCGATATCTCGGATCCCAACGTTCCGGATCACCTCAGGGACTACGAGAACACGCACTATTTTCACGACATTTTCGTCCGCAACGATACCGCATACGGCAACCACGGCACGTATGCAGGCCTCATCGTTTACGACATGAGCGACTTCAACAACGTGGATGTCATCGGAACGCTTCCCTCTTATACCGATCAGGGATACAACCACTCGGGATGGCTCTCTCCTTCCGGCGATCATTATGTAATGGCGGACGAAACGCACGGAATGCGGATGAAACTCCTCAATGTAGAAGACCTCTCCAACATCCAGGAAGAAAGCCTTTTCTTATCCCAAGTGGACAGCAATTCGATCGCCCATAATCCCATCATCCATGACGAGCACATTTTCGTCGGGCACTATCACGATGGCGTTTATATCTGGAACATGGGCGACCCTCAAAACCCGGTGCTGACAGGTTTTTACGACACTTATCCGCCGAACGATCACGACTCTTATCGGGGGAACTGGGGCGTCTATCCTTTCCTCCCTTCGGGCATCCTTCTCGCATCCGATATGCAAAGCGGACTCTACGTTTTGGATGTTGATTCGGCGATGAGCTCGGTGGGGCTGAAAGAACGAGCGCCTCTCAACCGTTCGCTTCAAGTCTGGCCGAACCCGGCCCAAAAGCAAATCCACTTCAGTACCCGTTCCTCTTTGGACGGGCCGGTCCGGGCACGTATCCTCGACCTGAGGGGACGGGTCCTGAAAAGCAAGGAATGGAGCGAAGCCCCTGAAGAGATGCGGATGGAACTCGATGGATCGAAGAGCGGGCTCCATTTCCTGGAGCTCCAAAGCTCGAAAGGAAGGATCACGAAAAAGTTCATCAAGCAAGAATGAGTGCGATCGATCAGGAATACGAAGCCGTGATCGGCCTGGAGGTCCACGTTCAACTTCTGACCCGGACCAAAGCTTTTTCGGGCGACCGGAACGAGTACGGGGGAATCCCTAACAGCCACGTAAGCCCGATAACCCTCGGTCATCCCGGGACCCTTCCTCGCCTAAACCAAGAGGTCATCGAAATGGCCCTTTCGCTCGGAACTGCTTGCGAATGTGATATCACCCGGGACATTCATTTTGCCCGAAAAAATTACTTCTATCCGGACCTTCCCAAAGGCTATCAGATCACCCAGGACGCGACCCCCATCTGTAAGAACGGGAGCATCCGGATCCAAGGGGATGATGGAGATCCCAAGGACGTAGGGTTGATCCGGATCCATATGGAAGAGGACTCCGGAAAGAGCATCCACGATCAGGACCCCTTCAACACGCTGATCGACCTGAACAGGGCCGGAACACCGCTCCTCGAGATGGTCTCTCAACCCGTTATCGCCTCTCCGGATGAAGCTTATCGCTATCTCGCTCAAGTCAGAAAACTCGTGCGATATCTGGAGATATGCGACGGGAACATGGAAGAGGGAAGCCTCCGTTGCGATGCGAACGTCTCGGTGAAAAAGAAAGGTGCCGAGCAGTTCGGAACGCGGACGGAGGTCAAGAACATGAACTCCCTCCGCAATGTCAAACGGGCCATCCAACACGAGATCGAACGACAGGCAGGCATCCTGGAAGAAGGTGGGGAGGTGGAGCAAGTGACGCTGAACTTCGACCCCGTGGAGGGCAAGACCATCCTACTGCGCGGAAAAGAAACGGCAGACGATTATCGCTATTTCCCGGAACCCGACCTCCAACCCGTCCATATCGATGAGGCTTGGATCGAAAGGGTACGCTCCGAGCTCCCCCCTTTACCGGACACCCTTTATCAACGTTATATCGAAGAATTGGGGCTCCCTGAGGATGATGCGGCCGTGCTCACCGACGACAAAGAGATCGCCCTTTTCTTCGAAGAAGTGACCCGATACAGTTCCCACTATAAAGCAGCTGCGAATTGGGTGCGGGGTCCGGTCCGCTCTCATCTGAACAAATTCGCCCTCCGGATGAAGGAATTCCCCTTGCCGGCGGAACGGATCGCATCTTTGATCGAACTGGTTCAGAGCGGCAAAGTGAGCAACTCCAAGGCTGAACAGGACCTTTTCCCGGCCTTGCTCGAAGATCCTGAAAAAGACCCCGAAGCTTTGGCCGAAGAAATGGACCTGGTTCAAACCAGCGACGAAGAGACCCTCGAGCAATTCGTCCGGGAAGCCATCGAAAAATATCCGGAAAAAGTAGAAGAATACCGGAACGGAAAGACCGGTTTGGTAGGGCTTTTCATGGGAGAGGTCATGAAACGCTCCAAGGGAAAGGCCGATCCTAAAAAAGCCGATCGCCTCGTCCGCGAAAAGCTCGAGGAATATTGAAACAACGAACCCCTGAAAAAAGAAAGCTCATGCGAGCCATCATTCACATCCTCTCTCCTCTTTTCCTGATCCTCTCCGCTTGCGGAGGGAGTCAGAATTCTGTCGAAGGACCGAGCATCAGTGGAACGATCGAGGGAACAGAAGGAGGCACCGTCTATTTCCAGAAAAGATCGGGAAAGGGATTCGTAGCCCTCGATTCTTCAAAGCTCAAAAGCGATGGAAGTTTTGCGATGAGCAACCCGGCTGGATCGCTGGATTTTTATTTCCTCAGCTTGAACGGCAATAAGCGAATGGTCCTTATCACGGACAGCACCAGTTCCATTAAGCTCACGGTCGATAGTGCTCGATTGGGGGAAAGCGTTCGATCGATCGAAGGGTCTGAGCATACCGAACTTCTCTATCGATACTTCTCGGACCTTCGACCATTGAAGGAACGAATGGATTCCCTGAGAGGAAGGATCCGCGGGGGAGACCGTTCCAAGGAGCTCCAAAAGGAGGTGCGGAGCACTCAAAAGGAGATCAGGGATATGACGGTGGCTTTCGTTAAGGATCATCCGAACTCGCCAGCGATCATTCCCGCCTTATCCAGCGTCAATCCCCGGAAGCATATCGATCTGATGAAAAGTTCCTACAAGAACTTGAAGAACGGTCCCCTCGAAGGATCCGCTTTTTTGGCCAACCTGGCCAAAAAGATCCAACAGGTCCAGGCGAAGGAACGGCAAAGGGAGCAGAAGAAGAAACAAGCGAAAGCCCGGAAGAAACTTTTGAAAAAAGGAAAGGATGCCCCGGATATCAGCCTGAAAACCCCGAAGGGTAACGTCAAGTCCCTCTCTTCCCTGGAAGGCCAGGTCGTGCTGATCGATTTCTGGGCTTCTTGGTGCAAGCCTTGCTTAAAGACCATCCCTGAGCTCAAAAAACTCTACAAGAAATACAACGACCAAGGCTTCGAGATCTACGGGGTCTCCCTCGATAAAAAGAAAAAAGACTGGGTCAAGGCGATCGAGAAATACGATATGAATTGGGTCCACGTAAGCGACCTGAAGTATTTCAACTCCGCTGCAGCCCAGAAATACAACATCCGAGCGATCCCCTTTACCGTTCTGGTGGATAAGAACGGAAAGATCATCGCGAGCGGTCTACGCGGTCAGGAATTGGTGAAAAAGATCGAAGAGGTAATGGGCTGAAAGGCCCAATGGGTCTTCCAACGGCATGTTCACCCCCCTTCTCTTTTACGGCTTCATCAAGCCTCTATCGCTCCTTCCTTTGAGCGTTCTCTACCGGGGTGGAGACCTTTCATCCTTTCTCTTACGGAAGCTCATCGGCTATCGGATCAAAGTGGTCCGGAGCAACCTTGAGCGTGCTTTTCCTGAAATGTCGAAGGAGGAGCGGATCCGAACGGAAAAGGCCTTCTATCGGCATCTTGGGGAACTCCTCGCTGAAAGCATCAAATACTTCTCCATCAAGGAGGAAGAGGTGAAAAAGATGCTGAGCTGCCGGAACCCCGAGCTTCCGGAGTATTATTACGAGCAGGGGCAGCATATCATCCTTGCTGGCGGTCATTTCAACAGTTGGGAGCTCTATGCCATGGGTGCGCCATTCCACCTCAAGCACAGAGCCTTTGCTCTCTACCGCCCCTTGAAGGACGCCTTCTTCGACCGGGCGATGAAAAAGACGCGCGAGCGCTTCGGGCTCCGGATGATCCCGATCCGAAAAGCTGCTCGTCCTTTCCAAATGGAGAATCCGACCGCTACGGTGTTCGCTTCCGATCAAGCACCCAAGAATACGCGCAATGTCCATTGGATGGAGTTCCTGAACCAAGACACTCCGGTCATGAAAGGGGTAGAGCACTTCGCCAAACGATACAACATCCCTGTTATCTTCGGGACCATGCGGCGACAGGCAAGGGGGCATTACGAGGTCAGCTACGAATTGATCACGGAGGAACCTCAGAACACCGAAGAAGGATGGATCACCGAGGCACACACGAAAGCCCTCGAACGGGAGATCCGTAGGAAACCCGAACACTGGCTCTGGACCCATCGTCGTTGGAAAAGAACCCGAAGCGAGTGAACAGCGTGAAAGAAGGTCGACCGCTTGCCGAACGTTTGAGGCCACAAAGCCTCGACGACCTGATCGGGCAGGAACACCTGATCGGAAAAGGGGCTGTTCTGCGCGAAGGGATCGAAAAAGGCATCCTCCCCTCCATCATCCTCTGGGGACCCCCTGGGGTGGGGAAGACCACCATGGCCGCGGTTATCGCGGAAACCCTCGATCGCCCTTTTCAAACCTTGAGCGCGGTGAGCAGCGGGGTCAAGGATGTGCGCGAGGTGATCGAGAAAGTCCGGGATCAAGGCCTCTTTGGAGGGCACAACGCCATCCTCTTCATCGACGAGATCCACCGTTTCAGCAAAGCACAACAGGATTCGCTGCTCAGTGCGGTCGAAAAGGGGACCATCACTTTAATAGGGGCCACGACGGAGAACCCTTCCTTTGAAGTCATCTCTCCACTCCTGTCCCGATGCCAGGTCTACACACTAGAAGCACTCGGCAAAGAGGAACTCCTCAAGTTGCTGCAAAGAGCCATCGATGAGGACCCGCTGATCGGGCAAAGGGAACTGCGTATCGATAGCAGCGATGCCCTCCTGCGCCTTTCGGGCGGGGATGCCCGTAAATTGCTCAACATCTTTGAGCTCGTGGTCCATAACAGCGAAGAGGATCCGGTGGTGATCAACGATGAACGGGTCCGGGAAGTGGTCCAGGAGAATCCTCTTCACTACGATAAAGAAGGGGAGCAACACTACGACATTACGTCCGCCTTCATCAAATCCATGCGCGGCAGCGATCCACAAGCCGCGGTCTATTGGCTTGCCCGCATGGTCGAAGGAGGAGAGGACCCCCTTTTCATCGCTCGACGCATGGTGATCCTCGCTTCCGAGGACATCGGTTTGGCCGACCCGAACGCTTTGCTCATGGCCAACGCGACCTTTGATGCCGTCGAGCGCATCGGAATGCCCGAAGGGCGGATCCCATTATCCCAATGTGCTATCTACCTCGCCTCAGCCCCCAAGAGCAATGCTGCATACGAGGCCATCAATGCGGCTCAGGCCAAAGTGAAAGAAAGCGGAGACCTACAGGTGCCTCATCATTTGAGGAACGCTCCTACCCAACTGATGAAGGAACTCGGATACAGCGAAGGATATCGATATGCCCATTCTTACGACGAGCATTTCACCGAACAAGAATTCCTACCCTCCGAAATATCCGGGACGAAGTTCTACGAGCCGGCATCGAACAAGCGAGAGGAAAAGATCAGGGAAGAACTCAAGCGAAAGTGGGGTGAGCGTTACGATCATTGATCCGCTTCCTCACCCATAACACGGGCCCGACGATGATCGAGCAGTAAAACGAACCCGATCGCACCCCCTCCGACCCCCTGCTCGATCATCTGCCAAAGGAAGTTGACCACGATATGCTCGGTGCCGCTCCCGTGAAAGGAAACCCCGAGCGTAAAAGCGATCAGATAGAGGAAAAACCCGACCACCGTTCCGATCCCAACCCCCTTCGGGAATTGCTGCTCTTCGATCTTCAGGTATTCCATCGCAAAAGCGATCACGAAGGAGACGACCAGATAAACGATCCCGCAAAGGCTCAAAAAGAAAGACAGCGGATAGGGAATGGCCATCAGGTCGTTCAAAAGAACACCATGCCAAAGCAATGAGGCCCCTAACATAGCAGCGGCACCCAAGATCCAGGCGATCAGAAAACCGGGTCTTTTCATTCCCTTCATGGTCAGGCTCGGATAACTATTGAAAAGATATCCTTGCGTTCAGGAGAACGAAAATAAGGGATCTTTGGTTGACTCACTCCAATATCGAATTCAAGAACCTTTATTTTGAGATTTTCTAAATCGCATCCAATTAGGAGGGCCATTTCATCATTTCATTGAAAGAGAAAGCCAAGCTAGTCCCACGACTCCGTGAGAATCCCAGGGGCGCTCTATGGACCGATCGGATGACCGGTACAGAGGGTCCTTCGAACAGATTCCTTGGGTCGCATACGAGAAGAAGATGCATTCAGGAAACCCTATTTTTGTAGGGATGCGTTCCAAGTTCTCATCCCTGACTCTCCTCATCTTTTTGCTCTTTTTACTCGGGTGCAAAAAGGAACCCACGACTTGGGACCAACGGATCCAAGCCCCCCTCTTGAAAGGGGAATTGGACCTGAACCATATTCTTTCTTCGGAGGAACTGAAAGCGGACAGTAGCCAAAAGCTCCGATTGGTCCGTATAGACACCTTGATCTCCCTTCCATTGGATTCGGTCCTTCAACTTCCCGACACTACCCTGTACGAATCCTATGTCGCCCCGGGCGGAGGGACGACCGTAAGCCCCGGACAATCCCTTATCAATTCAACGGACACCCGCAAACTCCAGCTTCCGAACGCCGAATTGAAGCGGGCGATCCTGCACGAAGGGGAACTCCATTATCGCGTCAAAAGCACTTTAGCGGAACGAAGCATCTACGAATACAGGATCCCGGCAGCTACCAAGAACGGCCAAGCATTGACGATCCAAACCTCTTGCCCGCCGGGAACACAAAGCGAACCCGCGGTAGTTACCGGGGTTAAGGACCTGAAAGGGTATGAGCTCGACCTCACCGGCCCGAACGGAACCGAGGTGAACCGATTCCAAACCCAGATCAAGCTCAAGAGCGATCCGAACGGCCAAAGTTTCACCCTTCAGGCTGACGACAGCGTCAGTATCCGTAACAGCTTCAAGGGCCTCGAACCTCGATTTGCAAAAGGTTATTTCGGAAACCAACAGATATCAAAGTCCTACACCGAAAGCGGGCTCTCGCTCTTCGACCATATCCGTTCCGGAAGCCTCGATATCGATAGCGTGAACGTCCGTTTCCACATCGATAACGGGATCGGGATGGATGCACGGGTCGAAGTGAAAACGATAAGGTCCATCGGCCAGCAAGGGAATGTAGACCTCTCGCACTCGATGATCGGGAACCCGATCAATGTGAGCCGCGCCCAATACAAGAACGGTACGATGCAACACACCCTCCATACGGAGGAAATGACCCCTCAGAACAGCAACATCGACCTTTTCCTGGAAAGCATCCCCAAAAAGATCGGGCACGAGCTGGAGCTGGAGACCAACCCGCTCGGCGACGTCTCGAACGGGAACGATATCATGCTTCGGGGCCACAACGTTCATGTCCGAATGCGGATCGGGCTTCCACTTTCTCTGATCGCCAACGACCTCACTTTGGTGGATACTTTGGAGTGGAACTTTAGGAAGCGCGAGAACGGGAAACTCCAGGATGGCACCCTCTATATCGAGGTGGCGAACGGGTTCCCGCTCTCCAATGAATTAAGCCTCTTCCTGCACGATAAGGATGGAAAACGCATCGGCACCCTCTTCGATTCTCGGACCATAGCCGCCGCCCCGGTAGATGGGAATTGGATAACCACCGGTGTGCGGAGCCAAAGGCTCCGGGTCCAGATCCCCTCCCATAAAGCGGACCTTCTCCGCAAGGCCGAAAAAGCGAGCATTGTCGCACGTTTCAATACCCCGGTCGGAGCTCCTCACATCGACCTCTACCGATACCATGGATTGAAGGTCCAAGCTTCCGCGGATTTCCGCTACCAAAACCGTGTGGAATGATGCGCGCTCTATTCCTCGTGTGCTTTTTGCTCCCCCTTGTGGTCCCTTGCTCAGGGCAAGCTGACAGCCTACCACCTTTTCCAACCCCCGAATGGCGACTGAGCCGAAACCCGAAAGTGGGAACGATCGGAGAACTTACGGTGAATTCCTCCGGCCTGACCACCGAATTCTACCGCCCCTTTGTGCAAGGAGGACATATCGATGATGACTTGAAAAAAAGGACCATGGAAGGAATGGAGAAGGTGAACCGTTTCGGAGGGAATCGCCTTTTTTCCGTGGGTGGAAGCTTTGAGCCGGACAGCCTATTTGGAACGGCGAACGAAGAACGGACCCTTTTCTTCAGGGGGATCGATGGCCGCTATTACCACGCCCGCTTTAGGAGAGATCTCTTCCGCACCATTTTTATCGGGAACGCCGATCGAGAAGAGCGGCTCGAATTAGCCCCCTTCCGCCTGAACAGCATGCGCTATCGCCAGCTCAAAGTGGGACTTTTGGATCGAAAAGGGCGCTTCGAACTCGGGATCGCGATCAGTGCTTTTCAAGGAATATCCGACCTACGGATCGAGGCCAGCGAGGCCTATTTGGGTGGAGAAGACCCGCGGTCGGAGCTTCGTTTCCGCATGAAAGGAGCTGTATTCCGGCAAGGCAGAAGGGAAAAAGCTTCTTTTTGGGAATTCCGCGGTTCAGGGATCGGAGTCGATATCATGAGCGGGTACGAGCTTGGAAAGTACGGAAGGGTCCAAGCTTCGATAAGAGATATGGGGCTCTTTCACTGGGGCCCCAACGCTCGGGTGCAACGGATCGACACCAACGTCCGCTTTGAAGGGTTCAGCTTACAAGATCCTTTGGGAAAAGGGGACGTGGGAAGCAATGCTTCCATGGACAGCCTCGAAGATCGCTACCTCCCCGAAGAGAAAGGAAACGCTTACCGGCATCTATTTCCGGGGTCGATCCGTTTCGCCTATATGAAAAAGTTCCCCTCGGGATTTTGGTTCCGTAGCAGTTTTTTGCACCGCCCTTTCACCCCTTATGTTCCTTTTGTAGAACTCGAAGTGATGAAAGGATGGAACCGCTTCAGGGGAGGCCTATCAGCCGGCTACGGAGGTTTCGGGGAGCTCGCTTTTGGATTGCAGGCCGCTTACCGATTCGGAGAACGTTGGGACCTTTACCTTCGGATCCCACATCTTGAAGGGATCGTAGCTCCCAAGAGCATGGGAGGGGTCGGTGCTTCGGCAGGCCTTCATTATAGCTATTGATATGAGCAGCGAACAAGAAAAAGGGGAAAACAAAGGGTTCTTTCTGGTAGCAGGCCCTTGCGTCATCGAGAACGAAGAAACACCAAGGCGCACAGCTGGCGAGCTTAAAGAGATCTGTGAGCGAACGGGCATCACTCTCTTTTTCAAAGCTTCCTACCGCAAGGCCAATCGCACGAAAAAAGACTCCTTCACCGGGATCGGGGACGAAAAGGCCCTCAAGATCCTGGAAAACATCCGAACAGAGCTCGACATCCCCGTCCTCACCGACATACATCTCCCGGAAGAGGCCGAGCGAGCAGCGGAAGTGGCCGACGTCCTCCAGATCCCCGCCTTCTTATGCAGGCAGACCGACATCCTTCGAGCTGCTGGTCGGACGGGGCGGACGGTGAACATCAAGAAGGGACAGTTCATGGGCCCTGAAGGGATGGGCTTTGCGATGGA
>CAZOSO010000056.1:11310-13172 GCA_964582635.1 uncultured Weeksellaceae bacterium | reverse complement strand
GGCCGGAATGGACATCGCTACCCTGACCTCTTTCAATGAGGGAACCCCTGTAAGCTTGATCGAGGCTCATGCTGCCGAAAAGCCGGTGGTCTCTACACGAGTGGGAGGGATCGCCTCAATTGTGGAAGAAGAAAGGTCCGGGCTCCTTTTAAGGGAAAGGAAACGAGAAGCTCTTGCCGAAGCTTGGGCCCGTTTAGCCAAAGACCCTGAAATGCGAAGAGAATGGGGAAAAAGAGGATGGGAATCGGTTCGGGACCGTTATTCGGTCGAAAGGCTCAGCAGCGATATGGAAAGCCTCTATCTTAGGGAATTGGATCAAGTCCCCGCTTAGGGGAATATTCTTATTTTTGCCGCTAAACCCCCTCTATGCGAAGGATCCTTCTTTTCCTGGCCGGCGCGATCGTCGTATTTCTTAGTGGATGTGGAGTGAACAGCGATATCATGTTGCAGACGGAAAAGGACTATCCTTTCGACACGATCCCGGAGCAGAAATCTCCTCAATACCGGATCTCTCCGAACGATATCGTTCAATTCCGCCTTTTTGCCAATGACGGTTTCCAACTGATCGATATCACTTCGGGGACCGGCGATCAAGGAGGAGGAAGACGCCTGAGCAGTCGGAACACGGTCGATTATCAAGTGGACCATGAAGGGAGGGTAAAGCTTCCCATCCTTGGTTGGATCAACATAGAAGGATATACCATTCGGGAAGCCGAGCTGATGCTGGAGAAAAAGTACAGCGAATATTACAACAAGCCCTTCGTCATGTTGAACGTCACCAACCGGAGGGTCATCGTGTTCCCCGGATCCGGGGGGGATGCACAGGTCATCACCCTTAAGAACAACAATGTGACGGTCATCGAGGCGCTTGCTTTAGCAGGTGGGGTTTCCAGGCGTGGAAAGGCCAATAAGATCAAATTGATAAGGAGGGCTCCTGATAAAGAGCGGAAGGTTTTTTTAATGGACCTTTCGACCATCAAGGGGATGAATAAGGCTGAAATGGTCGTTCAAGCGAACGATATCATTTATGTAGAGCCTACTTCTCAAGTGGCCCGGGAGGTTCTTCGGGAGGTCGCTCCCATCGTATCCTTGTTGAGCAGTGCTGTCTTTGTGTATTCGACGGTAGTGGGCTTCAACAATTGACCCCGCTTCCCCTATGAATGGAGAATCCCAGGGCAAAAAGGACGAATTTGAACTTTACCGAGAGCGGGTCACCAATTTCTCCAGGGAATTTGAGCTCGGTCTTTTCCTTCACATCGGCCGAAAAAGCCTCCCTTGGATCTTGCTCCTTCTGCTTTTATCGGGGGTCTGTTCTTACCTCTACCTCCGTTATACCCCAGCCACTTATGAGTCCTCCGTACTCATTCAGCTTGGGGAACAGGACCGCGCGAAGAAGGTCCTGGATGTAAGTCAACTCTACGAAAAAGAAGGAAAGCTTTCTTCGGAGCTCGAGGTCCTTCGCTCCAAGTTCCTGATGAAAAGGGCTTTGAAAAGATTGCCGCTCAAGGTACGCTATTTCGCGAAAGGGAATCTCTTGACCAACGAGCATTACATGCGTTCTCCTTACTTGGTCGATATCCTGGCGTTAAAGGATTCTTCCCTGATCGGAGACCGGATCCGGATCAAAGCCTTTGGTCCGAATAAGGGGCGCTTGGTCTATAAAACAGGAGGAGGGATCGTTCAAAAAAGTTTCGACGCAAGCGAGCCTGTTTCGACCCCCCATTTTAAGATCCGTTTTGATCGATTCCATGGTTCGGATATCCTTAACAGTCAGGAAGAGAACAACTTTTTTTTCCGTTTCACATCTCCGGCCGGCTTGGCTCGGGATCTTCACAAGAATCTGAGCGTCAATATATCCAATG
>CAZOSO010000056.1:1836-11210 GCA_964582635.1 uncultured Weeksellaceae bacterium | reverse complement strand
CCGGCCGGCTTGGCTCGGGATCTTCACAAGAATCTGAGCGTCAATATATCCAATGCTCAGGCCAAGACCATCAAGATCTCGTACAAGGGGAATAACCGGGTGATGACAAAGGATGTGGCCCAGGCTTTGGCTGAAGAATACATCGCTTACGATCTGGAGCAGAAACGAAAGAGCTCTGAACAGACCCTCGATTTTATCCATTCTCAATTGGATACGGTCCGTAAAAGACTAAGACGGTCCGAAACGAAGCTGCAAAGCTATAGGCAGGAACACGATATCAAGGAGGAACAGGGAGGGGTGTCCGATGCTCGGGCCAAAAGGATGGCCGATCTTGAGGATCGGATCGTGGACCTCGAATTGAGGGTGAACATCCTTCAGCGGGTCAAGGAGGCTATGAAAAAGGAGGTGGACGATCTAGAGGTGGATCAGCTCATACCGATGGTCAGTGGGTCCGCGCTTTCGTCCCCTTCCCTGAGATCCATGATCGATAAGCTGCAAAAGCTTTTGGTGAAAAGGGAAGAATCGATGTTCCAGATGAAAGAGAAGAGTTCGAGGATCGCTTCCCTGAACCATCAGATCCGCATTCAGAAGCGTTTGGTGAAAGAAAGCGTGAGCTCCCTGTTGGATAAGGCCCGTACCAAAAAGCGGAAGCTTCGGGAAAAGGTGAAAGAGATGGAGCAGCGCTATTTTGGAGTGCCACAAAAAAAGATCGAATATGCTCGCTTAAAAAGGGTCTTCAATATCAATGAGAAGTATTACACCCTTCTTTTGGAGAAAAAGACCGAGTATTCGATCTCGAAGGCCGGATTCGTCCATCAGAACGAGATCCTGGAAGAGGCTCGGGTCCCTGAAAGCCCCATAAGCCCCAATACCCAATTAGCGGTGATCACTTTCCTCATGTTCGGGGTGGTGATAAGTTTTCTTTTGGTCGTTGTCCGCTACCTTATCCACGACCAGATCACTTCTCTGAACGAGGTCGTTCGTATGACCCAAGCTAGTGTTGGGGTTCTCGGTATTATCCCCCGTTATAAAGAAAAGGCCCCTCCCTCTCAGCTTCTGGTGGACAAGAATCCCAAGTCTATGATCACGGAGTCGTTTCGGGGCATCCGTAGCAACCTTCAATTCCTTAGCGATAAGGAAGGGAGTCATTTAGCCGCTGTGACCTCTACTATTAGCGGGGAGGGGAAAACCTTCTTTGCCATCAATCTCGCAGGGATCTACGCTCTTATGGGAAAAAAGGTTCTGCTCCTGGACCTCGATATGCGGAAACCTAAGATCCATCTGGAATTTCAGGTGAACAATGAGAAGGGGATCAGCACCTTGTTAAGTGGAGCTAACAGCTTGGAGGATGTGCTCTGTGATAGCCAGATGGAGAATTTGTCCTTTATTCCGGCCGGTCCCGTCCCTCCCAATCCATCGGAATTGCTCTTGAGCGATCGGATGACCGACTTGCTGCAAGAACTCGAGCAAAAATACGACGTCGTCATAACCGATACTCCTCCTGTTGGGCTTGTGACCGACGGGTTGGAGATCATAAAAAAAGCCGATCTTCCCATTTATATTTTTCGAGCTGAATTTTCCAAAAGGCAGTTCATTCAGAATGTTGACCGTTTGATCAATGAAAACGGGATCCGAAAGCTTTCCGTGGTCCTTAACGGAGTGGACCCTGATCGCGGAATTTATGGTTACAATTACGGGTATGGGTATGGTTATGGGTACGGGTATAGTTATGGCCATAATTATTATACCGATGAAGGGAAGCGAAAAAGAACCTCCAAAAATTGGTTCCAACGTATCTTTAAAAGGTGAGTTCGATCCCTGATCATGAAGGAAGAAGGGACCTTATCCTCTTTTTTTACGTAAATGAATATCGAACCTAAGTTCTGAGGGATCGACCACTTATTCCTTTTCATAGGGGTTCTGGCCTTTACGTTCTTGATAAACGGGCTTTTTCTGCGCTTTTCCCATACCTTGGGAATGGCCAAAGGCAAAGAGGAGGAACAAGTAGCTCAGCGCTGGGATCCCGAACGCAAGCCCACCCTCGGAGGGATCAGCCTTTACATCGTTTTCCTTTTTTGCCTTACGCTTACTTATACGCCCTTTTTCGGTGGAGGTGCTAATGGAGAGCTTCAGCTCTTAGGGTTGCTAGGGGCCGGATCCCTGGCTTTTTTGATGGGGTTGTCGGATGATGTCTACGAGACCAAGCCCTTTTTGAAGCTTTTCGTCCAATTGGGGTGTGGCACGATCCTCATTCTTTCGGGCACCTCTTTTGAACTTCCTGGTCCCGACTGGTTAAGCCAATGCTTCACCATCTTTTGGGTGGTCCTTATGATGAACTCTTTCAACATGGTGGACAACATGGACGGCATTGCAGCGGGTATCGCTCTTACGGTCCTGGGAGCTGCGATGGGACGTGTCTGGTTCCTTGGTGGAGAGGGAGTCCATATTTGGCCGGTCCTCGTTGGAATGACAGCCGGTGTTTTAGCTTTTCTCCGTTACAATGTCCATCCCTCCTCCATGTTCCTCGGTGATGCCGGCACCCAGTTCCTCGGCCTTTTGCTCGCTTTCCTGGGGATCTCCTATTTCTGGGGACCTGAAGTGTCTGGGGCAGAATGGGGTCCAAGGGGGGTCCTCGTAAAAGTAATGGGATTGCTCCTCGTTTTCTGGGCCTCTCTGGCGGACACGCTTTCTGTTTTCGTGCTGCGCCTATTGAGAGGAAGATCTCCCCTGCAAGGAGGAAAAGATCATACGACCCATGCCTTATCTTATGCTGGATGGTCGGACCGGGGTGTCAACATCATCTATTTGCTTTGGAGTGTTGTGAACGCAGGCTTGGGGTTCTATGTTATTCATAGCGACCGGATGTCGACCCTAGGTATAGCGGCGACACTCGTTTATATTTTACTCACCTTTGCTCTCTTCTTTGGAAATGCCTATAGATCACCAAAAGAAGGGAGGCAACGGCTAGTATGAAGAAGAAACGGAAAATATTTCGGGAAGCTCAACGGATCTTATACTCGCTCCTTATCATTTTGGGGTTGCTCCTGATCTTTAAAGTGATGAGCTTTTCTTCCCAGCATGATGAGGGAGAAAAAGGGGATATCCCTTACCGGACTTACTTCAAGGAGCACTATCGGATCTTTTCCCTGGAACTTCCTTCTTCCTTGAATTTTGCTGGAGAGCCCGTTCCCATGAACGACCTGGATGTACGGGAAAAGCTCGATCGCGAATTGCATGTGAACACCTATTGGCAATCCCATTCGATCCTTCTTCACAAAAGAGCTCACCGATGGTTCCCGATCATCGAGCCTATTCTTGAGGAAAAAGGGGTTCCGGAAGACCTGAAGTACATTCCTCTTGTGGAGAGCGGATTCAAGCACGTCGTTTCACCTGCTGGTGCGGTGGGATTCTGGCAATTCATGAAAGGCACGGCCAGGGAGCAAGGCTTGGAGGTGAACGGGAATGTCGACGAACGTTACAACGTCCGCAAAGCGACCCGAGCGGCCTGTGATTATTTGAAAAAAGCTTACGATAAATACGGGAGCTGGACGATGGCTGCAGCTTCCTACAATATCGGTATGTCCAAGCTCGACCGGAGGATCCTTCAGCAAAAGGCTGACAGTTATTACGAGCTGATGCTCAATACGGAGACAGCTCGCTACGTGTATCGGATATTGGCGCTGAAGGAGATCCATCGGAACCCCGGTAAGTACGGTTTTCATCTGCGGGAACAAGACCTTTATCGACCCTATAAGACCAAAGTCGTGGAAGTGGACAGTTCCATCGATGACCTTGCCCAGTTCGCGATCGATCACGGAACAGGTTACAAGGAGCTTAAGATCCTCAATCCCTGGTTAAGGGAGGATCATTTGGACAATTCAGAGGGGGAAAGCTATAAGATCAGGCTGCCGAAACCCGGCGAAGCGGAGCTCATCCATAAGGATACCGGTGTTTACCGGAACGATACCCTTCAAAACAAGATCGAAAAGGACAGTATCCAGGGCCCCAAGGACAGCATTCAGTAAGATGGAGGAGCAGCGACGCGAAAAGGAAGAAGGCCCCCTGCTAAAAGAGAGCCGTCCCTCTCCCGGGAAAGACGGCTGGATCCGTATTAGTGCGGCCGCTGAGCACAATCTCAAACGGATCGACCTTGATATTCCCCGGAACAAGCTTACTGTTATCACGGGGCTGAGCGGGAGCGGAAAGTCGAGCCTCGCTTTCGACACCCTTTATGCGGAAGGGCAACGACGCTACATCGAGACCTTTTCTTCCTATGTCCGTTCTTTCCTCGGAGGGATGGAAAGGCCGGAGGTCGATTCCATTCAGGGGCTCAGTCCGGTCATCGCTATCGAGCAGAAAACGATCAGTAAAAATCCCCGCTCTACGGTAGGGACCGTCACCGAAGTTCAGGATCTGCTCCGTCTTCTATATGCCCGTGCTGGTACAGCTTATTCCTATCGGACCGGTGAGGAAATGGTCCGCTATAGTGAAGAACAAGTGCTGGAACTTGTAATGGAGGAGTTCCAGGATCGGAAAGCTGTGATCCTCGCGCCCCTTATCAAAGGGCGAAAAGGGCATTATCGGGAGCTTTTCGAGCGCATCATGAAGCAAGGGTTCTTGCGGGCCCGGGTCGATGGTGAGATCGTGGACCTTAGCGAGGGGATGCGGTTGGACCGCTATAAAATGCACGACATCGAGCTTGTTGTGGACCGAGTGGAGGTACGGGAAAAGGACCGGGAGCGGATCGTTGCCTCCTGTAAGACCGCTATGAAGCAAGGGAAAGGGACCATGATGGTCCTGGACCATGAAGACGGCACGCTCCGCCATTTCAGCAAGACGCTCATGTGTCCCAGTACCGGTATCGCTTATCCCGATCCCGAGCCCAATCTATTCTCTTTCAATTCGCCTTACGGGGCTTGCAAAACTTGCGGGGGTCTTGGGGAAGTGGAAGGATTGGACCGGGATCGCTTGATCCCGGATCTGAAAAAAGGGATCGCGCAAGGAGGGATCGAACCGCTGGGAAAACTTGACCGGGAATGGATCGCCAAACAACTCGAAGCATTGCTCCGAAAATACGGGTACGATCTCGACACTCCCCTGGAAGAATTCCCGGAGGAACTTCTTCAAAAGGTCTTGGAGGGAAGCCGAGAAGAGCTGCACATCGATACAGGGGTAGGGGTCCAAAAGACCGTGTTGAGCTTTGAAGGGGTCATGCGTTATTTGGAGCGGAATTTAAAAGATGCTGGTTCCAAAAAGGCGCGGAAGCAACAAGAGGCATATAACCGTTGGAGCATTTGCCCGGATTGTGAAGGGGGACGCTTATGCCGAGAGGCTCTCCATTTTCGCATCGATGGGGCGAACATCGCGGACCTGGGAAAGTTGAGCCTCGAAGAGCTCCAAGAACGGCTTCGTCTCATGGGAGAGCGGCTGGAAGGGGATCGTGCTTTGATCGCTGGGGAGATCCTCCGAGAGATCCGTCAACGCCTCGGCTTTCTGCTCAACGTCGGGCTTTATTATTTGACCCTCGACCGCCCTGCTAAAACCCTTTCCGGGGGAGAGGCCCAACGGATCCGCTTGGGAACTCAGATCGGCTCTAAATTGACCGGGGTGCTTTACATCCTGGACGAGCCGAGCATCGGACTTCATCAAAGGGATAATGGTCGCCTTATCGATTCGCTCAAAGAACTTCGCGATCTGGGAAATACGGTGATCGTGGTCGAGCACGACCGGGATACGATCCTCAGTGCCGATCATGTAGTGGACATGGGGCCTGGAGCCGGGGAAAAGGGAGGATATGTGGTAGCGGAAGGAACCCCTGGAACGATCGCCGAACAGGGAACGTTGACCGGCGAATACCTTCGACGACGGAGAGAGATCCCCGTTCCTAAAGAACGAAGGACAGGGAATGGACAGAGCCTTAAGGTCCGTTCTGCGGAAGGCCATAATTTAAAGGGCATCGATGTCGAATTCCCGCTCGGCAAATTCATTACGGTGACAGGGGTTTCGGGAAGCGGCAAATCCTCCCTTATCGAAGGGACCGTTCATCCCTATCTGAGCAATAAGCTTCATCGGGCTCAGCAAAGCCATCTTCCATGTGAAGGGATCGATGGGATCCAAAACCTGGACAAAGTGATCGCCATCGATCAAGCCCCGATCGGTCGTACCCCCCGTTCCAATGCTGCCACCTATACCGGCGTTTTCAGCGATATCCGCCGTTTTTTCGCTGAGACCCCTGAAGCGAAGATCCGAGGGTATAAACCCGGGCGCTTTTCCTTCAATGTGAAAGGAGGCCGCTGTGAGACTTGCAAAGGAGGCGGAGTACGGACCATCGAGATGAATTTTTTGCCGGATGTTCATGTTACCTGTGAGGCCTGTAGGGGGCGTCGATATGATCGGGAAACCCTCGAGGTTCGCTATAAGGGGCGCTCTATATCGGATGTGCTGGATATGACCATCCAGAAGGCCAGCGAGTTCTTCAAGGATATCCCGAGCATATATAGCAAGCTGAACACCTTGAACGAAGTCGGACTCGGTTACCTTCAACTCGGTCAGCCATCTACGGAGTTATCCGGAGGGGAAGCCCAGCGGGTGAAGCTCGCGACGGAGTTAGCCCGTAAAAGTACCGGAAGCACGTTCTATATTCTGGACGAACCCACCACCGGCCTACATTTTGAGGATATTCGCCTTTTGATCGAAGTGTTGGACCGATTGGTGGATCAGGGGAATACGGTCGTGGTGATCGAACATGATCCTGAAATGATCAAAGTAGCGGATCATATCATCGATATGGGTCCTGAAGGTGGCGCTGACGGGGGATGGGTGGTGGATACCGGCACCCCTGAGGCCTTGAGCCAGGATCGGACCGGATATACAGGTTCTTATCTCGAAGCGGAATTGAAGGCATCTCAATGAAATCCAACTTATGACACCCAACGACGAGGAACGGATACGAAGGGCCTTTGAAGAAAAGGACTGGAACGAGATCAAAGCCAACGATAGCTGGGCGATCTTCAAGATCATGTCCGAGTTTGTGGAAGGCTTTGAAAAGCTTTCCAAGATCAAACCCTGTGTTTCGGTCTTCGGCTCCGCCCGGGAGGATCCCGATCGCCCCCATTACAAGCTCGCCGAAGAGATCGCTTATCAATTGACCGGCCATGGTTACGGGGTGATCACGGGAGGAGGCCCCGGAATAATGGAAGCCGCCAATAAAGGGGCCTATCGGGGGGGAGGCACTTCGGTCGGCCTCAATATCGACCTTCCTTTCGAGCAAAAGGCCAACGATTACATCGACCGCGATAAGCTCATCAATTTCGAACGCTTTTTCGTTCGAAAAGTGATGTTCGTCAAATATGCCCAGGGATTTATCGTGCTACCAGGTGGTTTGGGGACTTTGGATGAATTCTTTGAAGCCATCACCCTGATCCAGACCAATAAGATCGGGAAATTCCCGATCGTTCTGGTCGGTAAGGATTTCTGGGGCGGTTTGGTGGATTGGCTCAAAAAAGTAGTGGCGGAGCAAGAGGGGAATATGAGCCTTAAGGACCTGGAGCTTTTCACCTTGGTGGATGAACCCGAAGAAGCGGTGGAGGAGATCGACCGCTTTTATTCCCATTACCTCCTGCGTCCGAATTTTTAAGGAGTGCTTTCCCCGATCTTTTAAAAGATGTGAATCTTTAGTGGAAAACCTCTTTATCCACGTTAAGGGATCGTGGAGCGATCGTTCAAAACTTGTTGATCGATCGTCAAAAACCCTTCTATCCCTGATTTGACGCTTTTTGCATCAGCTTTTTCCACAAGCTGCTGTTCGCAAATCATCCAAGGGGAACGAGAGCTAAAAGGGTATATACGCTTTGTTTGGGGCTAGAGAAAATGCCTCCTCCTATGCGTGTCCGGTATATCGTCCCCATCCCTTTGCTCTTCCTCCTGATCCTCGGCCCGCTTTTCTTTCAAAAGGGGGAGGTGAGGATCGAACATGAGCTCCCGGAACGGATCGCTCCGGGGGAGGAGCTCGAGGTTTCCATACGGGTCCATAAAGGGGATCGCGAACAGTTCGCGAAACTAGAGCTCGAGCTTCCCAAGGGATTGGAAGTGGAAGCTGTGGAAAAGAGCGGAGCTTCTTTCAGTTCCAAGGATGGGACCGCCAAATTCCTTTGGATGGCGATGCCCAAAGGAGGACAATTCCTTGTCAAATATCGGTTAAAGGCTAATAAAGGGATCGAGGAGGGAGAGCGGACCATCCGTGGCGAATTCCGCTACTTGGAGGGGAACAAGAGGAAGAAGGTATCGCTCCGGGATAAGACGATCCTCGTTCAAAAAAGCGATGGGACTTCAGTTAGCGATGAAGAGGGACAAGAAGGGAAGGAGCAGGAGAAAGGTGATAGCAGCAAAACAGCCCGGGATGAGGAGGGGGTGAAGGTGGATCGGAGCATCGAAAAGGTCGAGGATCGCGGTTTTCGAGTAGAAGCCCGGATCCAAAAAGGGGATCTGGAGGATTTCGCCAAGTTATTGGACAGCATTCCCGAAGGATTTCAAGCCGTTCCCATAAAGGAAAAGGGAAGTTCTTTCACCTTCGAAGGAAGAAAAGCCAAGTTCGTTTGGATGAGCATGCCGCGAAAGAGCACCCTGTCCGTTAGCTATCGGTTGATCCCTGAAGAAGCGGAGCCTGGTACTTATCGTTTGCCGGGGAGCCTTTCTTATTTAAAGGATGGAAGTACGGTG
Source organism: uncultured Weeksellaceae bacterium (assembly GCA_964582635.1). Taxonomy (GTDB): domain Bacteria; phylum Bacteroidota; class Bacteroidia; order Flavobacteriales_D; family CAYVSK01; genus CAZIDL01. Next base: position 2,492 of record CAZOSO010000056.1, on the reverse strand, counting down.
GTCGAGGAATTGGATACGCTCGAATTCCAAGTGAAAGATCCCAAAAAGACGGCTGATGCCTCAAGTGGCGAGGGGGAGAAAGGTAAAGAGGAGAAAAAAGAGGAAGGAGCTAAAAGTTCCACAGAGGACTCTTTGACAGGGGATGTCCCTGATCCCCAGAAAGGGATCGATTTCCGGGTTCAGATCTGTGCTGGTCACAAGGATGTTCCCCAGGATCATTTCAAGGAGGTCTACGGCTATCAGGGAGATTACGATATCGATCAACATAAAGGCTGGTTGAAGTACCTGACCGGAAAATTCGATGCTTACAAAAAGGCCCGGGACAAACGGGTCTATTTCCGAAAGAACTTCGAGCTTCCGGGTCCCTTCGTGACGGCCTACAACCATGGGGAGCGGATCACGGTTCAGGAGGCCCTGATGATCACCGACCAAGAGTGGGTTCAATAAGGAAGACGCCTTTTTCCTTCACATGGGGCGAACAAAATCTTATTTTGGTCGTACAAGAAAAGCCCTATTATGACCAGGGAATCCTTCAACATTCGCCCCGTGGGAGCTGCTTTGCTCGCGCTCTTTTTTTGGATGAGCGGGGTGCATGCGCAGTCGAGCGAAACAGACACGAGCTCGGATGGGCAGGATTCCAGCGATTTTGTGTTCCG
>CAZOSO010000056.1:0-1736 GCA_964582635.1 uncultured Weeksellaceae bacterium | reverse complement strand
CTCGAATCTTTCGAATTCCTTTCCAAGACCGATCTCTACGACGAGAACGGGAACCGTTACCATTATTGGTCCGATGGGACGATCCGGGATCGTCCTGAAGATGCAAGCGATGCCGATCAAGCGAAGATCCTGACCCGGGATTATACTTATGAGACCGATCTCCGGGAGCTCAACCTGGACGGCTTCGGGGATTATCCGGAGCGGTCCTGGGCGGTGCCAGTGGCTGTTGGGGCTGAACTGCATTTGTCGGATCGCGTCGACATGCGATTGTCCACCCGGATGTACTTCACCTTCACCGACTATATCGATAATGTGACCCATGAAAGCTTGGGAGCTCGCCAAGGAGATGCGATGAACGATAAATACCTCTACAGTGCCGTTTCGATCAGTTATGACCTTCAGGTCACCCCCTTCGAGGAAGAAAAGAAGCCTTCCAAAGAGGAAGGCAAACCCTTGCGTCGCTTTGATCTTGATGGAGCTGACGAGGACGAGGACGGAGTGGTCGATCTCTTGGATCAATGCCCCCATTCTCCGGTCACTGCCTCGATCGATAGCAATGGATGTCCGATCGATGATGATGGGGACGTGGTCCCGAATTATACGGATGCCCAGCTCAATACGCCCGACACCCTTATACGGCGAGTCGATACCTCCGGGGATCCTCTCACCGATGAGGAGCTGAAGCATCGCTATTTGGTTTATATGGATTCCACCGGAAAATACACGGAGCCTAAGGATACGATCTATTCGAACTCGAGCTCCGACAGTATCGGAAGAAGGCAATTCAGGGTTGCTCAAAGCGAGTATAAGGAAAAGCGCTACATGGTGAAGGTCGGGGAGAGCACCAAGGGGATAACGGCGGATAAGCGGGATCGTCTTCTTTCTATTCCAGGCGTTCGGACCATCGAAAAGGGGGATACATCCATCTATGTGGTGGGAGAATTCGAGGATCTGCCCAAAGCCGTCAGGCGAAAATTCGAATTGGAAGCGAAAGGCGTAGGGGGTAAAGTGGTCTCACAGCGGGGAAGTGGAGAGATCCAAAAGGAAGAGGTGACCTATGCCAAGGCCGGTAAAGAAGAGGGTCAAGAGGGTAGTGCCGGGGCAGAAGATGGAGGGAATATCGTGTTCCGGGTTCAGCTGGGGGCTTTCAGTACGGAGCTAAGTAGGGATATCTTTTCGGATGTGCCGGAATTGTTAGTCCTTCACGGAGATGACGGCTTGGTCCGATATGTCACGGGCTCTTTTACCTCCATGAAAAACGCGGCTGAGCATAAGGTGGAGATGTACCTTCAGGGGTATGAGGATGCCTTTATCACGGCATTCAAGAACGGGGAAAGGATCCCGCTTTCGGAGGCAGGGGCCCAAGTGACGGGGAAAGAAGACCTTCAAAAAGTGCAAGAGGGAACGGTCAACAAGGAATTGGTCGGTTTCTCCATACAACTCGGGGCTTTCAAGAAGAACATTCCCACTGATAAGCTCAAGCGTTATATGGAATTGGGGGATGTTCGTTCCATGCGCGACGACAATAGGGTCAAATATCTCTATGGAGACTTCAAATCCCTAAAGAAGGCCAAAGAAGCACTTCAAAAGGTGAAAGAGAAAGGGATCGAAGGGGCTTTTATAACCGGCACCTTTAAAAACCGCATCATTTCGAAGGAGGAGGCTAAAAGCCTCTTGAAGGAAAGCGATTGATGCTAGCATTCCTTTTTCCGAGGACCGGTCTTCCCCTTTAAAGC
>CAZOSO010000055.1:7077-13179 GCA_964582635.1 uncultured Weeksellaceae bacterium | reverse complement strand
CTTGCGGCCATCGATTGGAAAGAGCGTTTGCAATACGATGGAAAACCCTCCTCTGCAAGAAAGCGGCACAAACATGAGCGTTGGAAATACCGTTTTTTGGGGTTTTTGGAGCGGAAGCTTTTAGGGGGGCACCCAATAGCTGGTTCCCACAATTATCGAGTAGTTCGGCGTTTTCACTCAAAGGCCTCTCATGAGAGCTGTTAAGAAAAGAAGGAGGGGGCTCCGCACTGGCTACGACCCCGATTCCATGCGGATCCTTCACATTTCCACCCCCATGATTTGGCGAGGTGGTGAACAACAACTGGTCTATCTTTTCAAGGGGCTGGAGCCTTACGATTTGCAGCAATGCATTCTTCTGCCGAAAGGAAGTGCTCTGGAGACCGACTCCCGGGAAAAAGGGCGGCCTTTTGCTGCTTTTTCGAGGAAGGGGCCGTTGAACATCATGCTCGCATGGGAGCTTAAGCGTTTGGTGAAGAGCTACACTCCTGATATCGTCCATGTCCACGACGCTCATGCCCACACCGCTGCTTTCATTTGCGAGCTTCTTTTTCGGATCAAGGTCCCGATGATCGTTCATCGCAGGGTCGACTTCCCCGTTGGAAAGCATTTCTTTTCCCGATGGAAATTCGATCATCCCAGGGTAGCTCGAGTCATAGCGGTCTCCGATGCCATTCGGCGGATCGGTAGCGAGGGGGTGAAGCAGGATGGAAAATGGGTGACCGTCCATTCAGGCATCGACCCTGAAAGGGTGAAGGAGCGAAAAGATCCTGAAAGGATAAGGCACGAACTCGGAGTGTCCCCCGGTCTGCCTATCATTGGAAATGTCGCTGCTCTCGCCGATCATAAAGATCATGTCACTTTTCTCCGGACGGCTCGTTCCTTTTTGGATAAAGGAATGAAAGGGATTTTTGTGATCATCGGGGAAGGACCGGAGCGTTCTGTCGTGGAGGCGGAACGAGAAAGTTTGGGGCTCAAAGATCAGGTCCATCTCTTGGGATTCCGCTCTGACGCCCTTGAGCTCATGAGCGGGTTCGACCTTTTCTTAATGAGTTCCAAGACCGAAGGCCTTGGTACGAGCTTGCTGGATGCTTTAGCTGCTTCTGTGCCTGTCGTGAGCACCAATGCAGGGGGTATACCGGAGGTCCTGACCCATGAGAAGAACGCCTTGCTACAGGATGTCGGAGATCACGAAGCATTGGCCGAGGCTTCTATTAGGCTCCTTCAGGAACCCAGGACCCGTGAAAAGCTTGTGGCGGAAGGGCTGAAGACGGCTGAAGAGAACGCTTATTCCCGAATGGCGGAACGGGTTCATGAGATCTATGCTGCGACCCTCGAAAGGCCCAAGAGCGAATAAGGTCTTCGCTTATCCCCGCCTTTGGATCTTTTTTTAAAAATTCTTAAGTCAAAAGGATGTTGGCCTATGAGGGCTCATCCCCTCCGAAAAAAAAGGGGAACCCACCCATACCAAAAAATAATTTTTATAAACGGTAACGCTAAAAAATGATGGTGTGTTGTACGAGGCTCACAACGGAGCAACCAATATGAAATTTTGCCGTATTGAAAGAACAAGGTCATCGAAAAACTGTGAGCCATGGAACCTCAAAGAGCTACCCCCCGGACCAGGATCATTCCCTTCTTCATCTTTCTCGTGGCATTCCTTTATGCCGGAACGGGGAAGGCCACCCATGGACAAGGGGCCGATCTTACTTATACCTGCATAGGTAATGGCGATTATGTGCTTAGGGTATCCTTTTACAGAGATTGTGCCGGTATTTCGGCACCCAGCACGATAGATGTGGATGCTAGTTCCGTATCATGTAGTGAGAACCTTACGTTCACGCTCGACCAAGTATCCGGGACGGGGAATGACATCACGCCCATCTGTGATAGCCTCGATACCGAGTGCAACGGGGGGAACCATCCTGGGGTTGAAGAATATGTTTATTCGGATACGGTCAGCCTGCCTGCACAGTGTACGGACTGGAATTTCGATTTCAGTGTTTGTTGCAGGAACAAGGCTATTACGACCATCGACGATCCCAACAACGAGGAGCTTCACTTGAATGCCCAACTGAACAACAAGGATCATCCTTGCAATAGCTCTCCGAGCTTTTCAAATCCTCCGGTCCCCTATATCTGTGTTGGCGAGACCTATTGCTTCAATCATGGGGCTACCGATCCGGACGGGGACTCTCTTTCCTATAGCCTCGTAACACCTACTTCTGATGCGAATGGAGGCACCGTGAATTATAAGGCAGGATATTCGGCCACTCAGCCCCTGAAATCCAATCCCAAGGTAAGCATCGACTCCGAAACCGGTGACATCTGCATGACGCCGACCCAGCAGGATGTGACGGTCATGCAGGTCCAGGTGAAGGAATGGCGGAACGGCGATGTGATCGGAGTGGTGAACCGGGATGTCCAAGTACAAGTGATCAGTTGTTCCAATGAGCTTCCCTACCTGAGCGGTATCAATGGGAACGGGGAATATCAAAAGAGCGTGTGTGTGGGAGAAAAGGTTCAATTCCAGGTCCCTTCTTTCGACGATGATAGCGCTCAAGACGTTTCCCTCAGTTGGAATCAGGGGATCCCTACCGCTCTGTTCGATACTGGCACCGGAAGCCGACCTACAGGGACCTTCACGTGGAAACCGACCGCCTCCCATGTTGGAAGCGGCCCTCATTGTTTCACGGTGAAGGTTGAGGACGACAATTGTCCCTTGAACGGAAGCCAAGTGTATTCCTTCTGCTTGACGGTCAATGGGATCGATAGCTTGGACCTGAGTTCAAGTCCTGCGAATTGTGGTGCTTCCAACGGTTCTGCCAGTGTCGATTCCGTTTACGGGAATGTGGGGGACTACGACTATTTCTGGCAGCCTGCTAAAGGGAACAACAATTCAGCTCAATACAAAGGCATACCAGCGGATACTTATACAGTAGAAGTGGTGGACACCACGGGTTGTACGGCCATCGATAGCATCGCTGTGGGCCCTGGCTCTGTTCCAGGGAACTTGAGCACCACGACCACGCAGCCTTCCTGCAACGGAGGGTCCGATGGTACTGCGACCGTTAATGTGAAGGGCGGAAAAGGTCCTTACGATTACGATTGGTCCAACGGGGACACCACGCAAACCGCCGATAGCCTTAGTGCTGGCACCTATACCGTCGATGTGGTGACGGATGACGGTTGTACCTCCTCGGATACAGTGACCATCCAAGACCCGCCCGCTGTGGTCCTTTCCCTCGATTCCTTGGCCGATCCGCTGTGTCACGGTGATTCCACCGGTTATGGCGAGGTGTCGGCTCAGGGAGGGAGCAAACCTTACTCCTTTGATTGGTCCACAGATCCGCCTTTGAGTGGAGATAAGGTCAACTCCTTGTATGCGGGTACTTTCACCGTTACCGTGACCGATGATAACGGTTGTATCGATTCGCTGAGCGTTACCGTTCAGGAACCCGCCCCTCTTAGCAGCAGCATGAGCGTCCAGGATCCTAAATGTTATGGTGCTAAGGATGGAGAGGCCACGGTCTCCGTGAACGGTGGAAATGCTCCTTATCAATACGATTGGAAAGGGTATGGTTCCACCTCTTCCACCCTCTCCGGGATCGGGGATGGACAATATGTGGTGGAGGTGACCGATCAAAACGGTTGCACTCTTCTCGATACCGCTCAGTTGAACGAGCCCCCTCAGATCCAGATCGACACCCTTGCTATGGTGGATCCGGTCTGCTATGGGGCTGAAAATGGAAGCCTTTCTGTCTCAGTGAGCGGGGGTACCCCTTCCTATAACTACAATTGGACCGGTACTGCCCAAAATGGGACCGACCTCAGTGGTCTTTCCGCTGGCACCTATGTGCTGGAGGTTTCCGATGCTAACGGATGTGTCAAGGTCGATTCCTTTACTTTGGATCAGCCAACCCCCCTTCAGGTTCAGGTCGATTCGGTCTTTGATGTGGATTGTAACGGAGGCAGTAATGGAGCAGCGACCGCATCGGCTTCTGGAGGGACCGGGCCTTATTCCTTTACCTGGAACGTTGATAGCACGCAAACCGGCAAGAGCGCCTTCGGTCTTTCGGCCGGGAGCTATTCAGTGACCGTGACCGATGCGGAGGGATGTGAAGCAACGACCTCTTTCCAGGTCGATGAACCGGCTTCGGTGAGCGTGCAATTGAACCCGGTCTCGGACACGATCTGCCCCGGGGACAGTATCACCCTCTCAGCGTCAGCGACCGGTGGGAACGGAGGTTACACCTTCGTCTGGAGTGGAGGTTTAGGTACGGGCTCCTCTCACACCGTTTCCCCTACCAATTCGGATGATTACAGCGTCATCGCCTACGACTCCACCGGTTGTTCTTCCGATGGTGACACTGTGCACATCGAAGTTCGAAAGCTCGATCGGACCAAACTGGAAGTGAACGGGGATGGACCGATCTGTGAAGGAGAGATGGCGTCGATCAGTGCCCTTTATAAGGATGAAGGCGCGAACGTGACCTATTCCTGGGATAAGGGGATCGGTACAGGAAAAGGCCCTCATCACGTGGTCCCTACCGATAGCACGACCTACACGGTGACGGTCACGGACCAATGCAATAACCAAGTGAGCGAATCGATCCTGATCCCTGTATATCCCACGCCCCCTATTCAAGTCAAAGTGCCGGATGCTGAAGGGTGCGGTAGTGCCAGTGTCGTCTGTAAGAACGACACGGTCCAGTCGGCGAACTCCGATCTTACCTGGCATTTCAGTACCGGCGATAGTAGCGAAATGGATGAACCCGTCCTGGAATTCGAAAACTCAGGGAAGTACTCTGCTAAACTCATTATCACCTCTGAAGATGGGTGTGAGAGTGTTGAGCAAGAGCAATTCTCGGTCGACGTTCATCCGATCCCTTCGGCTGAATTCGAAGTGAGCCCGGATAATAAGGTCTCCATTATGGATCCCGAGGTGAATTTCCATTACAACGATCCTTATGCGGTGAACTGGACCTTCTCCTTTGGGGACGGGGACTCTTCCAACTTGCGGGATCCCAGCCACGTTTACGAAGAGCTGGGAAACTATCCCGTCACCTTGGAGGCGACCACGATCCATGGCTGTAAGGCCACCTCGGTTCAGGAGATCATTGTAGAGGACCGCTTCACTTACTATGTACCCAATGCCTTTACGCCTGACGGAGATGGCATCAACGATAAGTTCGATGGGCAAGGTGCTGGCTACACCAAGCGGGAGATGATGATCTTCAACCGATGGGGTGAGCTCATTTTCGAATCGCACGATCGGGAGAAAGAATGGGATGGAACCGTGGACGGTGATAAAGTGAAAGAGGACGTCTACATCTACAAGATAAGGGTGAAAGACCATCGAGGAAATTGGCATACCAAGCACGGCCATGTGACCGTTGTCAAATAGAGCGATGCACATCCATCCCTAAAAAAAGGCCACCAGCAAGAGCGGGTGGCCTTTTTTTAGTTGGAACAAAAAAGAGAGCCTATCCGCCCAGATCTTTTAGGAAACCTCGAAAGAGCCGGAGGTGTTTTTCCTCATCGGCTTGGAGGGAAATGACCAAGTCTTGGGTTACGTGATCGATCCCTTCGGTAAGGTCTACGAGCTTCTTGTAATGAGCGATGGCATCCTGTTCAGCTTCCACCACTCCTTTTACGACGTGTAGCACATCGGTGGTGCTTTGAGGAGGTTGGGCGTTCTCTTGTTCGGGTTTGAATTCTTTGGAGCCGGGAACGGTTCCGTTCAGTTCTTTGATCCTACTGGCCAATTGCTGCGCGTGGCCAACCTCATCCTGGACTTCCTGTGAAAGGGTTTCCCGGATCTCTTCGGCGCGGATACCGTCCAAGTTCTCGGAATTAGCAAGGTAATTCATCACCGATTCGATCTCTTTCCAGTAGGCCTTTTGGAGTTCTTTTACGATCTCTTCTTGTTTTTCCATAAGGTTCGGTTTTTTCGAATTTCTACGAAAGATTCATGTTTCCTTTTATTTAACCGAACCAAGCTCAGGATCGTTCGATCATTAAGAACGCGCTTCCTCGATCGCTCGAAGAAAGGAAGCGGTTTCAGCGACAGGGTCCTTAGCTTCTGTAATGGCTGAACTCAGG
>CAZOSO010000055.1:0-6977 GCA_964582635.1 uncultured Weeksellaceae bacterium | reverse complement strand
AAAGGAAGCGGTTTCAGCGACAGGGTCCTTAGCTTCTGTAATGGCTGAACTCAGGGCGATTCCATGCAGTCCTTCTTGTATAAGGGATGCTACATCGCTTTTTTGGATCCCTCCTATAGCGAGGATCGGCACATCGATCCCTTTTTCCTTCATGGAGCGGAGTATCCTGCGATAGCCCTCCAAGCCAAGGACCGGGCTATGCTTCTTTTTCGTTCGGGTTTCTCGATAAGGACCGCACCCGATATAATCCACCTTACCCCAAAGGCTTTCGATCCGTTCGAAACGGTCAGCGGTCCCACCGATGATATGGTCTTCGCTGAGGAGTTTGCGAGCTTCCTGCGGTGCCAGGTCCTTTTCCCCCAAGTGGACTCCGTCGGCTTCGACCTTTTTTACCATTTCAGCTCGGTCGTTCAAGATCAAAGCCGTCCCCTGCTTCCGGGTGATCTCTCTTGCTTCACGGGCGATGCCGTGAAAACGATCGTCGGAGGGCTCTTTGAGGCGCAATTGAACCCATTCAGCGCCCCCTCGGCAAAAGCTCTCGACCTGCTCGAGGATCGGAATGCTTCCTTTCTCCCTGGTAATGGGTTGAAGCCGGCCTATACGTTCTGGGTCCATTGGGAAAGGACTTTTTGGAAGGCATCAAAACGTTCCACTGCCTTTTCAGTTCCCTCTTTTTTGAAGGGTTCCCAGAGGGATCCCAGGGCTGCCACTCCATCGAAGCCCAATTCGCCTGCTTCATAAACTTTTTCAGGGGAAACACCCCCTAATGCGAACAATTCAAAAGGGTGCTTTTGGCCTTTGACCTCTTCCTCGAGAACTGCCTTAGGGATGCAGGAATTTCCGCTCTCTTTCGATATGGGCTGGAAGATCGGGCTCAGAAGGACCCGATCTACTTCCTCCTCCACCTCTTCAAGGGCTCGAGGGTCGTGAACCGCTCGTGAGAAAAGAAGATCTCCTTTCGGGAAATCTCCGATCTCTTTGGTGAAAGAATTGAAATGAACGCCTTTGAAGTTAAAGCTTCGGACCAAGTAATGGTGATGATGGAGAACGATCCGCGGGTGATAGCTTTCAGGGATCCGTTTGATGAGGTCGAGGATCTCCCTTTCTGTGGCGTGATATTTTCGCAAGTGAAGGTTCTGAAGACCCCGCTCCAGGCATTCCCGGATCAATTCATGCTCCCCTTCCAGGACTTCAGGATCACTGATCAGGATCATCTCCATAGGGGCGAATTTAGGGTAGTGCCTGAATTCCGTCCTTTTCAAGCTGCTTTTCTTCACTTTCTCCACGCCCTTCGTAACTTAGCAGCAAATCCAACCGGGGTGCCTTACGCTCCAAGGCTGAGAAAAGACCCGTTCCTTCGGAGATCGATCTCCGGAGGTGGAACCTGCACCGGATAATTCCGGCGAAGGGAGTTTCAACAGATCCTTTCCACCGAGCGTTCCGTCCCGGTCCTGAACAGGACGATCATGGAAACACAGCCAAAAGCTATGACCATTGCCGGGTCGGATAGTGGAGGAGGTGCTGGTATCCAGGCCGACCTCAAGACCTTCACGGTCCTCGGCTGCTATGGAACGAGTGCTATCACGGCCCTGACGGCTCAGAACACAGAAGGGGTTCAAGGGATCCATCCGATCCCTCCCTCTTTTCTTCAGGAACAGATCGACGCCGTTCTGGATGACATCGGTACCGATGCGCTCAAGATCGGGATGCTTCACAGCGTGGAAGTGATCGAGGTGGTGCGGGACGCGCTGGAGCGATATCAGCTAGCGAATGTGGTCCTGGACCCTGTTATGGTCGCCAAAAGCGGTGATCGACTCCTTCAGGAGAGCGCAGAGATGAGTCTTCGTGAAAACTTGCTTTCCCGTGCGGACCTCATCACCCCGAATCTCCCTGAGGCTGAAGTGTTGCTCGAGCGGGAATTGGATCAGGAGGAAGGAAGCGATATCGCTCAGGCTATCATCGAGCGGACAGGAGCACGGGCTGTTTTATTAAAGGGTGGCCATATGGGAGGTGAGCGGAGCGATGACCTGTTATTGGACTCAAAAAGGGGGGATCCGGTCCGTTTCCAGGGAGAACGGATCGAGACCCCTCATACGCATGGAACGGGTTGCACCCTTTCTTCAGCGATAGCCGCTGAACTTGCCAAAGGGAACGAGCTTGAGGAGGCTGTAGGGAACGCGAAGCGATTCCTGACCCGTGCTTTAAAGGCGGGAGCCGGCCTTAAACTTGGTAGCGGAAAAGGTCCCGTGGATCATTTGCATCAAATACGAGGGTGATGAGCGGAAACTATACTCAAGAACTCTGGAAGGCGATCGAGGATCGCTATGAACGCATCCTCGAGCATCCTTTCCTTAAGGAGCTCAAGGAAGGCACTTTGTCGAAGGAGGTCTTTGCTTTTTACATCGGTCAGGATTCCCTTTATCTTCAGCGTTTCGGAAGAGCTTTGGCCTTATTGGGGGCCCGCTCCGATGATTCCCAGCATTTACTGGAGTTTGCACGCTTTGCTGCAAGCGGAGTAGAGGTGGAGCGATCCATGCACGAGGATCTTGCTCAAAGGTTCAGCGTGGACGCTCGGCCGAAGGAGATGTCCCCGACCTGTCGCAATTACACCTCTTTTCTTTTGAGCACTTGTGCGTTGCAGGATCGTGCAGAGGGGGTGGCTGCCGTCCTTCCTTGTTTTTGGATCTACCGGGAGGTCGGTCGGCATATTCATGCCAAGGCTGTTCCTGATAATCCCTATCAAGAATGGATCGATATGTATGTGAGCGAAGAATTCGATGAGCTGGTGCATAAAGCATTGGGGATCACCGACGAATTAGCAGAGGATGCTTCCCCGACCTTAAAGAAGCGGATGGAAGCGGCCTTCGTTCAGGGGACCCGTTTCGAATGGATGTTCTGGGACAGTGCTTATCGCTTGGAAGAATGGCCGATCGATTAGGATTAAGGGGATGAAAGAGCGGATCGGCATCATCGGAGGAGGCGTTGTAGGGTTGGCTATCGCTTGGCAGTGTGCCAGAGCTGGCATGGATGTGACCCTCTACGATCGGGGGAATATCGGAGAAGGCACCAGTTCCGTTGCAGCAGGGATGCTCGCTCCGGAAGCTGAGGTGAATTTCGGGGAAGAAGCCCTTATGAAGTTGGGGCAGAAGAGTTTGAGCATGTATCCCGATTTTTTGGCGGAGCTGGAGGAGGATTTGGGGGATGCTCCCCAATTGGATCGTTGTGGAACGGTCCTAGTTGGAAAGGATCGGGATGATAGCGAGCATCTTCGTCGCCTTTACGAATTCCGTCGGGAGTTAGGTCTTCAGGTGGAATGGTGGGGAGGGAGCTTTGCTCGGGAGAAATTGGATCTCCTTAGTCCCAGGATCGGTTCGGCTGTTTGGCTTCCCGAGGATGCTCAGATCGAGAACAGAGACCTGTTGCAAGGCCTCGCTAAAGCTGCAAGATCCAAAGGGGGGCATTTGCGGGAAGGATGTGAGGTGAAGGGTTATGAGAAAGTGGAGGGAGGAGAAGGATTTCGCTTATGGACGGAAGAAGGGGAAGCGTTTTTTCAAGAGCTTGTGGTTGCAGCGGGGGCATGGTCGGACCGGATCGGGGAGGGAGTCCCTTCACTTCATCCGGTGAAAGGTCAGATCCTTACGCTCGGGGGTGTTGAAGGGGGTGGCCCGGATCGAATGATACGTTCACCGAGGGTTTATATCGTTCCGAAGGCGGATGGGACCGTTCGGGTCGGTGGAACGAGTGAGGAAGTGGGTTTTGATACAATGCCCACAGCGGGTGGGGTACGGGAACTTCTTGAAGAAGCTTGGGAATTGCTTCCTGCTCTTCAGGATGCCCCTTTTATATCGGTCGATGTGGGACTTCGGCCGGCTCATACTGATCACCGTCCTAGCGTGGGAAGGAACGAGGAAGGCCTCATCCATGCTACCGGGCATTATCGGCACGGATTCTTGCTCGCTCCGATCACTGCTTATGCGGTCCGAGAGATCTTGCTCGAGGGAGGCTTGAGCGAACCCTTATGGGGAAGGGAGGAGGGATGAGGCCGATGAACGAAGGAACAAGTCCCCCAGCGAGACTGTTTCAGTAAAAAAAGGTCGATGAAGATCGAATTGAACGGATCCTCCTATCAGGTCGAAGAAGGGACCGATCTGCGTACCTTGGTCGAAGAGGTCCAGGGTGAGAAAGGGACCCAAGGAGTGGCTGTGGCTGTGGATCGTGAAGTGGTCCCCCGTTCGCATTGGGAAACGACGGAATTGACCGAGGGACGTTCGGTAGAGATCATACGGGCGACCCAAGGTGGTTGAAGCTTAATTCATGGATGAGGAAGCATTGATCTTCGGTGAACATTCCTTCTCCTCTCGCTTGATCATGGGATCATCGGGATTCCGTGACCATGATGTGATGCGGAAGGCTTTGCGAGCGAGCGGTACCGAGCTCGTGACCGTTGCTATCCGCCGGGTGGAATTGTCCGGTCAAAGTGGAGGAGGGGTGATGGAACTTCTGCAACAAGAAGGATACACCCTTTTGCCCAACACGGCAGGCTGCTATACAGCTCGCGACGCTGTTCTGACGGCCGAGCTTGCCAGGGAAGCGTTAGGGACCGACTTGGTCAAATTGGAAGTGATCGGTGATGAAGACACTCTTTTTCCGGACGTTCCAGAACTTCTTAAAGCGGCAGAGCAATTGGTGGATAAAGGATTCACCGTTCTCCCCTATACCAACGACGATCCGATCACTGCTCGCAAGCTCGAGGATATGGGCTGTGCAGCGGTGATGCCCCTTGGAGCTCCGATCGGTTCCGGGATGGGGATACGCAATCCTTATAATCTCCGGATCATTCGCGAAAGGAGCAGCGTTCCGGTTATCGTCGATGCGGGTGTGGGAACGGCCTCCGACGCTGCTTATGCCATGGAGCTGGGAATGGACGGGATCCTTTTGAACTCCGCTGTCTCCAAGGCAAGGGACCCAGAACGGATGGCTCGGGCTATGGCATTTGCGACGAGTGCTGGAAAAGATGCTCTCGATGCTGGCCGTATCCCTAAACGGCTCTATGCGGAAGCCTCAAGTCCTGAAGAGGGAGTGCCCGGTTCTTCGGGCCGCTGACCCGGATCGGATCAGTAATCGTAAGGGTCTTTTTTCTTATCCTTCGAGTCCTCGAAACGTTTTTCAGCTCGTTCGATCAAATGAACGAAAGCGTTCTTGACCCTTTTTCCGGCATCGTCATTATCGGTGACCGAAAATGAGTATTCACCCTTTATCCGGGTCTTTCGCTTGTGGTTCGATTCCTTCTTGATGCAACGGTCCGTTTCTTCGCAGTGAAGTTCGATAATGTCCCTCCCGTAGATGCTGCTGGTATCTCTCTTGACCTTGCTTTTGTCCAGTTTATGGAGATCCATGATGTGTTTAAAGGCCTTGTAAGTTCCCCAATAATATTGGGCGGTTAAGCGGCCTTTTTCTCCGACTTCGAATTCGATATTGTCCTTTTTCGCCCCTCCGTAAAAAGGATCTTCCTCGATGGTTTTATTGATGTAATCCACCGTTTGTTCGATGTTCTGTTCTTGGGTGGATCCGCCTGAGAAAGCGAGGAATGAGGCGACGAGAAGAAAGAGTATCGTTCGTGAACGCTCCATAATTCCGGGGTCGTCTTGAGCATAAAAATAAGAGTTTAAGTCCGGTCCCCGGTTCCTTTTTTTCCACGATCCTTGGAGAAATATTTTCTCAATCCCCCTCTTTCATTCCCAATAATCCTTTGGGGAAGCGTTTTTCAGCCAGCACCTTCACTTCAGCATCTCCCTCCTTCGTAAAGCTGATCCCACGGAGGCGGTAAAGGGTAGAAGCTTTCCCTGGGTCTTGATCTTTGAAAGAATAAAGGAGGGGCAAAGAAGCTTTTGTTGCCACCCCTTTTTGAGTGTCCACAACGATAGGTTCTTTTTTCCCCTTCACTTCTTTTTCGAGGACGAGGTGCATATCTTTTTCGAGGCCTTTGAGGGTGGCTTTGAAATAAAGTTGACCTTCAGCGGGGACCACGCTGAAATTCATCACAGTGATCGTCTTTTGGGCGGATCCCTTTTCCGTTTCTTCGTCCTGAGCTACCAGGAAAAAGGGGAAAGTAAAGATGAGCGCGATCGATAAGGAGTGCTTAAGGACTTTCATAGCGTTGGTCTTTTTTTCATTCATCATCCGAAAGTATCCCCATCATCCTATCCATTAAGCCCCTCAAGATCGGTTCCCTGAAAAATCGGATCGAAAGGGGATAAGTTCAGGTGAAAGCACCGTAGTAGGATCTCGGATAGGGAAATGGGTATAAAAGCGGACCCTTATATGATCTCGTGGTCGATCGCGAAGCGGACCAATCCAGCGGTGTTCTTGGCACCGGTCTTTTCGAGAAGGTGCTTTCGGTGGGAATCCACGGTCCGTTTGCTGATGAAAAGTTTTTCCGCGATCTCGGAATTGGTCCGTTCCTCGGCGATCAGCTTCAGGACCTCTTGTTCCCTTTCGGTAAGGTCTTCTGCTTTGATAAGATAGGGCGAACGCTCTTTCCCTTCTTTTCCTTTCTTCATGTATTTCGACATCATGATCTCCGTAACCCCTTCTCCGAAATAAGAATCGCCCGCATGGATGGTCCGGACCCCCCGTATCAGATCCTCTTCGCTCGCATTCTTCAAAATATAGCCCATCGCACCTGCGCTGAGGATCTTGGATATGAACATTTCCTCATTGTGCATGGAAAGTCCGATGATCTTGGCATCGGGATCCAGCTCCAGGGCCCTCTCGGTCGCTTGGATCCCATCCATATCGGGCATGCTGAGGTCCATGGCTATAACATCCGCTTCAGTCCCTGCGTTCAGTTCCTGAAGCACCTCGTTTCCGGATGAGCATTCACTGACCACCTGGATGTCCTCCGCCTTTTCCATCAAGGCTTTAAGGCCATTCCTCACCATTCGGTGGTCGTCGGCTATGAGTAAACGGATCGGCAT
>CAZOSO010000054.1:0-13419 GCA_964582635.1 uncultured Weeksellaceae bacterium | reverse complement strand
CGCGGTTCTGCGTTCCCGCGATCGGTTTGACCTTAGCCATTTCTCTTCGCTTTTTTAGTTAAACATTAGAGTTCCATCGCCCCTCAGCACAAGATGTACCAAAATGGATAAGACCCGGGAAAAGGGACAAATTTGCAGTTGGGATGCTTTGCTCGGAAAGCTACCTGTCAGTTGGAGTGACACCCTGACAGTTTGAGGAGTGACAGAATCGAGAAGGTTATTTATTGGCCTTCTTCTTTCTGTTTCTTTTTCTTCAGCTCCTCCTTGATGTCTTTGCTACTACCCTTGCCTTGGCTGCCGGAAGGGCTTTGCCCGGATGGAGCTCCCTGTCCTCCTTGTTGCCCTTGTTGTCCCCTTGGGGCTCTTTGAGTGGGGGTAGCGGGATCATCCCCCATTTGCTCGTTGATCACTTCTTCGAGCTGGGAACCGGATCTTTCTTCTTCGGAAGTTCCACCGGAACCTGTAACACCTGCTCGCATCAGGGTCAGGACCATGATGCCGACGGCCAGTGTCCAGGTCGCTTTTTCGAGAAAGTCCGCTGTTTCCTGAACGCCTCCGATCTGATTGGCAGAGGAGAATTCAGAGGCCAATCCACCTCCTTTGGGGTTTTGAATAAGGACGACCAGGATCAGGAGGACGGCCGCCAAAAAGATGAGTATGCTGAGGAGTAGTGCCATTTGCCTAACGCTTCGATCGGTCCTTTAGCTCCTGAATGCGGCCTGCAAAGTAATCGCTTTTTTCAGGAAACTTCAAACGAAGCTTTTCGAATGCTTGAACGGCCCGTTTCACGTCCCCTTGTTGAACATAGAGCTCGGCAAGGGTTTCGCTTACGGGAAGCCCCGATTCATCAGTACTTTTGCGGGCCATTCGTTCTGAAGAGAAAAATTCGTGCTGACCTTGTTTTGCGGGTGGAGAAGGTCGTTCTTCCCCTTCTTCGATGAAAGCTTCGATCAAGTCTTCTTTCCCCTTTTTTGCTCTCTGAGGGGCTGTTCCAGGGTCGAGCCAGTCCGTAAAGCGTCGGTTCGAAGGGGTTTTTTCCTCGCGCTCTTCTTCTTCGACCTGAATGTTAGCTTCCCCCTTATCCGCTGGAAGCTCAGTTCCCTCCGTTTCTTCCTCCTCGCTTTCTTCCTTACTGCTTTCCTCTAGCAAGGCTTCCTCGGGGTCGTAGAGGATCCGTTGGTTCACCGCTTCGCTCAAGATCTCCTGCTCCATAGGGGTGGGATCGGCTTCCTTTTCCTTAGTAGGAGCTTCGTCGACCGGGGGATCCAGCTTAGGGTCGTTCCGATCAGAGCTTTCTTCGTTCTCTTCCAGGACCGGCTCGCTTTCTTCTTTATTGGACGGGGTGGGTTCGTGGGTCAATAGATGGAACAGCTTTTTCCGATCGGGTACGAGGATCGCCCACTCCCTCGCTCTCTCCTTCCATAGGAGCTCATCTTTTTCCTTCAGCGCCCGGCATTCAAGCAGGTAAAGAATGCGACAAAAAGGGAAACGTTGGCGCAGAGCTCCGATGCTCTCCACGGGATCCTCCCCGTGCTGTCCCAAATGATAAGGGTCTCGCAGATATGCGCTCCATCTCGCTCGTTCCATCCTCTCTAAGTTACCAATCGCTGAGCGAAGCGTCGAAGATATCCTGGGTCAATTGGTCGTTGACTTCCTGGATCAGCCTGTCCTCCACGTTGGAAAGGCTTTTTGCAGCCTCGAAATCGGCGAAGCGAGAGAACTCTCGTTCAAAGCTTTTTTCCTCATTGATCGTGTTGCGGTAACGGACCTTTACAGTGATCGTCAAACGGTTCAGGGAGGCTTGATCGGTATTGGATTTCCCTTTGCTTTGGACGGCCACTGGTTCGACATCGTACCCTACGATGCTCCCGGAGTATTGGAGGTCCCCGTTCCGATCCACCAGGTCGAGGTCGGTTTGCCGCATAAATCGGTCGCGAAGGTCCTCGGTGAAAGTTTGGCTCAAGGTGGGCGGCCCAAGGCCTGCGTTGTTCGGAAAACGCTCCACCGATAGGGTTTCAGCCTCAGCGGGAATGGAAGCGCCGGTAAAAGAATACCCCACTTTGCAGGACGGGATAAAGACGAGGAGGGAGCCGGCAAGGAAGAGAAGAAGGGAGCGCTTCTTCATCGGATATCGTAAGCTTTGATCTTGCGATAGAGGGTACGTTCGGATATGCCCAATTCCTTGGCTGCTTCCTTCCGTCTTCCGTTGTGGCGCTCTAGGGCCTTCTGGATCAGTTCTTTTTCATTGTCGTCCAGGGAAAGAGACTCTTCCACCTCTTCATGTTCGTGGAAAGGGGCGATCCCGGAGCTTTCCGAGGAACGTTGTTCGGGAGGGAGGGCTAAGGGACCGGAGTCCCTTTCTCCTTCCTGGGACCCGGGGCTATGGGAATAATAGGAGGGGTCTCGTTCTTGTTCCATCCGTTGAAGGATCTCATAGTTCTCCTCCGTAGGATGGCTCAATCCGCTGTTCTTCCCTCCCAGTTCGAACACCATCCGCTTAAGTTCAGCGATGTCCTGTTTCATCTCGAAGAGGAACTTATAGAGGATCTCGCGTTCGTTGAGGTGTTCGCTTCCTTTCCCTCCTTCTCCTTCGGTAACGCTCGGCAATTCCTGGGATTTGTCATGGGGAAGGTATCGGAGTAGGATCTCCGGAGTGATCGTCCGTTCGTTCTCGATCACAGCGATCTGTTCGGTCACATTCTTTAGCTGTCGGATATTTCCGGGCCAGCGGTACTCTTCGATCATTTGCTTGGCTCCATCCGTTAAACGCAGCTTCGGCATGTTGTATTTCTCCGCCATATCGGCCGAGAATTTTCTGAAAAGGAGGTGGATGTCCTCTTTCCGTTCCCGGAGAGGGGCCATATGGATCGGCACGGTGTTCAACCTGTAGTAAAGGTCCTCCCGGAACTTCCCTTTTTGCACCGCTTCCACCATATCCAGGTTGCTGGCCGCGATAATGCGGACATCGGTCTTTTTGTTCTCGGAGGAGCCCACCCGGATGTATTCCCCCGTTTCCAAAATGCGGAGGAGCCGGACTTGGGTTTCTTTCGGAAGTTCGCTCACTTCATCCAGGAAAACGGTTCCTCCGTCAGCCACCTCGAAGTATCCTTTTCGAGCTGCTTGGGCTCCCGTGAAAGCACCTTTTTCGTGCCCGAAGAGCTCTGAATCGATGGTCCCTTCGGGAATAGCTCCGCAATTGACCGCTATGTACTTGTTATGTTTTCTCGGGCTGAGTTGATGGATGATCTGAGGCATCACCTCCTTGCCCGTTCCGCTCTCGCCGGTGATCAGCACCGTTATGTCGGTCGGAGCGACCTGCATGGCTGTCTCGAGGGCTCGATTCAGGAGGGGCGAGTCCCCGATCACTCCAAAACGCTGTTTGATCTGTTGGATCGTCATTCGAAGGGCTTCAGGCAAGCTTTTGGACGGCTCGGCCGAGGAGGGTCGCTGGTGTACAATCCTCCACCATTACGTTCACATAATCGCCCGGCCGGTAATTTTCTCGTGGGAATACCACGACCGCGTTCTGAGAATTTCTCCCGAAGAGGTCTTCATCGGATTTTTTAGAGGGGCCTTCGACGAGGATGGTATGGGTCCGACCCACCTGCCGCTGATTGTTTTTGAGGGAATGCTCCTTTTGGAGGGAGATGACCTCATTGAGCCGAGCTTTTTTGGTCTCCTGGGGCACATCATCCTCGAATTTTCGGGCGGCCAGGGTTTTGGGTCGCTCGGAGTAATGGAACATATAGGCCAGGTCGTATTCCACCTGTTCCATCATATCGATGGTCTCTCGATGTTCCTCATCCGTCTCTCCACAAAATCCTGTCATGATATCCGTGGATATGGCGCAGTCAGGGATGATGGAGCGTATGGCACGGATCCGATCGAGGTACCATTCGCGCGTATAGCCCCGGTTCATATCCCTTAATACCCGATTGCTCCCCGCTTGTACAGGAAGATGGATGTAATTGCAGATGTTCTCGTAACGGGCCATCGTATAGAGAACATCGTCCGTCATATCCTTCGGATGAGAGGTTGAGAAACGGACACGAAGGTCGGGGGCCACTCGAGCGATGCGCTCCAAAAGTTCCGCAAAATTTTCGCTATTCTGGGAGGGGTCTTTAAGTTCCCCTTTCGCATCGATGTTCCATCGATAAGAATCCACGTTCTGCCCCAAAAGGGTAACCTCCTTATAACCTTTTTCATAGAGGTAGCGGGCTTCTCGTTCGATGGTGCGAGGATCCCGACTTCGCTCCCTTCCCCGGGTGAAAGGGACCACACAGAATGAGCACATGTTGTCACATCCCCGCATGATCGAGATGAAAGCGGTCACCCCGTTGCTGTTCAGCTTGATGGGGTTGATGTCGGCATAGGTCTCTTCCCGGGAAAGGAGGGTGTTCACAGCTTTACGTCCGTCCTCCGCTTCCTGGATCAGGCGGGGCAGGTCGCGGTAAGCGTCCGGTCCTACCACCACATCCACGATCTTTTCCTCCTCGAGGAACTTCTTCTTCAAGCGTTCCGCCATACAACCCAGGACACCAACAACGAGACCCGGTTTTTCCTCTTTCATGTCCCAGAATCGCCGCAGGCGTTGGCGAACTCGCTGTTCGGCGTTCTCCCGGATGGAGCAAGTGTTCAGGAGGATCACATCGGCCTCTTCCGAACTGGCGGTGGTCCGATACCCTTCTTCTTTGAGAATGCTCGCCACGATCTCGCTATCCGAAAAGTTCATCTGGCAACCGTAGCTTTCCAGATAGAGCGTCTTCTTGGCTTCGGAAGGTTTTTCGATAACGGTCGCTTCGCCTTGGCGTTCTTCCAGTTCCTTTTCTTGTTCAGTGAGCATGGATGCGGAGGATCTTTTGCGGCTTTGACCCTCAAAGTTATCCGATCCCCGTGACCTGTGGGAAAATTCCCCGAGATGAGAAGGATCGAAAGGGTGATCCGATCTTTTGTTTTCTTTGGGGCAACCTAGCAAGGAGGGCTATCGTAGAAGGCGATTCCCTGAAAAGCATCAGGCCCTTATGGAGGAGAAGAATTTGGTGATCGTGGAATCACCCGCTAAAGCCAAGACGATCGAGAAATTCCTCGGAAAGGACTTTCTCGTGAAATCGAGCTATGGCCATGTCAGGGACTTGCCCACCAAAGGCTTGTCGATCGACATCGATAATGGCTTCGAGCCTCAATATGTGATCTCGGAGGATAAGAAGGATGTGATCAAAGAGCTCAAAAAGCTCGTCAAAGAAGCGGAGACCGTTTGGCTCGCTACGGACGAGGACCGTGAGGGAGAGGCCATTTCCTGGCATTTACAAGAGGCTTTGGATCTGCCCGATAAAAAGACCCGAAGGATCACTTTCAACGAGATCACGAAGAACGCGATCGAAGAGGCTATCCAGAATCCAAGGGATATCGACCACGGATTGGTCAAGGCCCAGCAAGCCCGTCGGGTCCTCGATCGACTGGTCGGCTTCGAACTCTCTCCTGTCCTTTGGAAGAAGGTCAAGCCATCCCTTTCTGCGGGAAGGGTCCAATCGGTCGCAGTTCGCTTGTTGGTGGAAAGGGAACGGGAGATCCGCTCCTTCGAGCCTCAGGCTTCTTTCCGGATCACCGCCGAGTTCGATCTCGAAGGAGGAAAGACCCTACGGGCCGAACTTCCTCATCGGTTCGATAAGAGAGAGGATGCCGAAGCCTTCTTGGAAGCCTGTGCCTCTTCCAATGCTACGATCGAAAAGCTGGAGACCAAGCCGGGGAAACGCAAGCCTTCAGCGCCTTTCACCACCTCCACCCTCCAACAAGAGGCCGGCCGGAAGCTCGGCTTCTCCGTGTCCAAGACCATGACCGTGGCCCAGCAGCTCTATGAATCCGGTCGCATCACCTATATGCGAACGGATTCTGTGAACCTTTCCGATCAGGCGATCAAGGAAGCGAAGAGCAACATTATCAAGGAATTCGGTGAAGAATACTCCGAACCGCGGAATTTCACCACAAAAGCGCAGGGGGCGCAGGAGGCGCACGAAGCGATACGCCCGGTATCCATCGGGACCGAAGAGATCCAGGGGGAAGCCGATCAGCAGCGCCTTTACGATCTGATCCGGAAACGAACCCTCGCGTCTCAAATGGCAGAGGCCAAATTGAAGCGGACGACCGCTACCATCGGATTGGACGGATCGGAAGAGCAGTTCGTAGCAAAAGGTGAGGTCCTGGAGTTCGACGGTTTTCTCCGGGTCTATAAGGAATCATCCGATGAAGATGAAGGGGAAGAAGAGGATGATAAGGTCTTGCCCCCATTAGAAGAGGGACAAAAACTCACTTTAAAGGAAGCCCGTGCCACGGAGCGTTTCACGAAGCATCCTCCGCGTTATACAGAGGCCAGCTTGGTGAAAAAGCTCGAAGAATTGGGGATCGGAAGGCCTTCAACTTATGCGCCGATCATTTCCACCGTGCAGAAACGCGGGTATGTGGTGAAAGAGGACCGTCCCGGAACGAAACGCGACTTCCGGATCCTCAAGGTAGAGCCCGGGCAAGCGGTTCAACATGAAAAGGACCAAGAGACCACCGGGGCCGAGAAACAAAAGCTTTTCCCTACCGACATGGGAATGGTGGTGAACGATTTCCTGATGGAGAACTTCCAGGAGATCATGGATTACAATTTTACCGCCTCTGTGGAAAAGCAGTTCGACGACATCGCCCAAGGCGATCTCAAGTGGAACCAAATGATCCGGGATTTTTATCAACCGTTCCACAAAGAGGTCGAGGAAACCCTCGAAAAGTCCGAGCGGGCGACCGGTGAACGGCATCTCGGTACGGATCCGGATAGTGGGAGGCCCATTATCGCCCGTATCGGTAAGTACGGTCCCATGGTGCAAATAGGCAAACAAGAGGACGAGGAGAAACCCCGTTTTGCGAGTCTTCGGAAGGGCCAAAGCATCGAAGAGATCAGTCTCGAGGATGCCCTCGACCTTTTCAAATTGCCCAGGGACCTGGGCGAATACGAAGGGGAGTCGCTCAGTGCGAGCATCGGGCGTTTCGGCCCTTATGTACGTTGTGGCAACACCTTTGCCTCCCTCAAACAGGAAGAAGGGGACGACCCCTACACGGTCGATCGCGATCGGGCCATCGAGCTGATCGAGGAAAAGAAAAAGGCCATTCGCGAGCGCACCATCAAGACGTTCGACGAGGACGAACAGGTGCAGGTATTGAAGGGCAAGTGGGGGCCTTATGTGAAGATCGGGAAGAAGAACTACAAGGTCCCTAAAGAGAAAGATCCTGCCTCGCTCAGTCTGGAGGATTGTTACGAGATCGCTCGCAATGCTCCTGCCAAGAAGAAAGGGAAGAAAAAGAGCGGGGGGAAAAAGAAATAGCCTTGAAGGATGGACGAGCTTTCCATCTATTTTGCTCCGCTCGGGGACCTGCCTGAGCCGAAAGAGGACCTTCTCTCCGGGAAGATCGAGGCTTATACGGAGAAAGGTGGCTTTCCGGAAATCGGTAACGATAAGGATATTGCCCTGATCGGGGTCGAAGAATTCCGCCGAACGAAGGATGGTCCGAAAGAGGGGGATGGATTGAGCGGTTTCCGTTCAACTTTTTATCGATTGGCCGATCATTTTCCGGAGACCGGTATCGTCGACCTGGGCAATATCGAACCCGGTCACACTCCGGAGGATACCGACCATGCGCTTGCCAATAGTGTCGCTGCGATCATTTCCCATGAGTGTTTACCGGTGATCATAGGGGGAGGGCATGAATTGACATACGCCCATTTCCGGGGTTACCAGGATCTTGAGCGCACTATCAATGTCGGGATCGCGGATGCCCGGATCGATCTCGATGATCCGGAAGCTCCGCTCATGGAGCGGGGATTCCTGGGACAATTATTGGCCCACCGCCCCAATTTCCTTTTCGATCTGGTTCATATCGCCTGCCAAAAACATTTCGTTCCCAGAGAATTGATGGAGGTCATGGAACGGATGCACTTCGATGTTCACCGATTGGGAGAAGTCCAGGGAGAAGTTCACGAAATGGAGCCTTTGCTAAGAGATGTGGACCTCTTCAGTTTCGATCTCTGCGCCTTAAAAGGGAACGAATTCCCGGCGGCTTCAGGGGGAGGTCCGAACGGGCTATACGGAGAAGAGGCTTGTCGATTGATGCGTTATGCCGGAATGAACGACAAACTGACCTCCGTTGGCCTTTACGGGTATTTACCCCATTTCGATCGGGATGGGATGAGCGCTTCGATGATGGCGCAAATGCTGTGGTACTTTTTAGAAGGATTTGCGAGCCGAAAAAGGGACCTTCCGATCTTGAACAGAAAGGATCTCAAGCGTTACACGGTGGACCTCGAAAGTTCCGGCCATCGTTTGGTCTTTTATAAGAGCAAAAAGAGCGACAGGTGGTGGATCGAAGTTCCTTATCCGCCCGATCCGGCCCTCGAGCATGCCAGAAGTCGTTTAACGCCCTGTAGTTATAGCGACTATCTGAAAGCGCTTCAGGACGAGATCCCTGATAAATGGTGGCGAACCTACCGTAAACTCGCTTGATGAGGCTGTTTTGGGAGCGTTGCACGATCGTGGAAAACCCAAAAGACTTGTGAAAAATTTTTTGTGGATCCTGATTTTATATTATTTTAGCAACGATCAAGTGTAGGTCAGAAGACCTACCATAACGAGATCCTCATGATGAAGCGATCCTTACCGGTCCTTTTAGTGGCGCTGATCCTCAGTGGCTTTGCCAGGGGGCAGCAAGACCCGCAGTTCACCCAATTCATGTTCGACAAGCTCTCTGTGAACCCTGGTTATGCAGGAATGGGGGATGGTATCTGTGCGACCGGGATCTATCGGGACCAATGGATGGGCTTTTCGGGAGCCGAAGCACCTACTACCTTTTTGATCAACGCGCACGCGCCTTTGGGGCAGATCTTTCAGGAATCGACCTCTTCTTTCGTCAACAGTAGTGCAGCGGGGATCACCTTTTACAATGACAAGCTGGGCTTTGAAAAGAACAATGCGCTCCGGCTTTCTTATGCTTACCATAAGCCCCTTGGCGTTGGGACTTTGAGCGGGGGTCTTGCTGTAGGGATCTTCAATAAAAGCTTAGGGAAGAAGTGGGTGGCTCCTGAAGTAGAGCACACCCAAGACCAAGCTATTCCGAACAATAAGGTGAGCAACACCACCTACGATGTTTCGCTCGGCTTCTTTTATCAGACCAATAAGCTTTACGTGGGGATGTCATCCACCCACCTCACCCAAAGCGGCCTTAATTACAAAGCCAGCGAATACGATCTCGACATGAAGATGAAGCGGCATTACTATGTAATGGCGGGTTATGATTACTTCATCGGTGGTAACCAAAAGTATATTCTTAAGCCAGCCGTTCTCGCTAAATCTGATGCGGCTTCCACCCAAGTGGACGTAAGCGTTCGCCTCCTCTACGATAAGATGCTCTGGGGTGGTCTTTCTTACCGTCCGGGTGATGCGATCGCACCGCTCGTAGGATACCGGACCGAACTCTCCCGAGGAGTTCTGAAGGCCGGGGTCTCATACGATGCGACCACATCTCGCTTGAATAACTATAGCAACGGAAGCATCGAATTGATGGTGAATTATTGCTTTAACATCGAGCCTCCCGTCAAGAAGCGAGAATACCGTAGTGTGAGGTTTATGTAAACGTTGCCCTACGATCGAAACCTTTTTTCAGATATCCCGTTCAAAGCACCTCGGACAAAATTTTCGGGCGAGATGAACGTTTTTGTTCACGATCGGACCAATAAGTCAGCGAAGATGAAGGACCTCATGAAATATCTTGCTCTTGCGCTCATCCTTACAGGATGCGGAGGGCAAGGCGGACATCTTACCGGTGTTATGAACCGTCCCGCTTGGTACCAGGAAGACCCTTACGGTACGGTTTACATTCCGATGGGAAGTTTCCAAATGGGACCTAGCGATCAGCAGGTGCCATTTGCCATGAACCAAAAGACCCAGACCGTTTCGGTCCAAGCGTTCTATATGGATCAAACGGAGATCTCGAATAACGAATACCGGCAGTTCGTTTATTATGTAAGGGACTCTATTGCCAAACGGAAGCTCGCTTCTGAAGGGATCGGCGAGCACGCTCGTTATGAGAACCGTTATGGGGAAGAATTGGACCCCCCCATCCTTCGTTGGGATCAACCCATTGCTTGGCAAAAACTCGAAGTGCGGGAAGCTTTGAATTTCATGTTCCTGCCTCCGCACGAACAGTATTACAACCGCCGGGCTTTGGATACGCGAGAGCTGATGTACCGTTATTATTGGATCAACTTTGAAGCGGCTTCCAATAAGGCGGGCAGGGATCTCGATCTCGGTCGCGCCAATAAATTGGGTCAAAAGCACGCGATCAGAGGGCATACCGACCGTTCGCAGTTCATCATCGAAGAAGTCATCAACGTTTATCCCGATACGCTTTGTTGGGTCAGAGACTTCACCTACTCCTTCAATGAGCCGATGACGCGTAATTATTTCTGGCATCCGGCTTATGATGACTACCCTGTCGTCGGTTTGACCTGGGGTCAGTGCAAGGCTTTCAATATTTGGAGGACCCGCAAGTTGAACATGTATCGAAGGAGTCGAGGCTTGACTTTCGTGCGGAACTTCCGGCTACCTACTGAAGCCGAATGGGAATATGCTGCGCGCGGTGGATTGGACGGAAGCCCCTATCCTTGGGGTGGTCCTTACATCCGGAACCGAAAAGGTTGTTTCCTGGGTAACTTCAAGCCTATGCGCGGTGATTATCGCGTGGATGGAGGTTTCCATACGGTGAAGGTCTACGCCTATTCCCCCAACGATTACGGCCTCTATTGCATGGCCGGAAATGTTGCCGAATGGACCAGTACCGCTTACGATCCGTCGGTCACCGACATGTCCCACGATCTGAATCCCGAGTACACTTATAAGGCTAAGGAGAACGATCCTCCCGCCCTCAAGCGGAAAGTGATCCGCGGCGGGTCCTGGAAGGATATCGGTTATTATCTCCAGAACGGCACCAAGACCTACGAATACATGGACACGGCCAAATCTTATATTGGTTTCCGTTCTGTGATGACCTATCTTGGTCGCGCCAAAGGGGATGACCTTTGATCCGAACTTGCTTTCTTTTAATAATCTGATCATTGTAAAACCAAAAACAGGAACATGAAACCAGGAAGCCTTGCTTGGAAGCGTTTTATGGCTAAATTGTACGGGATCGGCGCCTCTGTCGTGATCCTCGGAGCTCTCTTTAAGATCCAGCACTACCCCGGAGCGGGTATCATGTTGGTCTGTGGTTTGAGCACGGAGGCGGTCATCTTTTTCTTCTCAGCTTTCGAGCCCGTTCACGAAGAGATCGATTGGAGCTTGGTCTATCCTGAACTCCGTACCGGCGAGCAGCGTGATGCGAGCCCCAGCGGTGGTGGTGGTCAGATCGAAGAGGAGGATGAAGAAGAATCCCCTACGGAACAGCTCGACCGGATGATGGAAGAGGCCAAGATCGAACCCGAATTGATCGAAAGCCTTGGAAGCGGGCTTCGGACCTTGAGCGATCAAGCCAATAAGCTGAGCGACATCTCCGATGCTTCCGTGGCCACTCAAGAATACACGGACAGTCTTCGGAACGCTTCCCAAAAGGTCGGAGAACTCTCCGATTCTTATGAACAGGCTTCCCAAGCTTTGACCGGTCTCCTCGAGAGCCAAGAAGAAGGAAAGAATGCAGGAGAACATCTGCAAAAGATGTCGGAGAACCTCGCTTCCTTGAACAACGTCTATGAGCTTCAGCTCAAGAGCTCCAATGAGCAGCTCGAGACCACGAACAAACTGTTCGAAGGGATGGGTGATCTGATGCAGAACCTGAACGATTCTGTCGAGGATACCAAACGCTACAAAGAGAACATCGCCCAGCTTTCCCAGAATCTGGAATCTCTGAACCAGGTTTATGGAAACATGCTGGCAGCGATGAACCAAACGCCTGCTCAGAACCAATAAAAGGCCAAGAGGCCGGCCTCACTTTGAGGCCGGCCTTCTCGCTGGCCTTGTTCTTATCGAACCAAGAACCTCTTAAAAGTATAGAGCGATATGGCTGGAGCTAAGGAGACCCCACGGCAGAAGATGATCGGGATGATGTACCTCGTCCTTACCGCCCTGTTGGCCCTTAACGTATCGAAAAGCATTTTGAACTCCTTTGTTCGGGTCAATCAAAGCTTGGAGATCACGAACGAGAACTTTCAAAAGAAGAACGAAAAACTCTATTCCGATTTCCAGAGCAAGTTGGCCGCTGACCGTGAAAAGACCCTCCCTTACTGGAACTTGGCTAAGAAGGTGAGGAAAAAGGCGGATAGTTTGAACACTCATATCAATGAGATGAAGACCTATCTCAAGTCCAATGTAGACGGTCTTCCTGAGGATACAGCCGCCAATACTCCTCTGAAGGACATAAGTGGTCTTTCGAACTACGATGTGCCTTCCCAAAAGATGGGCTTGGCCTCTCCTTCCTCTCCAAAAGGGAAAGATTGGGGAAAATACACGGCTAAGGAGTTGGAGAACATGATCGAAGATTATCGGCAGGATCTTTTGAGGATCCTAGCTGAGGAAACCAAGGTGGATACTTCCAAAACCAATCTCAAAAACCTTGAGACCAAAGGGAAACCGGATGCTCATGACCCGGCAGCTGCCAATTGGGGAGGGCTTTATTTCTATCATGCTCCCTTAGCTGCCGTCATCACGACCCTTACTAAGATCCAAAGCGATATTAGGAATGCGGAGTCCGATGTGGTCTCAGCACTTCTCTCCCAAGTGGGGGCTGAGGATTTTACGTTCGACACGCTCGCTCCGAAAGTGGTCCCTATTAGTGGGAATTACATTGCAGTCGGGGATACTTATAAGGCCGAGGTCATCGTCGCTGCCTGGAATACGACAAGGGATCCGGTGACCAACTTCGGTAGTGGTGATAATATCGATTCAGCAGGAAAACTCATCGGTAAAGAGGATACTGGAAGGAGTCGTATCAAGAACGGCCTTGGATATTACGAGTTCAAAGCTGAAAGTGCGGGTAATACCACTTGGGGTGGAGAGATCGGTGTTCAAGGGCCTAGTGGGGATACAACCTTTTACTCCATTCCCCCGCAATCAGTCCGGGCCGCCAATCAGAATGTAGTCGTTTCGCCCACCAAGATGAACGTGCTCTATCGAGGCCTTCAAAATCCGATCTCGATCTCTGTTCCAGGGATGGCCGCCGAAGACCTCGGTGCCAGCATGAGCAACGGTTCGCTTAGTCAACGGGAACCTGGAAATTACATGGCTACGCCCGGTCGGGGGAACACCTCTACGGTGACGGTTACTGATAAGGAATCTGGTCAGAGCCTTGGTGATATGAAATTCAGGGTGAAGGATGTTCCACGACCGATGCCTTACTTCGCAG
>CAZOSO010000053.1:0-13454 GCA_964582635.1 uncultured Weeksellaceae bacterium | reverse complement strand
CGCCAACCGAATTCCCAACCGAAACGATATTGTTTCTTATAGGTGAAATAAAAGCCGACCCCTTTCGGGATGGAGAACGCGAACTGCGGATAAGGTTCGGATTGCCCTTCTGTTTTCAAGGGGCGGAGCTTATGCCATTCTCCCTTGTAATAAGCCTTAGGGCTGTGATGAAGACCAGCTACACCCGCAAAGGCATAACTCCGGAACGAGAGGATGTAGCGCCCGGTATTGCCTACGTCATAAACATTGTAGAAATAAACTTGCCCTTTCAGCGACAGCTCTTTGATGTCGTTCCGAAAACTAAGGTTCCTTCCAACGCGCGGTCCATAACTGGAAAGACTGTCGGCTCCACGGATCCGCCCGTAATTAAATCCTAATTCCAAAGAGAGAAGCCGATTGAACTTGTAACGGACAAAGGCACCTCCCAAAAAGGAAGTTTGTCCCAATTTGAGGTCGTAGATAAAATCGCGACGGGGCTGATCCTCTCCGCCCATTTCTCCGAGATAGTTGGAGCCACCCAATTTGACCCCTACATCCCAGTAATACTGGGCGTTCAAGGAGCTTGTCAGGAATAGAAGGACGGTGATTAAGAGGGCGTTCTTACGCTTCATGTCGATAGCAAATATAAAAAGTTCCCAAAACCGCGTAAGAAATAACCTTTTTCAGTACTCGGTGACGATCGAACAGCAAAAAAAGTTGCTCGATGGACGGAGCCGTGCTCATGAGTTAGGGTCGATGTCATCGGGAAGGTCCAAACCTTCGAGATATTCATTCCAAGCGGCCGGATTGGTCAAAGGCTCGATCCAGATGATCTGCCGGAATGCGATATAGCGCCAAACCTCTATATAGAGCCCTTCATAGAGGTACAAATGAACTTCATATCCTCCGAAGATCCGAGAACTGACATGTTCCCCCTTCGCTTGAAGTTCCTCAAAACGCTGGCGGAAGGACATCTGCCTGAAACCCTTTTCATCCATTTTTCCTCGTCCTTTTATCCCCATATCGCACGATAAAGCATGACCAAAAGACAAAACAGGAACATGAGGATGGAGATCCTGTTGATCCCGTGCATGAACCGAAGGTTCAGGTTCTTATTCCCCTTATCTTTTCGGAAAAGCGTCCTGAGGTCCAAATAGGCCAATATCTTCTTGAAAAGGGTTGTCATAACGCTTTTTCCCGCTTTCTCTCCCCCTTCGAATATCGCTATTTTTGTAAGAATATGGAATTACGTATCGTATCGGATTACGAGCCTACAGGAGACCAGCCCAAAGCCATCGAGGAGCTAACACAAGGGGTGAACAACGGGGACCCCGCCCAAACGCTTCTCGGAGTCACAGGAAGCGGGAAAACCTTTACAGTGGCGAACGTGGTCGAGAACGTGCAAAGGCCCACCCTCGTTCTCTCGCACAACAAGACCCTAGCGGCCCAACTTTATAGCGAGTTCAAGCAATTTTTTCCACACAACGCGGTGGAATATTTCGTCTCCTATTACGATTATTACCAGCCCGAGGCCTACATTCCCACCAATGACACCTACATCGAGAAGGACCTATCGATCAACGACGAGATCGAAAAACTTCGCCTGAGCGCCACATCAGCTCTTCTATCAGGGAGGAGGGATGTGATCGTCGTTTCTTCCGTATCTTGTATTTACGGCATCGGGAATCCGGAAGAATTCCACAAGAACGTGGTCGACCTGGAGGTGGGCATGAATTATCCCAGGAACAAGTTCCTACGGGATCTGGTGGAAGGCCTTTATGCCCGCAGTAAGGACGAGCTTCAGCGCGGCTATTTTCGAGTGCAAGGGGATACGGTCGATATACATTTAGCGTATGCGGACCACGGGATCCGTGTCTTTTTTTGGGGGGATGAGATCGATGAGATCGAATCCTTCGATCCCGTTACCGGGAATACCTATCAAGGGATGGAGAGCGCCCAGATATATCCGGCCAACGTCTTCGTGACCACCCGGGATACCATGAAAACAGCGATGCAGGAGATCCGAGAGGATCTGGGGGAAAGGGTGGACGAGTTCAAAAAAGAAGGGCGCGATGTAGAGGCCAAACGCTTGGAAGAACGGGTCAATTACGATCTCGAAATGCTGCAGGAGCTCGGCTATTGTCCGGGTATCGAGAATTATTCACGGTATTTCGACAGAAGACGTCCGGGCCAAAGACCTTTCTGCCTTCTCGATTATTTCCCTTCCGATTTTCTCATGGTCATCGATGAGAGCCATGTTACGGTTCCTCAGATCGACGGAATGTACGGAGGGGACCGATCCCGAAAAAAGAACCTGGTGGAATACGGATTCCGCCTCCCCGCCGCCCTCGACAACCGTCCTCTCCGATTCGAAGAATTCCGCAGTCTCGTGAAGCAGGTGATCTATGTGAGCGCTACGCCGGCAGAATTCGAACTTCAAGAATCCGGAGGGGTTTTGGTCGAACAATTGATCCGCCCCACAGGTGTTTTAGATCCCGAGATCGAGGTTCGACCGACACAAGGCCAGATCGATGACCTTCTCGAAGAGGTGGCCTCCCGATCCGATCAAGGGGAACGGATCTTGGTGACCACCTTGACCAAGCGGATGGCCGAGGAGTTGACCGAACACCTGGATAAAATGAACGTACGTTGCCGCTACATTCATTCCGATGTGGATACGATCGAGCGGGTGGAGATTCTCCGCCAGCTCAGGAATGGGGAATTCGATGCATTGATCGGTGTGAACCTATTGCGGGAAGGCCTCGACCTTCCTGAGGTCTCCCTCGTGGCGATCCTCGATGCCGATAAGGAAGGTTTCTTGCGCTCGGAGCGCTCTTTGACCCAGACCGCTGGGCGGGCGGCGAGAAACGTGAACGGGAAGGTCATTATGTATGCCGACAAGATCACAAAGTCGATGCGGAAGACGATCGATGAGACCGAGCGCCGTCGCCAAAAACAGATCGCTTATAATGAAGAGCACGGCATCACCCCTCAGGATGTCCGTAAATCAAAGGAGGGCATGTTCGAAGGATCCGAGATCGATCAGAGCGAGCGATCCAGGGAGGAAGAAAAAGTTCCCAAAGCATATGCTGGGCCCGAAGAGGAAGGGTTGACGAGCGCGGCCGATCCGGTGGTGGAATACATGAGCATCGAACAATTGAAAAAGAGCATCGAAGAGACCCGAAAAGCCATGGAGCAGGCCGCCAAGGATCATGATTTCATGCAGGCAGCATCTCTTAGGGATGAGATGTATCGACTCCAGGGGCTTTTGGAAAAGAGGAACGGTTCTGAAGAAAGCGCAAAAAAAGATCCTTCATGAAAGAGCTCCGTCTATCGCTAATACTCTTTTTGAGCGTGACGCTCTTCGCTTGTTCGAACTCTAAAGAGGCCGGTAGCGAAGAGGGACCGGAAGAGGAACAAGAAGCTGAGGAAGAGGGAGAAGGGAACCCCATCCTTGAAGTGGACAAGAATAAATGGGAAAAAAGGAGCACCGATCATTTCAAGGTCCTCAGCGCGCAGAAAAGGGATCGAACTCTTAGCATCAGGGTCGAATACAGCGGAGGTTGTGAAGACCACGATTTTGAGCTCTGGGCTTCCCCCTTCTTTGAAAAGAGCGATCCACCCCGAAAGCGTCTCTTTATCAAGCACGAGGACAATGGAGATGCTTGTCGTTCCGTTATCGAAGACACTTTGCGTCATGACCTCAGTTCGATGAAAACCCCCGTCATCCTTAAGCTTGAAGGGCATGACCGGACGATCCGATATGGTTTTGAATAAGCTTCTATCTAGAGCTCTCTTCCTGTTAGGAAGCTTTTTGGTCACGCTTCCGGGAAATGGGCAGATCGCTCATGGAGGAACCCCTTACGGGGGAAAGGTCCGCCCATCCAGCGGTGAGGTCCCTTTTATCAAAATGGAGCCGGTGGATGAGAGCAAGCTTTTAAAAAACGATTCGCTGCGAAGAGCGAATGGAGAAAAGGTCCTTCGTTTCGCCAAGAACCTTTCGGTCGACATCGACCTCCATGATGAAGGGGTCCGGTCGAAAAGCCGTGATGGAAAGGTCATACACCGGCTCGGGATCCACAGCCCGGGAGCCCGATCCCTTAGTTTCAAATTCGCTCCTTATGGGTTGGTGAAAGGGGCTCAGCTCTTTATCTACACCCCGGACCAAAAACGCATCCTCGGAAGTTTTACAGTCCAGAATCGCTCCCTTGAGAACCTTTTGGCGACCGTTCCTATCTCCGGCGATCGGGCTGTTATCGAGTTGATCGAGCCTGCCGGAAAGGGTGGAATGAGCGAACTCGTGATCGGTCGGGTCTCTCATGGGTATCGAAGTGTCTTCGATATGGGAAAAGAGAGTGCCAGAGATTTTGGGGATGCCGGGGATTGCAACATGAACGTGAATTGTCCGGACGGCAAAGATTGGCGGAGGCAAAAACGATCCGTTGCCATGCTCATCGACAACGGTTCCCGGCTTTGCAGTGGGGCCCTCGTCAATAATACCGCTGAAGACGGGACCCCTTACTTCCTGACCGCCGATCATTGCCTCGAGAACAGTTCCGGTCCTCCTTCTACCTGGACTTTCGTTTTCAACTATGAATCGCCCGCTTGTTACGATCAAAACGGCTCCCTGGATCAAAGCATCTCCGGATCGACCCTTCGGGCTAATCACGAAGATTCGGATTTCTGCCTTGTGGAGTTGGTGGATACTCCCCCGAGCGGGTATGAGGTGTATTATGCGGGTTGGGATCGTTCGGGAACAGCACCGGATTCATCCGTCTCCATCCACCATCCCCAAGGGGACATCAAGAAGATATCGTTCGACGATGATCAAGCTGCATCCGGGCAATTCGGCAATTCGATCCCGAACGGGGAATGGCACATCAAGGAATGGGATCGGAATACGACCACCGAGGTCGCATCGAGCGGAGCGCCCCTTTTCGACATGGATGGCCATATCAAGGGTCAACTCCATGGAGGAAGTGCCCAATGCGGGAACAGCGTTGATGATTTTTACGGGAAATTCTCCGTATCATGGGATTATCATGCCGCCCAGGATTCCCAGCTCCGGCATTGGTTGGACCCGATCGACACCAATCCTAGCGCTTGGCCGGGCTATGACCCACGGGTCGGCAATTATCCTCACGATGCTGCTATAACATCTTTTTTGAGTCCCGAAAAGGATCTTTGCGATAGCAATGGGTTCAAGACCAGGGTCGAGTTCCAGAACAGGGGGTCGCAGCCTTTGGACAGCCTCTGGTTTTATTTGGTCTTAGAGGGGGATACCCTGGAAGAACTCCATTGGCAAGGAAGCTTGGGGTCGGGATCCTACGACACCCTGAGTTTCTCAGATCACTTTTCGTCGGAGAACGGCACCCTTCATTTGTTGGCGGGTACCCGTAAACCGAACGGGCAATCGGACCCCGATCCCTCGGATGATACTTTGAGCCTTCCTCTTAATAAGCCTTCTGATGCTCGAAGGGTTCGGATGGAACTTCGGGCTGATTGTTACGGTAGCGAAACCTCCTGGTATCTCGAACGGGAGGAAAGTGGGGACACCCTCTATTCGAGGAGTAAGGGCTTTTACCCCGGGACCGCTACCGACCCTGAGGACGGTGGGTCGGAATGGACCCATTCTTTTTGCCTCCAAGAAGGATGTTATCGCTTGCTCCTTAAAGATGATTACGGGGATGGTATGAACGGATCTCAGGACGGACAATGTGACGTGGATGGCAAGGTCCGGATCGTGAACGCGAACGGGGAATTATTGACGCGTTTGGGAGATCCGGCCTTTGGGACGGATACCGTTCTTTCCTTTTGTACGGATTCTACGGTTATGTCGCCCCCTCCGGGGCCTGAAGGGGTTAAAGTGTTCCCGAATCCGGTCCAGGGGGCTTTCCGCTTGCAGATCAAGGGAGAACAAGGGAGTTATCGCATAGGACTTTTCGATACGCGCGGAAGGCGTATCCTTTTAGAAGAACTCGAGCTCGATAAGGGGTATTTCAACGGGAAGCTGGATCTGCCCGAACTGAGGTCGGGAAGTATATATCTTCTTCGCATCAAAGGTCCCACTGGTAGCCATCTCAAGAAGCTCTTTATCGATCGCTGAAACAGCTTCGGGTCCGATCCCTATCTTTGGGGTCCCATGTCGACCGAACCTGTAAGGATACTCGGGAAAGAAGAATTCGCGCTCACGATCGAGCGCTTGGGGTATCAGGTGGTCGAAGCCAGCGAGCACCCTGAAGAGTTGGTGCTGATCGGTATCCAACCTCGCGGGCCTTACCTTTCGCAACGCATCCATAAAGAGCTCCAAAAGATCCTTCCTAAGGCCAGGATCGAGCACGGAGAATTGGACATTACTTTTTTCAGGGATGATATCCGACAAAGAGAAGAGCCTCCCCTGCCTAGCAGCACCTCGATCGAGGGAAGCTTGGATGGGAAGGATGTCGTTTTAGTGGATGACGTCCTTTATACGGGGCGCACCATCCGCGCAGCGCTCGATGCAATGCTCGCTTATGGAAGACCTCGCACTGTGGAATTGCTCGTCCTGGTCGATCGACGTTTCAGTCGCCACCTTCCCATACAGCCTGATATGACAGGCATTACTGTGGACACGGTGGACCTGGAGCGAGTGAAGGTGGCTTGGACCGGAGCAGGGGAGCCGCATGAAGTGCTCCTTTATTCAACCGAAGAAAAGGCCGGATGAGCGGACTGAGCGTTCAACACCTTCTCGGTACGGAGGATCTTCAGATAGAGGATCACGAGCGGATCTTCCGAACCGCCGATCATTTCAAGGAAGTCCTCCAAAGACCGATCAAAAAAGTTCCTTCCCTTCAAGATCTTACGATCTCGAACATCTTTTTCGAAAGCTCAACGCGGACCAAACTTTCCTTTGAGCTGGCTGAAAAGAGGTTGTCGGCTGATGTGGTGAACTTCTCCGCTTCCGGTTCTTCACTGAGCAAAGGTGAGACCCTGATCGATACTGTGGACAATATCCTCTCGATGAAGGTGGATATGCTGGTCCTTAGGCATCCTTCACCAGGAGCGGCGCAATTCCTTTCGGAGAATACGGATGCCATCGTCGTGAATGCGGGGGATGGTGCTCACGAACATCCCACTCAGGCCCTTTTGGATGCCTATTCCATCCGCGAAGCCTTAGGCGAAGTAAAAGGGAAAAAAGTGGCCATTATCGGAGATATCCTTCATTCGCGGGTAGCCCTCTCCAACATCTTTTGTTTACAGACCCTCGGGGCAGAGGTAAGGGTCTGTGGTCCACTCTCCCTGATACCCAAGCACATCCGTTCCATGGGCGTCGAAGTGATGAGCGACCTGAAGGAAGCCCTTGAGTGGTGCGATGTCGCAAATATGCTCCGCATCCAACTTGAGCGCCAAAAGGACCCTAGTGGAGGAAGCAATAAAGCCACATTTTTTCCATCGCTCAGGGAATACCGAATGATGTACGGAGTGGATCGAGGCATTTTGGACTCGATCGATCAGAAACCTTTGATCATGCACCCTGGACCGATCAATCGGGGAGTGGAATTGAGCAGTGAGGTGGCCGATTCGGATCGCTCCATTATTCTCGATCAGGTGGAGAACGGAGTGGCGGTACGCATGGCGGTCCTATATCTTCTAGCCGGAAGCTTGGAACGTGAATAGTTAGCTATCTTTATTTTTGATATCGAATCGAGGGAAGCCCATGCACTTTGAGACCGAACAGAACGACCGTTTCGCGCTTATCAGGTCCAATGTCGAGAAGTTGGACTCTACCAAAGCACCGGACCTGAAATCGGAGCTGGTTTACCTTAATAAGCAGGGATATCGGAATATGATCGTAGACCTGAGCGCTACCAAGTATTGCGATTCTTCCGGGCTCAGTGCCATTTTGGTCGGCAATCGTCTCTGCAAGGAAATGAACGGAAGCTTTGTACTGGCGGGTGTTCAGGATGGTGTGCAAAAATTGATCTCCATCTCCCAACTCGATAACGTCCTCAATATCACCCCGACCATCGACGAGGCCAAAGACCTTCTCTTCATGGAAGAGGTTGAAAGGGACCTGGGAAAGGACGATACAGAAGAGGATAACGGGGATAACAACTAAGCCTCGCTCGAGCAACGCCCATGAAATTCGAGCTGACCGTCCTCGGTTCAGGGTCGGCCCTTCCTCGCCTCGACCGTAAGCCATCTGCCCATCTTCTGAATGTTCAAGAACATTACTTCCTGATCGATTGCGGGGAAGGAACGCAATTGGAACTCAAGCGATACGGGGTCAAATTCCAAAGGATCCATCACATCTTTATAACCCATCTTCACGGGGACCATTATCTGGGTTTGATGGGCCTTTTGTCAACCCTGCATTTGCTCGGTAGGGAAGAAGAACTCCATATCCATGGGCCGGAAGCTTTGGAGGATATTATCTCCCATCAAATGGATAGGACGGGGACGACCCTTCGCTTTCAGCTTCGTTTCCATCCGGTCCCTAAAGGAAGGGATGAGCTCTTGTTCGAGAACGAAGCCTTGGAAATAAGGGCTTTTCCCCTTTATCATCGAAGCGTTTGTAACGGTTTCAGATTCGATGAAAAGCCGAAACTCCGCAAGATCCGAAAGGAAAAGCTTCAAGAATACGATATCCCGGTTCAAGAACGTCCGAAGCTGAAGGAAGGAAAAGATGTTCTTGATCGAAATGGGAAGACTGTCCGGTGCGAAGAATTGACCGACCCGCCACCTCCTTCCCATAGTTATGCTTATTGTTCCGATACGGCTTATTTTGGAGAGCTCCCCCAATACGTGCAGGACGTCGACCTTCTTTTTCATGATGCCACTTTTCTCGAGGATCTAAGGGAAAGGGCCAGGGAAACCTTCCATTCCACCGCTCTCGATGCAGCGCGGACCGCTAAAGAGGGAAAAGTGGGCCGCCTCTTATTGGGGCATTTCTCCGCCCGCTATCGAGATCTGGGGGCATTCCGGGAAGAGGCCGCCCAGCTTTTTCCGGCTGCCATATTGGCGCAGGACGGCATGCGGATCCGGGTGGATCGTCCGGATA
The DNA here is from genome assembly GCA_964582635.1 of uncultured Weeksellaceae bacterium. Classification (GTDB taxonomy): domain Bacteria; phylum Bacteroidota; class Bacteroidia; order Flavobacteriales_D; family CAYVSK01; genus CAZIDL01. The sequence continues at coordinate 4,435 of CAZOSO010000053.1, read as the reverse complement.
GGGAACCTACGCTCTTGAAGGAAAAAGAAGGATAATTTAAAATCTTTCTAAATAGTTCGTAGCTTTGGGGTGAGATGCGATCGATCAAGGTTCTCATAGCGGATGGGCAGGAACTTTCAAGGGCAGGTCTTGCCCGCATTATCGATGAACACGAAGTCCTCGAACGGGTTTGTGAGCTTTCAGATGGGAGCGAATTGAGCAGTTCCATCCGTGAATTCAAACCGGATGTGGTGCTGATCGACCATACCTCTCAAGGCTTTAGCATCGAAATGATCCCCCAAGTGCTCGAAGAGCATCCTGAATGCCGTTTCGTGGCCATAACTCCGGACCGGTCCGGGCTGGCTATTCAAACAGCCCTTCGCTCGGGGATCATGAGCTATATCAAAAAAGATTGCAGCATCGCTGAGATCCGGAACGCTTTGATCGAAACGGCTCAGGATCAGAAATTCTTTTGCGGTAAGATCCTCGAGGCGATCTCCGAAGTCGGATTGGACCTCGATAACATCGAAAGGGAACTCCTGGATTGCGAAGCGGTCTCTCTCTCCGAGCGGGAACTGGAGATCATCAAGCTGATCGCTGAAGGGTATACCAATAACCGCATCGCCGATAAACTCTTTATCAGCGATCATACGGTCACAACCCATCGGAAGAACATTATGAAAAAGCTCGGGGTGAAGAATACAGCCGGTATCGTGCTCTATGCCGTTAAGACCGAGCTGGTATCACCGAATCGCTTTTTCTTTGCAGAGGTGAACAAAGGATCGGACGAGGGCGTAGAAAATTCTGCAAAAGGTTCGCATTCTCTATCGGTGTGACGCTTCCCAGCATTAGCTACAAGTTTCATTTTTTTCACCTCCTCCTTTTTTTGATGCTTATCGGCTGTAAGAAAAAGGAGGGATGTATGGACCCAAAGGCGGAGAATTACGACCCGGATGCTGAAAAGGAGGATGGCTCTTGCCGTTACCAAAGCTCTTCCTCATCCTCCCCCGCCACTTATGCCTTCGAGGATGCTCTGCTCGAAGGGGGAAGGGTACGGGTCGAACTTCTCGATCGTTTGGTGCAAGAGGTCGAAAAAGGACGGAAGGGGTCCTCGATCGCCCTTCAGGACTTGTTGGACCTTTATCGGAACAACGGCATGGCCGGGAACGGGACCTACGACCTGGAGGGAACCCTCGAACCTGCAGATTCCCTCTTTTTCTTGAACGTACTACAAGATGTTGCTTCCCGTGGGGGTGATCCCGCCTCTATTGTAGCCGGCCGCTTTGTGAGTGCTGATTCGATCGCTTACAGCCCCATGCTGGAAAAGGGATTGATGGGGAGCGCCTTCTTTGAATACAGTACCCGTTCGCTTTTGGAGGACCTTCAGGCCCATCCCCATGATCAACCCGAAGCTTCATCCCCTACCGAGCGAGAAGCAGTATATGACGAAGCTTTTGCGCTTTTCGGTGTTCCCAGGGATTTCTCGAGGGAAACCTCTTTTGGTACGGCTCCCTCCTATGGGAAGGGAGCTTGGTTCTGGGGAGATGCCTGTTTACGGACCGATTCAGCCCTTGAACAACTACCCGCTCTTTTCGATGCCTTCGTAGAAGGAAGGTGGGCCCTTACCGAAGAAAAAAGCACGCGTAGGAAGGAAGCCATCGGAAAGGTAGAGGAGAGCTGGGAGCGGACCGCAGCTGCTTTAATGGTCCGACACATCAAAAGGTGCATCCGGGCGATCGACAACGGTGACCTTGGTGACCGCATCGGGCACTGGTCCCATGCACATGGGGTTTTACTCGCCTTGGACGGGAACGACGATGGGATCATCACCCTTACTGAGCATCAAAACCTCCGCAAGGACCTGGGAGACACACCGAATGAATGCAGTATCTCTTCCCTGAACAGTGCTTTGGCCCAGCTTCAGAACATATACGGGTTCAGTAATTCCGCCTTTCAGGGCCTTTGAGTAAATTCGTTCTGATCCCTCTTATGATGGAATACCTTTCCCTCATCATCACTCTTTCTTTGACGGCCCTTGGGGGATTTTTAGTGGGGCGTTTCACGAAGCCTACGGGCCTTTCGGATCAAAGTTGGTGTTCCATCGACCTGAACGGTCAAAGCCTTCCTTCAGGGGGTCTGGTCGATGCGCTCCTGATCGTCGATGGGAACTCAGGGAGGATCCTTTTCGGGGACGAAAGAGCAGCGCAATTCTATGGGCTTCCCTCCAAGGACCTGAAAGGAAAAAAATATTCCGAAATGCTCGGTGATGCTCCCCGCCATTCCCCTTTTCTCGCAGGACAGCATTTTCGTCAAACGCATTTCGATCGGGGTGGGAATGAGCTTCCGGTAGAGGTGACCAGTTGCTCGGTCAGATATAAGGGTAAGGATGCTGTATTGGTCTGTGTAAGAGGAAGCCGGGAAAAGAGCCATAAGGAAAAAGAAGCGGATATCCGAAAAGCTGCTATAGACGCTACTTATAACGGGGTGGGCATCCTCAGTAAGGATCGGGAAGGGTGCCCCTTGGTGGATGCGAACCCCTCTCTTTTCAAGGCTTTGGAAATGCCGGAAGAAAAGGTGATCGGAGCCCCCTTTTTGGAGCTTCTTCCCGATCAAGGGGTTCGGCGGGAGATCCAAGAAAAGATCCTGGAAGGGAAAGGATGGAAGGGAGAATTGCGGGTGGACGATGGGAGAGGGGAACGTTGGTTCTTCATGAGCATCGATCCAATGGAGCTCAGCGAGGGAGAAGAGGGATTCCTCGCCGTGGTCTGTCAGGATATTACCGAAAACCGGATGGCGGAGAACCGCCTTGTGGATGCGATCGTGCAAACCCAGCAACAAGAGCGTAAGCGAGTGGCCAATGACCTTCATGATGGGGTCGGGCAAACCCTGACAGCGGCCAACGTTTACTTGAAGACCATGGAAAAAAAGTGGAGAAAAGGTCAGGCTGAAGAGGGTATGGAGCATTTGCCCATGGTCTCGGATCTTGTCTATAAAGGCGTGGAAGAGATCCGGAACATCAGCCATGATCTCATGCCGGATACCCTCAAGGAATACGGTTTGATCCGGGCGATCCGGCAGCTGATCAGGGAGGTGGACGAAGGATCCGAAGCGATCGAGCTCCGTTTTCATACGGCGTTGAACCCTGAAATGAGAAGGAACGAGAGCCTTGAGGGGGGAATGTACCGGGTCTGTCAGGAGATCATCAATAACTCGCTGAGGCATTCGGAGGCAACCCGGATAGACCTTAAGCTCAAAGAAAACGACCAGGACCTGATCCTTGAAGCCGAGGATAACGGGAAAGGTTTTGATCCATCTCGAATAGAAAAGGGAGAAGGTTTGGGATTGAGCGGGATGAAAGATCGGGTCCGTTCCTTAAACGGTACGGTAGAAATAGATGGGAAACCGGGAAAGGGAGCCTTTTTCAGGGTCCGTTTGCCACATTTCCAGGAAGAGCAAATATGGGAGAAAAGCACACCCTTGGACTGAAACTGCCTACCGACCCCCGGTGGGCAGAAATGGCTGAGAACGATATCAAAGAACTGCTTATCGATCACGCCTTTTGCGAACAAAAGGCGGCCTCCAATGCGATCAGCATTTCCGTTAAATTCCCCGAATATTCAGAAGTGGTCGACCGGATGATCGGGGTGGCGCAGGAGGAGATCGAACATTTCGGTCAGGTTCATCAAAAGATCCTTGAAAGGGGATGGGTGCTGGGAAAAGAACGCAAGGACCCTTATGTTCGAGAGTTGATGGGGGTCATGAAAAAAGGAGGGAGTCGTGTGGAGGCTTTAGTGGAGCACCTTCTCTTATCCGCTATGATCGAAGCGAGAAGTTGCGAACGATTTCGTCTCTTGCATCAAAAAGTAGCGGACGAAGACCTGCGCACTTTTTATTACGACCTGATGGTGAGTGAAGCGGGTCATTACCGCTTATTCCTGGACCTAGCCAAGAAATACGGAGAAGGGATCGATGTCGAGCGACGCTGGGAAGAATACCTCGAAGCAGAAGCTTCGATCATAGCTCAGTTCGGGAAGGAAAGCACCATGCACGGTTGAATTTCAAGCAGGCTCCTGTTCGGGAGAGCGGAATTCCGGGATGAATCTACGCATCCTTTCCAGCAAGCCTTCTCGGTCCTGAGCCTCCACCAATGGAGGCAGCTCTTTAAAGAAGCTCTGCACCTGCTCTAAAGGATACTTCGGGACTTGCGCCACCATGATCCTGGGATGATGAGTGGGGATCGTATTCTCGTCTTTGGTCAACAGTTCCTCGTAAAGCTTTTCACCAGGACGAAGACCGGTGACCTTGATCTTGATGTCCTCACCCGGTCGAAGGCCTGAGAGTTTGATCATTTTCCGGGCCAGATCGATGACCCTTACGGAGCGCCCCATATCGAACAAGAAGATCTCTCCTCCTTTGCCGAGTGCGCTTGCCTCAAGCACCAACTGAGCAGCCTCCT
>CAZOSO010000052.1:11591-13566 GCA_964582635.1 uncultured Weeksellaceae bacterium | reverse complement strand
GGGTCCTTTTGGCCGATCGCCCAAACGGGCGCCTTCTCCTCTATGCGGAGATGAAGCTGCCCGGGGAGGCTTGGTTGGAATTCCGTTTCCGCGAAGACATCCTCTACCAAACCGCCACTTTTCGACCTAAAGGCGTGGCCGGAAGGCTGTACTGGTGGAGCGTCCACCCCTTTCATCATTTCATCTTCAAAGGGATGCTCCGGCGCCTTAGCGAATAAGGCCCTTATTCATCTTTCTTCAATGAGCTGGTGTTGTTGGCGATAGAAGCTAATGCCCGGAACTGCTCGGCAAGGAAGCGAGAAGTAACGATGAGGAGGAAACCGTAAATAGGGGTCAGGATCACCATGATGAGCCCTCCTTCGAGGAAAGGGATCCCCATCCGCTGCAACATCATACCTCCTGCTTGCCCCAGAAAGATCCAGGCCACTAATATGGAGAAGGTACCGACGACCCCGATCCAGGTTCCGATCCATTCTCCAAGGGTTTGGATCAGGTGCGAGTAGACCGGTGTGGCGACGAATTCATCGTTTTCCTCAGAAGAAGAGCTTACTTGGGACATCCGATCCCACCAGATCTGAAAGCTGAACCAACCCCCAACGGCCACGCCGATCCAGATCAAAATGGAAGCGATGGCCATATTGGCCGAGTGTGTCAAAGCCCCTCCACTAAGCAATTGATAAAGGAGGAGGAGCGGAATGATGAGGTTGATCACCCCTATCAGGCCATAGAGCCAAGAGAAAGGGCGCCGGTACATATGCCCTTTGTCGATGAAATCGAGGTAGGGTTTGAGGAAGGTGAAGAACTTGTTATCCATGGTCGCGCAGTTTTTGAGGTTAGAAGAATGGCTTTACGACGAAACGGTGGTTTCATCTTTAAAGCCGGGTCTTTGATCCAAAAAATGGACCGTATCATGAGCTTCATCAGCTCATGGCTCCTAAGCTAAGAAAAGCGAGTGGATTACCAATAATGGGAGCCCCTTCCCCTCATCCCCTTATTCTTCTTCCCCGAGCATCTCTTGAACCGCACGTTCCAATTGGGCATCTTTCCCCTGGACCATTTCCTCAGGCGGATTGTCTAGTTTGATGTGGGGTTGGAGCTCTTCGTTCTCCACCAAAGTGCCGTCCATCGTTTCCATTCCGACCTGCGGGATCCCGAACACGATATTCCCGGTCATAAGGTGTTCCCACCAAACCGCTGTACCTGTTCCAGGAACCGGCATTCCGATCAACTTGCCGATGCCGAGGGTTTTGTAGACGTAGGGGAAGAGATGCCCGTCCGAGTAATTCCCCTCGTTCATCAGCACGCAGCTTTTTTTGGTCCATCGGGTGATCGGTTCGGCTCCTAAGTTCTCCTGCCCCCTGGGATTGAAGCGGAGGTAGGTCTGTCCGCTAAGGAGTTGTGCAAGGTCATCGTGAAGCCATCCACCTCCATTGAACCGGGTGTCGACGATAACCGCCTCTCGCGTGTTATAACGGCCTAAAAGCTCACTATAGACGCGTCGAAAGGAGGGGTCGTTCATGTTCTTCACGTGCACATAACCGACCTGTCCATTCGAAAGGCTGTCCACCATCGCTTTCCGCTGTTCCACCCAACGCTCGTAACGGAGAGATTTTTCCTTTCCCAGGGAGACCGGTCGGATGACCTCCTCCCAGGTTTCGCCCGATCCCGGGTCGTAAAAGGTGAGGAGGGTCTGTTTTCCATGCTTGCGGTTCAAGAGCGACCAATGGTCCACTTTTGGGTTCAGCGTTTTCCCGTCGATGGCTTTCAATACGATCCCCGCTTTAGCTTTGCTGTCCGGGTTGTCCAAGGGGCCATTGGGCATAACCTCCGTGACGCGCAAGCCATCGATGCCTTTTTGGCTTTCAAGATAAAGCCCCAAGGAAGCGGTGCGATCTTTCTTTTTCTTGCTGCGGTCGATGTATTTGGCACCGGTATGGGAAGCGTTGAGCTCTCCGAGCATCTCACTGAGCATGAT
>CAZOSO010000052.1:2247-11491 GCA_964582635.1 uncultured Weeksellaceae bacterium | reverse complement strand
ATAAAAGGCGTGTCTCCAAAGAGCGAACCCCTTTTCGAAGCGGCTGAGGTAATAGAGCTTTTCCCCATCCGGGGTAATGGTCGCGTCGCTAAGTTTTGAGGAATGGATCGTGAACCGTTCTTTCCGGTCCTCGGGATCTGGGAGGAGCGGGTCGGAGGGTCCTTTTTCCTTCTCCTTATCCTCCTGCTTCTTCTTGTCTTCTTCTTGCTTTTCTTTCCAGAGCTCGTACTCGGTCTTGTTCATGTTGAAGCGTTCATGGGCCTTTTTGTCGAAGAAGATCCCATAAACGTCCAACTGGCTTCCCCAGCTCCCATGGCTGCGCATGCCATGCCGGTCGGAGAACCAGAGCATGGCCTTTCCGTTCATCACCCATTTCGGCCTTCGGTCGTTGTAGGCACTATGGGTTAGGTTATGAACCTGCCCTTCTCCGTCCGAAGCGACCACACCGACCTCTTTGGGAGGCCAGCGTTCGTGTCCGTTGTATTGGACCAGTAGCCATTCTCCGTTCGGGGCCCATCGGAACCATTGGTCGCCATCTTGGTAAGAGTAACTCTTGCTTCCCGGCAGGACCACCCATTCTTCATCTTTCTCAAGGTCTCTGACCTTGATGGTGGTGCGCTCCTCCAAATAGGCCAGTTTCTTACCGTCCGGGGATAGCCGTGGTTGAAAATTTTCCTTCTTGTTCGCTACCACCTCCTCCTCATCGATAAGCGTTGAGGCATAAAAACGCTGTTCTTCATCGCGAGCTATGGAGGCCTGGTAAATGTTCCAGCTTCCCTCTCGTTCACTGGCATACATAAGGGAGCGTCCGTCCTTTCCCCATACGATCGAGCGCTCTTCGGCATGCGTGTTCGTTAAGCGTTTGGTGGCTTTGTGGTCGACAGCGGTCACGAAGACCTCACCTCGGTCGACGAAGGCCATCTCCTTTCCATCCGGAGAAAGGGCCATTTCATCCACTTTGCCCTTGGTGGGGACGATCTTTCGCTCGTTCTCCTGGCGATCGGCCCGAATGATCACCTCTACCTCTTGGGGATCCCCTTCGTCCTCTACCGTATAAAGCTTGCCATCGTGACTGAAGCAGAGGGTGCCTCCATCCGAAATGCTCAGATAGCGACAGGGATGTCGGTCCAGATCGGTGATGGCTTCAGGGGAGCGATCCTGGGCGAGAGACCCTTTGAAAACATTGAAGTCCCCGTTCCGCTCGCTCAAGAAATAGAAGGAATTTGTATCCGCCCATACCGGATCCCGGTCTTCGCCCTCGAAATCCGTGAGCTTGCGATAATCGTCCTGATGAGGGTCGTGAAGCCAGATATCCTTGGTGACCGAAGACGTGTGATGTTTCCGATATGGATCCTCATAGCCTTTTCGATCCTGATAAAGGATCTTACCGTTCTTGTTGATGACCGCTTCTTGGGCGGGTATGGTGCTTATCATGCTGTCCCTTCCTCCTCGGGTGGGGACGCTATAAAGTTCACCCCGGACTCGATGCGGATAGATCGAGGCTTGATGGTCGTCGAGCCGAGTGGAGGAAAAAATAACAGCATCTCCGTTCGGGGTGAAAGCACTGGGCCGGTCGTCCCTCGAATAGTAAGTCAGCCTCTTAGAGGCTCCACCTTTTGAGGACATGATGAAAAGGTCATCGTTCCCGTAACGATCCGATGCAAAGGCGATCTGCTCCCCATCCGGGGACCATACCGGGTGAAGTTCGTTGGCAGGATGGGAGGTCAACCTTTGAGCACGGCCTCCATTCTTAGAGACCGTATAGATATCCCCTTGATAAGCAAAAGCGATCCGCTTTCCGGAGGGTGAAATGGAAGGATACCGAAGCCATAGCGCTTTTCCTTTTTGATCAGCAGAAACTAAGTCTTTCCCGTCATTGATCGCTGAGCAAAAAGGGATCCAAAAAAGAAAGAGGAGGATGGAAAAGGAGGAATAGCGCATGATCGATGCGGGTTGATCACATTCCTAAGATATGAAAAAAAGGAGGAAGGTTTTTGCTTTAGAGCCCGGGAGAGGTTCATTGGGCTGAAGGATAGGGAGTTAAAGCTCGATCGGCTCAGCCTTTGAGTTCTTGGATCTGGCGCTCCACCTTCTCGGCCAATTCTTTTTCATAGGCTTCTAACCGGTTGCGGATCTTCTCATCGTGGTTCCCGAGCATCCGAGCGGCGAGGATCCCCGCATTCTTGGCCCCGTTCACCGCTACCGTGGCCACGGGGATCCCTCCTGGCATTTGGGCGATGGAAAGGAGGGAATCCCAACCATCGATGGAATTGCTCGAACGGATCGGAACTCCGATCACTGGAAGGGTGGTCATGGAGGCTGTCATTCCGGGTAGGTGAGCTGCTCCGCCCGCACCCGCTATGATGACCTCCAAACCGCGACCGGAGGCTTTGCGAGCATATTCCTGCATGCGATCGGGAGTCCGGTGAGCGGAAACGATATCGATCTCGTAGGGGATGCCGAAATGATCGAGCATATCCCCGGCTTCACGCATGACCTCGAGATCCGACTGGCTTCCCATTATGATGCCTACACGAGCGCTCATAGTTTGTTGGGCTTATTGGCGTTCTTAGGTCTTACGACGAGTTTTTCGCGGATGAGTTCCGCTTTTTTCCGGGCTTCGCTCATCTCTTGGTCCAAGACAGTGACATGGCCCATCTTACGGAAGGGCTTGCTCGTGCTTTTCCCGTAAAGATGGAATTTAGCCCCGAAAATGTCCGCGGAGGCATCGAGCCCGTCGAATTCGACCTCCCCTTCCCCTTCGTTGGAGCCCAAAAGATTCACCATCGCCGCGGGGATGATATTCTTGGTGGGGCTTAAAGGTAGATCTAGGATGCTTCGGAGATGCTGTTCGAATTGAGAGACCAAGTCCGCCTCGATCGTATGGTGACCGCTGTTGTGAGGCCGAGGAGCGATCTCGTTCACGAGGACTTGGCCGGAATGGGTAACGAACATTTCGATGGCCATCACTCCGATGGTCCCCATGGTCTCGGCCAGATCCTCAGCGATCCTATATGCTTGAGCTCCGACCTGTTCTCCGATGGTAGCTGGGCAAAAAAGGTAGCGGACCAGGTTTCCCTCCGGGTCGAACTCCATCTCCACGGGTTCGTGGATCTGAACATCATCAGAAGGATTGCGGGAGACAAGGACCGCGATCTCTTTATCGATGTCCACCTTTTCTTCGACAAGACTCGGGGCGTCAAAGCCTTCATCCAAGCTTACTGGCGTATCGTGCACCATGACACCCTTGCCGTCATACCCTCCCATTCGGAGCTTTTGGACACGCGGGAGTCGGTCCGCATATTCCTTCAAACCTTCTTTTCCTTCGATCAGTTGGTAATCAGGGGAAGGAATACCGTGAGCGTCGAAAAAGCCCTTTTGGGCCCCTTTGTCCTGAACCAGTCGAACGATCCAGGGTTGGGGATGGACCGTGATGCCCTCTTGTTCGAGGGCTTCTAAAGCATCGACATTGACCGTTTCGATCTCGATGGTGAGCAGATCGACGGTCCTTCCGAATTCCATAACCGTATCATAGTCGGTGAGGCTCCCCTGAACGAATTCCGTGGCCAACGATGCACAAGGAGCATCTTCGGAAGGGTCCAGCACTTTCGTACGTACATCGAAGTCGGTGGCCTTTTGGATCAACATACGACCCAATTGGCCTCCTCCAAGGATCCCCAAACGGTAGTCCGGGTCGTAGAATACTTTGCTCATGGAATACTGAATTTACGAGTTCCGCTCTTTTGAGAGCTTTAGCTTTCAAATATCGATAATTTTGCCTTGAGCATCGGCAAGGATGGAAGAACGTCTCCAGATCGCGGACCGCACTTTTGAGCTTTTTCTTGAGGAGCAAGATATCCTCCAGGGTGTGGAGCGGGTGGCTGCCGAGCTGAACGAGGAGCTTGAAGGGAAGAACCCCCTTTTTCTCAGCGTTTTGAACGGGGCCTTCCTTTTTTCTGCGGACCTTTTTAAGCACCTGGACATCGATTGTGAGATCTCATTCGTCAAAGTGGCTTCTTATCATGGGACCACGAGTACCGGAACGGTCAAGCAATTGGTGGGACTGAATGAAGCCCTCGAGGATAGGACGGTCGTGATCCTGGAGGATATCGTGGATACCGGGAATACCTTGAAAAGCATTCTTCGCTCTTTGCACGAACATCATCCGAAAGAAGTGCGGGTAGCGACCTTGCTCTTTAAACCGGATGCGTACCGAGGGGAGCGGACGATCGAGCATCGGGCCCTTGAGGTGCCGGATGATTTTTTGGTCGGATATGGCCTCGATTACGATGGCAAAGGCCGGAATCTCCGGGATATTTATAAATTGCCTTGAACAGAAACCAGAGAACATGTTGAATATCGTACTCTTTGGCCCTCCCGGTGCCGGGAAAGGGACCCAATCGGAATATTTGATCGAGCACTATGGATTGGTGCATTTGGCAACAGGCGACCTTTTGCGGAGCGAGATCGAAAAAGGAAGTGAACTGGGGCGCAAGGCTAAGGACATCATGGACCGTGGGGAATTGGTGCCGGATGAAGTGGTGATCGGAATGATCCGTTCACGCATCGAAGAAAATCCGAACGCGAAAGGGTTCATATTCGATGGCTTTCCCCGAACAAAGGAACAGGCTGAGGCTTTGGATGAACTCCTGCAGGAAAAAGGAACGGGGATCACCCTTATGCTCGCCCTCGACGTGGACGAGGAGGAGCTTCTCCAACGCTTGCTCAAGCGGGGAGCGGAATCCGGAAGGAGCGATGACCAGGACGAGACCACCATACGCAATCGGATCCGCGAGTATGAAAAGAAGACCGCTCCGCTCAAAGAATATTATCAGGAGCAAGGGAAATTCCGCTCCATCGAAGGCGTCGGATCCATCGATGAGATCTTTGGAAGGATCACTGAGGCCGTGGATGCTGAATTGGAAGGATAGGAGGACGTTTGAAGCAAGGGTCCTCCAATTCTGGATCCTGAATTCCAACATAGGAGAGCCTTCATTTTCAGGAGTTTCTGTTCCCCTTGATGGGCTTGGTTTTTAGTAACTCGCACTCCCTTCTTAAGGATCTTCTAAACCGTAGCTAGCTTCCATGAGCAATTTCATCGACCATGTACGGGTTTGTTGCCGCTCCGGGAAAGGAGGGGATGGGAAGGTGCATTTCCACCGTGACCGCTTTACGCAAAAAGGCGGCCCCGATGGTGGTGATGGAGGGAGAGGGGGGCATATCATGGTTCGGGGGAGCAAGCACCGATGGACGTTGGTCCACCTTCGCTACCATAAGCATGTGATCGCTGCGAACGGGGAGCCCGGTGGTATCGGTAATAAGCACGGGGCAGACGGGGAGGATGTGGTCCTTGAACTTCCCTTGGGGACTGTTATCACGGATCTTGAGAGCGGTGAGGAAGAGATGGAGGTGGTCGAAGATGGGGTGGAACAACTTTTAGTACCCGGAGGAAAAGGGGGAAAGGGGAATACGCACTTTAAAAGCTCGACACAGCAGACACCGCGCTTCGCTCAAGAAGGAGAGCCCGGGCGCGAAGAGTGGAAAGTGATGGAATTGAAGCTTCTTGCCGATGTAGGGCTCGTAGGACGTCCGAACGCTGGCAAATCGACACTTATAAGCGTGTTGAGCGGGGCGAAGCCCGAGGTGGCCGATTATCCGTTCACCACCACCGAACCGGCTTTAGGGATGGTCTTCATGGATGAGGAACGCTCTTTCGTAATGGCTGATATCCCGGGGCTGATCGAGGGGTCCCACGAAGGAAAAGGGATGGGCGACCGCTTCCTTCGTCATGTGGAGCGAAATGCAGTGCTTTTGTTCCTTATCCCCGCGGACAGTGAGGATGTGAAGGAAGAATATCGGACCTTGGTCCAAGAGATCGAAGCTTATGATCCCAGCATGCTCCGCAAGGAACGTCTCATAGCCATTTCCAAAGCCGACCTTTTGGACGAAGAGCTCCGGGAAGAGCTGAGGGAGCAGGTAGAAGGGGATATGGACCTTTTTTTCATCTCGGCTGTTCAAGAAGAAGGAATGAAAGAGCTTAAGGAGCGCCTGTGGGGAACGGTCACTAAACAAGAAAGCGATGTGGGAGACCTTTGAAGCCTGGGACCAAGCCCTCTTTCTTTATTTGAACGGAGATGCAGGTCCGGTCTGGGACCGTATCATGACCCTTATTAGCGAAAAGCTTTTTTGGCTTCCGCTCTACCTCCTTTTCCTATGGCTCCTTTATCGCGCTTACGGAACGAAAGGTGCCCTCTTAGCCCTTTTGGCCGCCGCAGTTAGTATCCTTTTGACCGATCAAAGTTCGGTCCAGCTCTTCAAATTCCAATTTGAACGCTATCGCCCCTGTAAGAACCTGGTCCTGGAAAACGTTCACAATCCTGTTGCTTGTGGAGGGAAATTTGGGTTCGTTTCCTCTCATGCGGCCAATTTTTTCGGTATAGCGACCCTGATCGGACTTGCTCTCAAGCACGTTCATTCCCGGATCCTCCTTTGGCTTTATTTATGGGCCGCTCTTATCGGCTATAGCCGGGTCTATCTCGGCAAACACTATCCGGCCGATGTTCTTTTCGGGGCGATCCTCGGGATCCTTATCGGAGCTCTCGTTCACTGGGGGTATCAAAAGCTCCTTGGATATGTTGAAAAAAGAGATCGAACGGGATGAAAGTGCTCCTAGCGATCTTTTTAGGAGGAGGAGCTGGAAGCCTATTGCGCTATGGGATCGGCCGTATGGTCTCTGGGTTTTACAATGGACTCTTTCCCTTAGGAACTCTTTTAGCCAATGTTCTGAGCTGTGTGGTCTTTGCTTTCTTACTCTTGTTTTTCTCCAAGTATCCAGAAATGCCTTTTGAGCGAAAAGGGTTCCTGATCGTTGGATTCTGCGGGGGATTGAGCACTTTTTCGACTTTTAGCTTCGAATCCCTTCAGCTCATGAAAGAGGGATATTGGGGATGGACCCTTCTTAATATAGGAGGGAGTATCGGCCTTTGTGTTTTGATCCTGTATTTACTGGCGGGTAAAGTGCTTTGATCGTTCCGGGATCACCGCTTTCGGGCGATCGAAAGCCCATCCCGGACCGGTAGGATCACATTTTCCACCCGTTCGTCCGCTCGTATTTTTTCGTTGTAGGTGTGGATGGCTTGTGTGAGTTTATCCGCTTCTTCTTTGCTTTCGAGCACCTTTCCCTTCCAGAGCACATTATCAGCGATGATATAGCCCCCGGAGGGGACCCGGTCGAAGATCCGGTCGTAGTAGTAGGTGTAATTCTCCTTGTCCGCGTCGATAAAGACCAGATCAAAAGGGCCTTCCCATTCATCGATCAACTCAAGGGCATTCCCTAAGTGGTAGCTGATGCGGTCTGTGAACCCGGCCTTCTGAATATAACGTTCGACGATCTCTTGCAGCTCATCGTTCTTGTCGACGGTACGGACGACCCCTCCTTCTTTCAGACCCTCAGCCAAGCATATCGCAGAATATCCTGTGTAAGTCCCGATGTCGAGCACCTGTTTCGGCCGCACCATATGGGCGAACATGCTAAGGATCCGGCCTTGAAGGTGTCCGGATAGCATACGGGGTTTTGATGCTTTATCGTGGGTTTCTTGGTTCAGCTCTTTGAGGATATCCGGTTCTGGGCTGCTCCATGCCTGGGCATAATCCTCGATAGGAGGGTTCAGGGACTCCATTTCCTTTTTGGGTTCGAAGGTATCGACCTGACAGGTTTCGAAACCTGTCAGGTCGATTATATTCGTTATAAGAATAAAAAGGATTTAAAATGGGTAAGGATGATCTCAAGTTACATCCGGAGGGGATGTATCATATCTACAATCGTTCCAATGGAGGCCTGAAGATTTTCTATAATGAGGAAAACAGGGCTTTCTTCCTCGAGAAATACCTTCAGTTCATAAGCCCGGTGGCCAGGACTTTTGCTTTTTGCATTATGCCCGATCATTTCCACTTTCTGATCAGGATAAAAGATGCAAGTGATTTGGAGAAACCTCCTATTGAAGGGGAAGATGAAATCGATGCTTCGCTTCGGATATCTCTTTCCTTTTCAAAGCTCTTCAATAGCTATGCAAAAGCTTTTAATTATCAAGAAGGAAGACATGGGTCGGTCTTTTCACGGCCTTTTAAAAGAAAGAGGATCGACCGTATAAGCTATCTGAAAAAGCTGATCCATTATATCCATTTAAATCCGGTGGAGGCGGGTTTATGCTCTTTTCCCGGGGAATGGCCTTTTTCTTCTTACAATGAGGTTTTGCTCAAGCGAGGGAGAATAGTGGAATGCGAGGAGGTATTGAAGCTTTTTCATGACAGAGAGAACTTTCTGAAGGTTCATAAGGAAAAGACCTTGAGATAATATCGAGCAACCTGACAGGTTTCGAAACCTGTCAGGTTGCGGGGTTGTGCTCTTCTCACTCATACCCTTCCTTTGTGCGACCAAAACATTCCAAATGTCCACACTCGAAGATCTCCAACGTGAACTGCAAAGGATCGATGGAAAAGGCTATAAAGCTTATAAGGATATCCAGGGAAGTTACGATGCAGGCCATTTCCAGCTCTTCATCGACCACGTGCAGGGAGATCCCTTCGCTGCCCCTAGCAGCGTTCGGATCCGAATGGAGCACGATATGCCTGAATGGAGCTTTTCGGGGGAAAGCCGGAGCATCGCTCTGCGCGATCTGCTGACCCGCCACTTTCATCGAGCCGTCCGGCGGCACGTAAAAGGAGATCGCGGGAGCGGAAAGAGTGGATCCGTTTCTATCGATAAACCGGGGCAAGAGATCTTGGATCGGACCTCGGTCCTCCTCGATGGGGCGGATTTGGAAATACGGTTCAATGTGTCCCTACCAGCTTTCGGGCGCAAGATCGCTGGTAAACAAGCTTCCGCCATCTTCGGTGAAGAACTGCCTTCGGTCATAGAAGATTCTCTCTATTTCGATGCGATTCCCAAGGATGAGTTGGAAGAGCACGTGAAAACCCGGGAAGACGCTGATGCTTTACGACAGCTTCTTAGAGAGAACGATGCCATCGCTTTCGTGGCGAATGGATCGGTGCTCCCACGATCGAGTGGCGTCGATCCACGACCGCTCCAGGATGCGATCCCCTTCAAGTCGCCCGCCTCCCTTCAAAAAAGCTTTGAGCTTCCGAACCGCAAGGTGGAGGGGATGCTGATACCCGAGGGGATCAACTTGATCGTAGGTGGGGGATATCACGGGAAGTCCACCCTTCTCAATGCCATCGAAGCCGG